>CAZJAG010000198.1:0-1512 GCA_964543735.1 uncultured Porphyrobacter sp. | reverse complement strand
AGCGAAGCGATAGGGCAACAAAAACGCTAACGACTCGCAATAAGGGGTTTTTCCTTGTAATCGGAACAAATTGCTCCGATTTGCGCGTCATGCGTTTATCGAACCTTGCAGACTATGCTGTTGTGACCATGTGTCAGGCTGCGCGCCATTGTGGCAAGGCATCGCTTGTCGATGCCGACAACAAGAGGCGTGGGCGGGTAAGTGCGTCCGAATTGGCAGCTGAAACGGGCTTGCCTGCGCCCACAGTCCAGAAAGTAGTCAGCAAGCTCACTGGCGCGGGGCTAATGCGCTCTGTTCGCGGAGCAGGCGGCGGATTGCAGCTTGCCCGGCCAGCAGCAGCGATCAGCCTTGCTGATATTGTCGAGGCAGTGGAAGGGCCGATTGCTCTGACGGCCTGCGTCGAAGGCGGCGATTGCGCGATCCATGACAATTGCAGTGTTCGCCCGCATTGGCCCGTGGTCAACCAAGCCTTGCGCGGCGCGCTGGCGGATATCCCTCTCACTCAATTGGCTCGCACGGAAGAATTAGTATGAGCGACGACCTGAACCTCGACACTCGCGCAGAGATGGATGCACCCGAAATCGACAAGGAAGCCAAGGACGCCGCTGCCAAAGCGGCTGATTACGAGCATGGCTGGTCTGCCGATATTGAAACCGAATTTGCTGAAAAGGGCTTATCCGAAGACACTGTCCGCTTTATTTCTGCCAAGAAGGAAGAGCCGGAATGGATGCTCGAATGGCGGCTCAAAGCTTTCCGTCTGTGGCAGACAATGGAAGAGCCTGACTGGGCCAAAGTCGGCTATCCCAAAATCGATTATCAAGACGCCTATTATTACGCTGCGCCGACCAAGAAGCCGGAGCTGGATTCGCTCGATGATCTCGACCCGGCAATCAAGGAAGTTTACGACAAGCTCGGCATTCCCTTGGGCGAGCAGGAAGTGCTGGCAGGAGTTAAAGGCGCGAAGAAAGTCGCAGTTGATGCTGTGTTTGACAGTGTCAGTGTGGCGACCACATTCCGCGAGGAACTCAGCAAAGCAGGCGTGATTTTCCTCTCGATATCCGAAGCGATCAAAGAGCATCCCGAGCTGGTCAAAAAATGGCTCGGCAAAGTCGTGCCGACACGCGACAATTTCTTTGCAACGCTCAATAGCGCAGTCTTTTCAGACGGAACCTTCGTCTACATTCCAGAAGGCGTTCGCTGCCCGATGGAGCTAAGCACATATTTTCGCATCAATGCGGAGAATACGGGCCAGTTTGAACGCACTTTGATTGTTGCGGAGAAAGGCTCCTACGTCTCTTATCTCGAAGGGTGCACAGCGCCCATGCGCGATGAAAACCAGCTCCACGCAGCTGTCGTGGAATTGGTCGCAATGGAAGATGCGGAGATCAAATACTCAACTGTCCAGAACTGGTATCCGGGCGATGCTGAAGGCAAGGGCGGGATCTACAATTTCGTGACCAAGCGCGGGCTGTGCCAAGGCGACCGCTCGAAAATCAGCTGGACTCAAGTCGA
>CAZJAG010000197.1:0-1609 GCA_964543735.1 uncultured Porphyrobacter sp. | reverse complement strand
GGTCTGGCTGAACATGCGGCGATAGACAGGGTTTTCGCGTCCCCAGCCGCTTTCGGTCAGCACCATCACAGCCTCGCGCTCGCGAACTTCATCCTCGCTAGCGGTGTGCCGCCAGCCGCAATCATAACCGCCGAACAGGACCAGATGCGATACGCGATCAGGATAACGCGCGGCAAACTCAATCGACACCGCTGCGCCCTGACTGATGCCAAGCAGTGGGAAGCGGTCGAGCCCGGCGGCATCCGCCACTTGCTTCAAGTCGGCGACGAAGCTTTCCAGACTGATGTCGCTCGCATCCCAATCCGACAGGCCGCAGCCGCGCTCGTCATAGCGAACAAAGCGGTGCGAGCGGGAAAGGTCACGGTAGAGCGGGCTCCAGATCGGGGCTTGCCAATCCAGCTCCATATGGGTGAGCCAATTGGCCGCTTTGACCAAAGGCGGGCCGTTGGGATTGCCGGCGCTGGCCCAGGCAATCGTCACATCATCATCACTGCGCACGAATTGAATTTTCTGGTCGGGCACGGCCTCTTCTTGGCCAAACGAGTTTGCGCGATACGGCGTCTGAGGGGGGAAGTTTGCAGGGCCTGGATTGTCAAAAATCGGTGCATCGAGGCCAGCGGCAAGGAAGTCTGCGGAAAGCTGAGCCTGCAATTTGTCGGCCGCCTCAACCTGCCCGACCGCCCGTTTGGCTGCGACGGCGAGGCGTGCAGAGGCGTGATCAAAGCGGTCGAGCGCCAGCAGACGTTGCGCCCAGCGATCTTGGCGTGCCGGATCAAGCTGGGGATGGCTCGCCATGAGCTGCGCAAGCTTGCTGCGCTGGGTTTCCAGATTGCTGCGCTGCTGCGCGATCCACGCGGAAAATTCCGGCTGGTTGGGTATTTCGCAATCTTCGAGAAGGACGCCTTGTGCATCCTTCCAATTCGCTTCAAGCGTTTTGGGCGAGCATGCAGGGTCCTTAGCACAGCGCGCGATTGCTCCGAGGTCAGTCTCAATCCCGGTGGCAATAAGCTGCACACAATTGCGCGATGCCGCCACAACCTCTTGATCTTCGAGATTGAGCAGACCGCGCAGCTTACTCAAGGACCAGCGCAATGCAGCGCGCGGATCATCGGGCACTTGCCACAGCAATTCGCACAGGAACTGGCGCGAGTGTTCGCCCGGTTCTAGCGCGAGATAGGCAAGCAAAGCGCGGGTCTTGCGCGAAGCCGGCAGCTCATTCTCGGCCCCTTCGCGTTCGACAGTGAGCGCTCCAATCGTGTTGATTTTTAGCAACCGCTCCGGCTCCTGTTTGCGAGTGGATCAATCTAATCGAGCGGTAAGGCAATGCGAAGCCCCAGCTTTACCCAGGCGTCAGAAATCAGGCTCTTTTGAAAGACTTGGCCCGAATCGCGGGAGTATGGCTTGCCTGTGTCGCTTTGGTCGCTGCCAAAATTATGGTGGCGCGCATCAGAATGATCCGAGCTTTGTTGAACGATAACCCTGCCAGCTCGTCCATATCAGAAATCCACAATCTGACCTGTGCGAGATCAGCGGGCTTGCTAATCCTCCGCCCGCGTCACTGCCGTCACAAATTTCTTGATCATTCGTCGCGCGATCAGCAGCACGCCGA
>CAZJAG010000196.1:0-1616 GCA_964543735.1 uncultured Porphyrobacter sp. | reverse complement strand
GGCAAACGCGCCATGTCGGCAAAGCAGAGGCGTCAGCAAAGGGCTCGTCAAACATCGCGGACAAATCGTCGATATGGGCAAAATCGTCATTTCCAACTGTGCGTGCGCGGTGATCCGTCTTGAATAGTTCAGCAATCTGTTGGGCGTAGGATGTCTCATCCAGAGCATCGACATCAAAGCCGATTGAGCATGTCTGCACGGGGCTATTGCTTGCCCCCGACATCAGGGCGACGACGCTGGAGCTGTCCACACCGCCTGATAAAAACGCACCCAGCGGCACATCGGCAACCATGCGTGAGCGCACGGCTTTGTCCATCAGTTCGGCGAGCTCGTCTGCCAGATCGCCTTCCGAACCGCTGCGCCGTTCAGCAAAGCTGATATCCCACCACTGGCGCGGTGCTGGCACAGACTTGCCCGCCTCGAGCAGAAGAAAGTGCCCCGCAGGCAATTTGCGCACGCCGCGCAAGATGCTGCGCGTATCAGGCACATAACCCCATGTGAGATAGTCATCGATTGCCGCCATATCGACGCGGCGCTCAAGCTTGGGATGCGCAAGAAGGCCTTTGAGCTCGGATGCGAAGGCTATGCTGCCATCGTTCAGTTCAGCCAGAAACAGCGGCTTCACGCCCAAACGGTCGCGCGCAATCAGAAGCTGACGTGTGTTGATGTCATAGAGCGCGAAGGTGAACATGCCGTCGAGCCGCTCAAGGCAATCGATGCCCCACCGCTGATAAGCGGCTAGGATGACTTCCGTATCTCCGCCCGTTTTGAAGCGCGCACCCTCGCCCTCCAATTCGCGGCGCAATTCCTGAAAGTTATAGACTTCGCCATTGAAGCTGATGACGGCGCGCCCGTCGGCTGAATGCATTGGCTGGGGCGAGCCTTCCAGATCAATGATTGAAAGGCGGCGATGGCCAAGCGCGACTTCGTCTTGCGCCCAGACACCCGATCCATCCGGCCCGCGATGCACCATTGTGTCGCACATAGCTGCGACCAATTCAGGGTCAGCCTTACCGCCCCGCTTGCTGTGAAAGATGCCTGCAATTCCGCACATAGGCTGCGCGCTTAACCTACAGGCTCACCGGCGTAAATCGCGGTGATGGCAATAATCAGGGTAAGGGCCAATCCACCAATCAGGGCAACAGCGGCATTGCCTGCCTTTTCGCCCTCGGCACGATCAAGCCAATTCCAGCTTTGGGTATCGGCCACAGTATAACCTGCTTCTTCGACATCCCGTTCAAAATAGCGCCACGCGCCGCCAAGGATCATGGCAACCACGATGGCGAAGAAAATCCAGCCATAAAAGATATGATCGAACCCTTCGGCGAATTCTACACCTGCAAATTGTGCGATATAGATCGTGCCCCAGGCGCGGATGCCATTGGCAATAATCGGAACGATGACGCAGGCCGCAAGGAAGATCGCTCGCCTTTTCCAGCTGGTGAAAGAAGAGAACGCCACCAATATTCCCAGTGTGATCATTGCAATGAGGAATTTCACTCCCGAACATTCCTCAGCGACGATGAACAATCCGACCGGGGTGTAGATGTAGATCCCTTCAATCCCAGCTGGAACTCCGCTTAGGCGGGTGAGGTAGATCGAAATGTCCGCGGTGA
>CAZJAG010000195.1:0-1651 GCA_964543735.1 uncultured Porphyrobacter sp. | reverse complement strand
ACGTCAATCGCGCTGGCGACATCGCCCCGCCTGTTTTCTGGCACGCCGCTATCGGCAATCGCTGCGGCCAGCGAACGTCCGGCCAGATCCATATAGGAGAGCGCCTCGTATGAGGGCTCCCCCACGCGCTCGGAATATTGCCCGACACCGATGATGACGGGCGTATTGTCTGGCCCTGAGAATGCGGCGTTAGTCAACGAAACCGTCCACCCGCTCGACAATAATAGCCGGTGCCATGCCGCCCGCTGCGCACATGGTGACGAGGCCGTATTTGCCCTCGCGCCGCTCAAGCTCGTCAACAATTGTGCCGATCAGGATCGAGCCGGTCGCGCCAATCGGATGGCCCAAGGCAATAGAGCCGCCGTTCACATTCACACGGTCCCAATCAAGCTCCAAGTCCTTCATGAATTTGGCCGTTACGACAGCGAAGGCCTCGTTGATTTCAAACAAATCGATGTCATCGGTTGTCAGGCCCGCTTTTTCGAGCACTTTCTTCGCGGCTGGAACCGGCGCGTTCAGCATAAGCGTGGGGCAATCGCCTTGGTTGGCTGTGGCGACGATCCGCGCGCGAGGTTTGAGGCCGTTCTTCTCGCAATATTCTTTCGAGCAGACCAGCACAGCGGCCGCTCCATCGACCACGCCCGAGGAGTTTCCGGGGCCGTGGAAATGCTGGATATCAACATCAGGATATTTCTGGTTGACCATCTCTTTGAACGTCGGCTGGCCCGGCGCGAAGGAGAAATCGGCCATTTTCTCGAAGCTGGCAGGCAGGCCTGCAAGCACTTCCATCGTTGTGCCCGGCTTGGGAAACTCTTCCTTGTCGAGCACGACATTGCCATCATCATCGACCACCGGAACAACCGACTTGTCGAAACGGCCTTCCTCAATCGCTTGGGCTGCGTTCTTCTGGCTCATGAAGGCCACCGTATCCAGCTCTTCGCGAGTGAAGCCTTCGATCGTCGCAATCGCATCGCCGCAGATACCTTGCTGGGATTGCGGATGCTTCTTGGCCAGCCGTTCGTTGCCGCTGCCCATCATAGGCGGCATAATGCCAGCTGCCATCTTCTCTTTCGCCATGGTTGCGGTGAGACTCATCATCTCTGTGCCGCCAGCAACGATGCAATCTTCCATCCCGCTCATCACTTGAGCAGCGGCCAAATTCACAGAAGTGATCCCGCCGCCGCAAAACCGGTCAAGCGTCATGCCAGAAGAGGTCACATCATAGCCCGCGTCCAGCGCCGCCATCCGGCCCATATCGCCTGCCTGCTTGCCGTCTTGGCTCGAAACTGACCAGATCACATCACCCACGGTCGAGGTGTCGAGCGAGTTACGCTCTGCAATCGCTTTCAGACAGGTCGCGGCCAGATGCTGCGGGTGCATATGCGCCAGCGCGCCCTTGCCAACCTTACCAATTCCGCGAGGGGTGCGAACCGCATCAACGATGTAAGCTTCTGCCATGATACAAATTCCTTTTGCGTGAGCCCGAATGGGCAATAGACTCTGATAACTGACCTAGTTATATAAGTTGCGTTTAGCAATGGGCGCATGCCGCAAAGGGGCAAGTCCATCAAGGGAGTGATATAGATATGAGCGAAGAAGTTCTCACTAGCGAAAAGGATGGCGTGCTGATCGTCACGATCAACCGTCCCGA
>CAZJAG010000194.1:0-1671 GCA_964543735.1 uncultured Porphyrobacter sp. | reverse complement strand
GCCCACCAAAACCCCCTTCAGTTGGTATTCACGCGCAATGTGATTATATCTGCGTCAATATCCACTCAGGTTTATCGCATTATGAAACGCACATTTCTCGCACTTGCATGCTCTTTGCCCGCTTTGGCCCTTGCTGCGCCCCTCGCCGCTCAGGATACAGCTGGCGACAAGGTCAATATGGTGATTGCTTATGGTGAGGATGAATGCCCCGAACCAACCGGCGATGAAATCGTTGTCTGCGAAATTCTGGTCGAGGCGGAGCGTTACCGCATTCCCACCAATCTGCGCGAAAGCCGCAGTCCGCAAAACGAAGCTTGGGCCAAACGCGTTCAAAGCCTGAAAGTCATTGGCAATTTCGGAACCCATTCTTGCAGCCCTAGCGGCGCAGGCGGGCTAACCGGATGCACTCAGAAAATGATTGATGAAGCTTATGCTGAAAAGCGCGAAGGATCAGCTGTGCGATTTGCGCAATTGATTGCGGAAGCGCGCGCTGAGCGATTGGCTGACATTGATGATGATGCAGCCGCTGAACAAGAGCGTGTCGAGCAGATCGAGCGTGAATATCTTGAGCGGCTGGAGCGTGAACGCCAAGCGCCTCTGCCCGGCGAAGAAGGCGCAGAAGGTGGCGCAAATGCGCCTCCCCCGCTGCCTACACCCGGTAGCTAAACCCAACTAAACCCCGTAATAATCGCGATACCATGCGACGAAGTGCTTGATCCCTTCGCGCACATCGGTTTGCGGCTGATATCCGGTCAGCTCTTTCAGCAAAGTCGCATCGGCCCAGGTCGCAGGCACATCGCCTTTCTGCATTGGCATGAAGTTCTTAACCGCCTCGCGGCCGCATTCTGCTTCGATAGCTTCGACAAAATCCATCAACCGCACCTTGTCCGAATTGCCGATATTGACAACGCGGAAGGGTGCGACAGGCGATAGACTGTCATATTCGGCAATATCCTCAGCGCTTTCAGGGCGAACAGGCGGCGTGTCGACCAGCAAGCGGATACCGCGCACCAGATCGCTGACATAAGTGAAATCGCGGTGCATTTCGCCATTGTTGTAAATGTCGATCGGGGTGCCGTCCAATGTGCCCTTGGTGAATTTGAACAGCGCCATATCGGGCCGCCCCCAAGGGCCATAGACTGTGAAAAAGCGGAACATGGTCGTCGGCAAATTCCACAAGTGCGCATAGGAATGGCCCATGCTTTCATTGGCCTTTTTGGTCGCCGCATAAAGCGTCATCTGGGTTTCGACCCGCTCGCGCTCGTCAAAGGGCATATCCTCATTCGCGCCATAGACAGAGGATGTTGACGCCATCAGCAAATGGTCAACGCCCAGCTCGCGCGCGCATTCCATCACATTGAAAGTGCCAACGATATTGGCATCGATGTAAGCGCGCGGGTTCTCCAGGCTGTAACGAACGCCGGCTTGCGCTGCCAAATGGACAATCACATCGGGCTTCTCTTTCATCGCAAGCGCATGGAGAGCATCGAAATCCTCCAGCATGCCTTCAACTGCTGTGAAATGCTCGTTTTGCAGAAGCATCTGGTGGCGCTTTTGCTTGATGCGGACATCGTAATAATCGGTCATCCCGTCGAACCCGACGACTGCAAACCCTTCTGCCAACAGCAGCTTGGAGAGATGGAAGCCGATAAAGCCGGCGGAACCTGTGAC
>CAZJAG010000193.1:0-1704 GCA_964543735.1 uncultured Porphyrobacter sp. | reverse complement strand
GCCGCAGGCGCTTCTGTTTCAGCAGCAGCTTCAGGCGCCTTAGTCTCTTCAGGAGCGGCTTCGGTTTCAGGTGTCTTTTCGTCAGCCATTATGCGCTAACCTTATTCTTGCGATTGAGAGAAGCAACATCGAGCGTCTTGGGATTTTGTCCATCATGCGGATGCTGCGTGCCGGAATAGAGATGCAGATTGCGCATTTGCTGGCGACCCAGCGGCCCGCGCGGAACCATCCGCTCGACTGCCTTTTCCAGCACACGCTCTGGGAAACGACCTTCGAGAATTTTTTCAGGAGTGGTTTGCTTGATCCCGCCGGGATGGCCGGTGTGCTTGTAATAGATCTTGTCTGACATCTTGTTGCCAGTGAATTTGACCTTGTCGGCATTGATCACAATCACATGATCGCCGCAATCGACATGCGGAGTATACGTCGGCTTGTGCTTGCCGCGCAGGATATTGGCAATGATCGAAGCGACGCGGCCAACGACCAGCCCTTCGCCATCAATAATGTGCCACTCCTTTTCGACATCAGCCGGTTTGATCGACTGTGTCTGGGTGCTGAGCGTTTTCATCAGTTTTCCAATTGGCTTTAGAATACAAACTTGAGACGGATGCGGACCGCGAGCGATTCCCATCCGGAACGCGCGCCATTTGTGCTCGAAAGCGGCGCAAGTCAAGCAAAAGCGCGGGTTTCGCGAGAGGTAAAATAATACCGCAACCAAAAGCGGGCGCAATTGCAGCTAGTCGGTGGCGCTTTGGCCCGCCGCCAATTCCGCCATCATCCAGCTTTCGCTCGACATCCGGCTGCTTGCACCAATGCGAGTGATGATGCGGCGCTCTGCGCGCTCCAGCCAGGCATGTCCAGCTGCGTGAGAGGCTGTGTAAGACCAGTCAAATTCGCCGTGTGACCCATCAGGCAAAGCGACTTGCCTAACCGCGCTTTCATTGCTGCCTTTGGGAAAGAAGAAGTCCTGCGGCAAGATGTTGAACAAGGGCTGCACGGCTGCTTGCATTTGAGCGATATGGCGCATGGCCAGTGCTTTGTTTGCAGCCAAGTCATTGGCCAGCAATTGCTCTGCTTCTGTGAAAGCTTGGGCAAAGGATTGAGTCTCTGCCTCGCTTCCGCCGCTGATGATCAATCCTTCGTCTGACAAATCGAGCGGGAACAGGGAATTGTCGATCCGCGCTTCCTCAATCCGGGCAAGGCTTGCGATCTTCGCAGGAGCATCCACTTCCGCTGACATTTGTTCGCCCGTCACACGAATGCCGCTTGCCATTGCTGCAAAGCTCACACGCCATTGCCGCTCGACAGTCAGGAAATTGCCATCATGCAATTCACGTTTCAAAATGCGGGTGAGCTGCATTGTGTGGCTTGGGAAGGATACACGCGCTGCTGCCAAGCCGGCGTAAGGCGCCATTGTCAGCGCCCCTGCTCCAATCATCCCGCGCATTATGCCCCGGCGCGACAAGCCACCCATTACTACTGCTCCGCAGCCAAACCTTCCAACCATTCCTGCGTAGCTGGATGAGCTGCATCGCATTCCCATCCCAAGATCGCTGGACTGTCATACGGATGTAGAGTTCCCAATTCGCGAATGCAATCTTTCAATAAAGAGGCGTGCGTTTTTAGAACAACTGCAATCTCTTTATTGTGCTCGACTTGACCATTCCATTTATAGATCGACTGGCTTGGCCCCAATATATTGGC
>CAZJAG010000192.1:0-1725 GCA_964543735.1 uncultured Porphyrobacter sp. | reverse complement strand
GAATATTCGGTCTGATATCCGGCGACGAGTTCCGATTCCGCCTCGGTCAAGTCAAACGGCGCACGCGCAGTCTCAGCCAATGCCGAGATGAAGAACACCACGAACATCGGGAACAGCAGCGGATTGGCGAAGAAGCCATTGATCACGCCGAAGCCATGGCCTTGCTGCGCCTCGACAATACCGGTCATGTTGAACGTTTTCGCATAGAGCACCACGCAAACCAGCACGAAGCCGATCGAGACCTCGTAAGAGATCATTTGCGCCGCCGCCCGCATCGCGGAAAAGAAGGGGTATTTCGAGTTGCTCGCCCACCCGCTCATCACCACGCCGTAAACACCCAGCGAACTGATCGCGAGGACGTAAAGCAGCCCCACATTGATGTCGGCCAGAACCATGCCTGCATCGAACGGGATCACTGCCCATGCGAGCAGCGCGACTGTGAAAGTGATGATCGGCGCGAGCAGGAAAATGCCCTTGTTCGCCGCGCTTGGAATGATCGTTTCTTGCAGAAAGACCTTGAGGCCGTCAGCGAAGCTTTGCAGCAATCCAAACGGCCCGACAACGTTCGGCCCGCGCCGCAGCATGATCGCGCCCAGCACCTTGCGGTCGACATAGATCACCATTGCAACGGCCAGCATCAGCGGCAGCGCGATCAGCAGAATGCCGGAGACTGTGGCGACAAACCATGCCCATTCGTAGGACATGCCGAGAGATCGGAAGAATTCGGTCATCAGTCGTCACCTCCCCCGCAATCTCCATCGCCAAACGATCCCGTTGGGGCATTGTCAGCGCCAGGATCTGGAGCACCGCCAATTCGGGAAAAGAAATCTGGAGCAAACTTCATCGCAACGACCAATGCTATGTACAACGCAAACGCGCTTCCAAGGAGCACGATAAAATTCATTCCGCCGCCTCCTCAAATCCGCTCGTGCTGAGCTTGTCGAAGCACCGCACTTTCTTTGAAGGTAACGCAGGATAAGAACCACCCTTCGACAGGCTTAGGGTGAGCGGTTGTTTTGCGTAAATCACTCCGCCGCCTCCCGCATTTCATCGCCGTGGAGCAATTCCGCGCTACATTGCTGCATCACATCGCTCGCGCGTGCGATGGGGTTGGTGAGGTAGAAATCCTTAATCGGATAGGCCTCAATCTCGCCCTCTGCCTTCGCTTTCGCATCCGCTTTGGGGAGCGCGCCATAATCCGCGCGCGCTTCCTCGCCCAGAGCCGGAACCTCGGCGATCATTGCGGCCTGCAACTGCGCAAAGCTGTCAAAGCCCACATCCACTTTGAGCGCATCGGCCAAGGCTCTCAAGATCGTCCAATCCTCGCGCGCATCGCCGGGCGCAAACACCGCCTTCTCGGCAAATTGCACGCGCCCTTCCGTGTTGACATAAGTGCCGTCTTTCTCGGCATAGGAGGCGGCAGGCAGGATGATATCGGCAGCATGCGCGCCCTTGTCCCCGTGATGGCCGATATAGACCTTCAAAGCGTCCGCAAATGGCTCAAAATCCATCTCGTCCGCGCCAAGGCTCAGCACCACTTTGGGAGCAGCAGAGACGATATCCGCCATGCCGCCTTCCTGCGCATAGCCCAACATCAAGCCGCCCATGCGCGCCGCCGAGAAATGCAGGACGTTGAAGCCGTTCCAATCGCTTCCGTTGTCTTGGGTGCGCACGACTTTGAGCTTCTCGGCCAGTTTCAGCCCAGCGCCCAATGCGCCTTTCGCC
>CAZJAG010000191.1:0-1794 GCA_964543735.1 uncultured Porphyrobacter sp. | reverse complement strand
GTTGAAAGTGGGTGATGAGGTTTTGCAATTCCTCAACGCGGAGAAGATCGCGGCGGCCCGTTGGAAGCTGTCAGGACTATTGCGGGGACGCGGGGGAACTGAACATGCCGCATTGTCTGGCCACGCCGCAAGCACTGGCGTCATCCTAATTGACGATCGCCTGACCGTTCTTGATCCGAACCAGACACCGTCTTCACAAGCGACTGGTATTGCAGCCATCGGTTTTGGCGATGAGAACCCGGTTGTCTCGCAAATCACTTCTGCTGGTCAATCGCTTGCACCTCTCTCACCGGTGCATACTGCAATGCACATTCAGTCTGACGCGAGTTGGCGCGTGTGTTGGATACGCAGAGCGCGAGGCCAATGGCGCTGGCTCGACAGCGTCGCGGTTCCCCTAATCGAAGAACAAGAAAGCTATCTGGTTGGGATCGGGCCAACTGCTGATCCGTCGGTCTCGTGGACTGTCTCGGATACCAGCTTGGCGATTGATCCAGCGAGCGCATCCAACTTGTTAGCAAACCATTCGGGTCAACCCATTTGGGTCAAGCAGATTGGCACCTTCAGCCAATCGCCGGCCACCCTCATCGCAACCATTTCATAAGACGAGACAGGAGCCTCACCAGTGTCCGAGCCAGTCACCTTCACCTCTTCAACGCCGCGCTTTGCGCTACCGATGCTGTTCGCAGGTCAGGCGCAGAAAGAATTCTTTTTCAATGAAGCCCAGTTGCTGATTGATTCGCTGCTGCACTGCGCAGTCGAAGGGGTCGCGAGTGCCCCTCCATCAGCGCCGAACGATGGCGAGAGCTGGCTTGTCGATACCAACGCGACTGGCGATTGGACCGCTAACGAGTCGAAAATTGCCCTTCGCTTCGCCGGAGAGTGGAAATTTATTGCGCCGCGTACTGGTCTTAAACTCACCGACAAAAGCAGCGGCAAGCAGCTGCAGTATGATGGCGCATGGAAATCGGCGGCTGAGATTACCGCTCCGCAAGGTGGAGCCACGATCGATACCGAAGCGAGAAATTCTATCAGCGCGCTCATTCAAATTCTGCGAGACGCGGGGATATTGGCTCGGACCTAACTGTTTGGTCAGCCTTCTAGGTTGCTTAATCATGTCCCCAAAAATGCGAATTTTGCATCTTTAGTCGGATCAAGCGGGCAATAGAGGCTAATATGCAACAGTTTGAGGGCATTGCCCGCTTGCCACTTATTGCTTGAAAAGTTAGATAGCTGGCAGTTGCTCCAAGTTCGCTAAAAAGGGGAATACTATAATGCGCAAACTCGTCATAGGAATGGCGATGGCTTCAACAGCGCTCGCTACTCCAGCCGTAGCTCATGATGAGAACGGTTGGTATATCGGGCTCGAAGCTGGTCCAATGATCGTTGAAGATGTCGAATTTGACGTGAACGATGTGAGGAATGATGCCTCCGCTGATCACGACACAGGTTACGACTTCGGTGGTTTCGTCGGTTATGACTTCGGGGCTTTCCGTCTCGAAGCGGAAACCGCGTATAAGGAAGCTGGCATTGATCAGCTATCCGCAGGAGCACAAGGCCTGACTGCCATTAACGGGACGCCTGGCCGTGCTTTGAACGGTTCTTTCCCGGCTGCTGGTGAAACAAACGTCCTCAGCTTCATGGTCAATGGTCTTTTTGACTTTGGTGACCGTCACGGTCTCCAAGGCTTCTTCGGCGGCGGTCTCGGTGTCGCTCGCGTTGACATGGATGCCACTCTGGATCGCACTGGCCCAGGCGCTATTGACGATTCCGACACAGGTCTCGCATGGCAGCTGC
>CAZJAG010000190.1:0-1805 GCA_964543735.1 uncultured Porphyrobacter sp. | reverse complement strand
GGCAATCCGCGCCATATCGAATTTCAGGTCTTTGGCGATGGCAAGGGCAATGCGATCCATCTGGGCGAGCGCGATTGCTCGCTCCAGCGCCGCCATCAAAAGGTGCTGGAAGAGGCCCCCTCCCCCGTCATCTCGGACGAAGAACGCCATCGCATGGGCGAGGTCTGCGCGCAGGCGATGCGCGATATGGGCTATCGCGGCGCGGGCACAATCGAGTTTCTGTGGGAAGATGGCGAGTTCTACTTCATCGAGATGAACACGCGCCTGCAAGTCGAGCATCCTGTGACCGAGGCGATCACCGGCGTTGATCTGGTGCGCGAGCAAATCCGCATTGCCGATGGAATGCCGCTATCGGTCGCGCAGGACGATCTGGAGTTTCGCGGCCACGCTATCGAGTGCCGGATCAATGCCGAAGACCCCTTCACCTTCGCGCCGTCCCCTGGCGAAGTCACCTATTACCACCCCGCTGGCGGGATGCATGTGCGGGTCGATTCAGGGCTTTATGCCGGATACCGGATACCGCCCTATTACGATTCGATGATCGCCAAGCTGATCGTCTATGGCCGCGACCGCGAGGGGTGCATTATGCGCCTTCGCCGCGCGCTGGAAGAGATGGTGGTCGAAGGGCCTGTCACCAATATCCCGCTGCATCAGGAATTGCTGAGGCAGAACGATATCTTGAACGGTGACTATTCGATCAAATGGCTCGAAAACTGGCTCGAGGAGCGTGGGGGTTAGGCGCAAGTCCCCCGCGTTCAGCCAGGCGAAACCCCTATTTCTCGAAAGAGAGGCGATGGAAGCCTTAGCGGAGACAGTTTGGTGACCACTTCAGAAAATTCCGGCACTTCTGACAGTTCCAGCGCGCAGCCCCAAAAGCGCGGCGCCTTTACCCGCTTCCTCGACGGGGTTGAGTGGCTTGGCAATTTGCTGCCGCATCCCGTCACACTCTTCGCGATCCTCGCGCTGGGCATTGTGCTCCTATCAGGCCTGCTCGGCTGGATGGGCGTTGCTGTGGAAGACCCGAGGCCCGCAGGCGCAAAAGGCGTTGCCGATGACGGGATGATCCGCGCGGTCAGCTTGCTTGACGGGGACGGCATCCGCCGCATCTTCACAGGGCTGGTCGACAATTTCACCGGCTTTGCGCCCTTGGGCGTCGTGCTGGTCGCGATGCTGGGCGTGGGTGTGGCGGAGAAATCGGGGCTGCTCTCTGCTGCTGTGCGCGCCATGGTGCTAAACGCGCCGCCCAAACTTGTGACAGTCGCGATTGTCTTTGCAGGGATCGTCTCGAACACCGCATCCGAAGTCGGCTATGTCGTGCTGATCCCGCTCGCTGCCGCGATATTCTACGCATTGGGTCGGCATCCTTTGGCGGGTATGGCCGCCGCTTTCGCTGGTGTTTCAGGCGGCTACAGCGCGAACTTGCTTATCGGCACAATCGACCCGCTGCTGGCTGGCATCACGCAAGAGGCCGCGCGGCTGATCGCGCCCGACTATACCGTTGTCGCGACCGCGAACTGGTTCTTCATGGTCGCCTCCACCTTCCTCATCACGATCATCGGCTCGCTGGTGACGATCTACATCGTCGAGCCGAAACTGGGCGAATATGACACGTCCAAGGCTGACCCTGCTATCCTCGATGACCGGATGATGGAAAGCGTGAGCCATGACGAGCGAAAGGGGCTGCGCTGGGCGGGCCTAGCGCTGCTCGGCGTTCTGGGCCTGATGGCTTTGACACTGGTTCCCGAATGGGGCGTCTTCCGCAATCCAGAGACAGGCGACCGGATCGACAGCCCGTTTTTTGACGG
>CAZJAG010000189.1:0-1817 GCA_964543735.1 uncultured Porphyrobacter sp. | reverse complement strand
CCCTGCCCGATGCCACCGCCAATCTGGTGCGGCTGATCGAGATCAAGCATCAGGCCATCACTGCCAATATCGCCAAGATTGATGTGGGCGCGCGTGGCACTCTTGTCAGCTTCCACAAGGATGACTTTCCCGATCCTGTTAGCCTGCTCGCTTATGTTGATCGGCTCAAAGGGACGGCCAAACTGCGCCCCGATATGAAGCTGGTGATCAACCGCGCATGGGGTGATCCCAAAAGCCGCCTCAACGGGTTGTTCCAGCTCACCAAAGGTTTGAGCGCGATTGTAAAGAAAGCGCAGAAAACAGCGGCGTAAACCTGGCTTCCAGCCGATTTTCGCTTCGCCAAAACTGTGCGAGCATAGCCAGAAGGCAATCTACTGGTGGAGCGGGAAATGGGTTTCTTTTCAAAACAGCTGATCGATGTTCTGGAATGGGAGCAGGAGCGCGGACAGCTCGCCTGGCGCGTGCCGATGGAAGATAACGAAATCCAATACGGCGCCAGCCTGACCGTGCGCGAGGGGCAGAACGCGATCTTCATCAACAATGGCACTTTGGCGGACTGGTTCGCGCCCGGCCTGTTCGAGCTGGAAACGCATACGCTGCCGATCCTCACCAATCTTGAGAACTGGGACAAGGGCTTCAAATCGCCGTTCAAATCGGATGTGACGTTTTTCTCCACGCGCGAGGAGACGGGCCTGAAATGGGGCACAGCACAACCGATCACTGTGCGCGATCCCGAATTTGGCGCGGTGCGGATCAGGGCGTTCGGAACCTATGCGTTCCAGCTTGCCGATGTGCAGCAATTCTATCGCACTACCTTTGCCAATCTCGATGAGCTGTGGATCAGCGATATGGAAGCGCAAATGCGCTCGATCATCGCGACCAGCCTCGCAGCGATCCTTGGGTCAAGCGATGTGCCGTTCCTCGATCTGGCCGCCAATCAGCAGGAATTGTCTGACCGTTTGCGCCAAGCCGCCGACAATGCGACCGATCAATGGGGCATCAAAATCCCATCATTGTTTGTCGAAAGCCTCTCGCTTCCCGAAGCGGTGCAAGAGGCGATTGACAGCAAATCTTCGATGCGCGCGCTCGGCAATCTCAACCAATATGCCACATTCAAAGCGGCCGACACGCTGGACGAGGCAGCGGAAAACACAGGCGGCGTTGCCAGCCAGGGCGCAGGCGTTGCAGCGGCAATGGCGCTTGGCCAAGTGATGCAAGGCGGGCTGACCGGCACAGGAGGCGCTGCGGCAGCTGGCGCTTCGGGCGGTGGCCAATCGAGCGACGACATCCTCGGTCTGATCGAAAAGCTCCACAATCTTCACAAGGCTGGCGCGCTCAGCAAGGAAGAGTTTGAAACCAAGAAGGCAGAGCTGTTGTCCAATCTGGGCTAAGGGGGAGATTGCGCGGTGCAAAGCATGGTGACTTGCCCCAAATGCGGCGGCGAAGTTACGGGCAAACGCCCCGGCCTGCCGGTGCTGGTCTGCGGCAATTGCCAGAGCATTCTTGCGATAAACGCCGACCAGCTCAAACCGGCGGGCGAAGCTGGCCGGATGCCGTTCGATGTCAGCCCTTTGCAACTTGGCAGCCTGCTGGTGGTGGAAGGAACACGCGGCGAAGTGGTCGGGCGCGAACGCTGGCGGTGGGAGCGCGGTTTCTGGAACGAATGGCTGCTGCAATTTCCCGATGGCTCGGTGCGCTGGGTGGCTGAAGAAGCGGGCCTCTACATGGTCATGGAAGAGGTCGAGGCGAGCGCTGAGGAACTGCAATTCTTTCGCCAAGTCGAAAGCGAAGGCCGCGATGCGCTGGGCCGCTCGATC
>CAZJAG010000188.1:0-1901 GCA_964543735.1 uncultured Porphyrobacter sp. | reverse complement strand
AACAAAAACCCCGCCTGACCTATGGGGGAGGTCAGACGGGGCCTTAAAGTGCGCTGTCCCGGGATTTGGAGGGATGAAGCAGAACAGCGCAAGGGGGATGGGGGACTAAACCTTAGTTCGGCAGAAACACGCCATCGGTTACATGGATCACACCGTTTGATGTGTTGACATCAGCCTGCGTCACTGCGGTCGCGCGGCCTGCGCCATCGGTGATGATGATGTTGTCGCCAGAGATGCGCGCGGTCAGCTTCGCACCGGCCAGCGTGGTAATTGTCGCAGTGCCATTGTGCTTCTTGATCAAAGCGACCAGATCGCTCGACGTGACGCGGCCTGCAACCGCGTGATAGGTGAGCACCGTGGTAAGCGTGCCCTTGTTTTCAGGCTTCACCAAAGTTTCAACCGTGCCTGCAGGCAGTTTGGCAAAAGCTGTGTCTGTGGGAGCAAAAACGGTGAGCGGGCCAGGTCCTGACAATGCTTCACCAAGCCCGGCTGCTGTCACGGCAGTCACCAACGTTTTGTGCACGCCAGTGGATTGCGCGGTTTGAACGATATTGGGCTGCGACATCGGCTGCGTCTTGTGGCCATGATCATGGCTGGCAGCGGGGGTGCTTGTAAAGGCAGCAGTCGAGGCAGTGGCAACAATAGCTGCGAGGGCCGCGGTCTTGAGCTGAGTGGACATCGTCATTCATTCGTCTCCTTGAATAACAAGCCCCTCCGAACTTGCGATTGGAGATACGCGGACGCTGCAAGAGCGGATGCAAATTTCTTTGAAAAAAGTTAAACGCGCCTGGAATTGCGCGCAATCACAGGGGGTTAGACCTGATTGAAAGCGCCTTCTGCGACAACAGGGCCAGCGTCCACGCCTTCGGGTTTGCCGCCCAATGGCTCGCGCGTGAGCACCAGCTGAACCCCGTCACCCATATTGCCGGTAATGTCTTCGGTAAGAGCTATGCGGCGTTCCTCACCCGGCACGACCACGCCCAAACTCTGCAAAGCGCTGCCATCAGCAGGCACCAGCCACAGCTCGTGATCATGCACGC
Source organism: uncultured Porphyrobacter sp. (assembly GCA_964543735.1). GTDB lineage: Bacteria > Pseudomonadota > Alphaproteobacteria > Sphingomonadales > Sphingomonadaceae > Erythrobacter. Next base: position 861 of record CAZJAG010000188.1, on the reverse strand, counting down.
CGTCTGCGGTCAGTCCGCTGGCCGAGACGAGCATCTCTTCTGCATCGGGCATGTATGCAACGCTGATGCGCAGCTGGGTATCGCCGATGGGGATATTGGCCATGAGCGGCGCTTGTGCCGGCGAGCTAGGCGGTGTGGAGATGCTTGCCTGATCGGGCGAGAGCACGAGGAGCGCCAATGCTGCAACAGCGGCGGCCGCCGCCGTGCTGCCCGCGATCTGCCAATTGCGCAGGCGCTGCTTGAGCGAGATCACATCAGCGCCTGTGTCTGCACCGCGTGCCTTGGCGCTGACAGCTGAGTTGATCCGCTCCCACACCTGAGGCTCGGGCGCAATCCCGTCCATCTCGTCAGACAGCGGGATGAACCAATTGTCCCACCAATCCTTGCGCGTGGTGAAAATGCCGCCATCGGCGCACTTGCCGCGCGCTTCGAGCAATTCCTCGCCCTCTAGCAGGCCGAGCGAATATTCCGCCGCCAGCATCGGGTCATCGCGCTTCATTTCCGGAGTATCGCTCATTCAGCGGCCTCCAGACAGGCGCGCAGCTTTTGCAAACCGCGGCGCACCCAGCTTTTCATCGTGCCCAGCGGCACATCGGCGTTTTCGGCCAATTGCGCATAGGTATAGCCATCGAAGAAGGCTGCGCGGATTGCGCCGCGCTGGCGCTCTTCCAATGTTTCAAGACAGGCGTGGATCTGGGTCGATTTCTCGGCATCGATCAGCAGGCTGTCAGCAAGCGGGGCAGCATCGGGAATGGGCGCGGCCTCTTCAACCGGCACAGCGCCCTGACGGATTTTGCCCGTGCGAAGACGATCCACCGCGCGGTTGCGCGCGAAGGTTGCGAGCCATGAAATAGGGCTGGC
>CAZJAG010000187.1:0-1906 GCA_964543735.1 uncultured Porphyrobacter sp. | reverse complement strand
AGACATTCTCGTTCCAGGTGTTCACAATCCCGTCGAGACTGTCGGACACGCTGTTCAGATAACAGCTGATCGGAAGGCCGCGATTGGTCCCGCCGTTTGAAAGCACAGGAGTGGCCGGCATGAACCACAGCGACGAGATGTAATCATAGAGCCGCTGCGCGTGCTCTGCATCATCGGCATAGGCATCCGCAACGCGCGCGAAGAGATCCTGAAACTTTTCGTCAGGCAGCAAATAGCGGTCGGTCAGCGTTTCCTTGCCGAATTCGGTCAGGAACGCATCGCGCGATTCATCAATCTGGATGTCAAAGCGGCGATCATTGACCTTCTTGGAATCGATATCCTTGGCCGCCTTTGTGGCCTCAGCCATAGCGCCAGCAAGTGCCTCGCCCGCCTTTTCAGCGACCAGCTCTTCGCTGCCCTTATCCTGCTTATCCATTGCCACAGCCTTTGCCTCTTTCGATTTGGGTGCAGTTTTGGTCGACGCTTTCCGAACGGCCTTCTTAGGTGCCGGTTTGGCTGTTTCCACTTCTGTCACATCATCTTCCTGTTCAAGACCCATCGCGGCCTCATCTGCACTACGAAATTCAGTCATCGCACCCGACTTCCTTCTTCCGAACAGACACCCCTACTCCCAAGGCGTTTGTTCCACTTACGTTCTAGCCAGTCCGACCCGATAGAGCTAGCAGTTTTTCAGCAGGGCAAGGGAATTAGTTTTCCCGTTTTTGCCCACAGAGCCTTGCGGATAAACGCCACAACGCCGTCAAATGCGGTTTGGTTGCGGCGATCCATTCCACAACGCAAAACACAAAATCTGGTGTGTGCCCCCATAAAGCCAACCACTAAATACTGAATCAGAGTGGATTGGGGCGCAAGAGGGTTAACGCGTATTTAATGTAACACGAGGCGGTTTTGAACAGGTGTATTGCATCAGCACTACGCCGCGACGCGTGGAGAAAGCTAGGGTTTTGGGCTGCGCAACCCCAAAAATGAATCTGCGCAAAAATTTTTCGCCGGAAAAGTTCATTCTAGGGGTTTGAATCAATCGAATCGGGCTGCGCAATTTTTGAATCCGCAGCGCCCCTTCTTACGCAATGCTTTTAGGCAGGCTCCATTGCTCCATGCGCGTGAGTGGCGATATTTTCAGCCAGTGTGTCGATGAGCTCAATCGGCAAATCATGGCCCCAGCCCGGAAGTGTTACCAGCTTTGCGCCGGGAATAGCATCGGCAGTCGCGCGGCCACCCTCAACCTTGACCAGCGGATCATCCTCACCATGCAGCACCAAGGTTGGCACTGTGACCGAGGCGAGCCGTGCTGTTCGGTCGCCATCATCGATAATCGCGGCAAGCTGGCGCGGAAGGCCCGCGGGATAGACGCTGCGCTGAATGCTGGTGCGCACACGCTCGCGCGCAGCATCAGGTTCAGGCCGATAACCGGGCGAGCCAATTGCGTGGATCACTTTCAAGCCATGCTCGACCAGATAATCTTCATCCATTGAAGTGAGCGGCGCGGTCAGCGCTTCGATCGCTTCCTTGTCGGCTTGCGGAAGCTTGGGATTGCCCGTGGTTGAGAAGATCGAGGTGAGCGAGAGCAGCCGGTTGCCATGATGGATCGCCATCAATTGCGCGATCATCCCGCCCATTGATCCGCCCACAACATGCGCTTTGTCGATCCCCAAAGCGTCGAGCACGCCGATCCCGTCATCGGCCATATCTTTGAGCGTATAGGGAACCTTGGCTGGCCAGCCGATCCGCTGGCGCAGGATTTGCCAAACCATGCCGGGCGCTTTGGCCCCTTCAAACTTTTGCGACAGACCAATGTCGCGGTTGTCGAAACGGATCACGCGAAAGCCCTTGGCGGCCAATGCCTCGACCAGCTCAATCGGCCACAAAGTCATCTGCGCACCCA
>CAZJAG010000186.1:0-1921 GCA_964543735.1 uncultured Porphyrobacter sp. | reverse complement strand
TCCCTGTATCAGGATCAGTGATATGCATGGTGCCGCCCTTGCCTTTGCAAGTGCCGGTTTCCTTGCCCAGACACTCGCCCCACCATTTCTTGATCGGAATACCCTTGGCGGTTTGCTCGCCCTGCCCGCGATAAGTGCAGACAACATAATCGTCCTGCTCGAGCGCTGCCATGGCTGCGGCCGAGACAAGCTCCTGCCCGCGCACGCAATAATACATGACAGCAACCTTGCCCTCCATCAGGAGCGCGCGGAATTTCTCATCCGTGCGGTTCACTTTCATTGTGCGCGTGTAGATATCGAGCAGCTTGTCGCGATCTATTTCAGCCATGTGTTGTCTTGACCTCTTTCAAAATCGCTCGTCCTGAGCCTGTCTAAGGGCGAGCCAAATGGGGTAGGCCGCTCACGCTTTGCCGAGGCTCAGCATGAACGGTGATTGCTTGATTTGCTTTAGAACTGGACGCGCTGGGTAAAGCCGCCATCAATCACGAGGTTCGCGCCTGTCATGTAAGGGACGGCGGGCGATGCGACGAAGACAATGCCTTTGGCCACTTCCTCGTCATTGCCATAACGGCCCATTGGCATTTTCGCCAAAGTGCCCTCGTAAAGCTCGGGCATGGCGCCTTTGATGACTTCCCAGTTCCCGCCGGGATACTCAATTGCACCGGGCGAGACGCAATTCACGCGGATGCCTTGCGGGGCAAGCGCTTGGGAAAGCTGCGAACCGTAAGTAATGAGTGCTGCTTTGAGCGCATTAAACGCTTGCGGCGCAATGAAAGTTTCCAGCGCTGCGGTCGAGCTCATGAAAAGGATTGATCCGCTGTCCGAACCCGCCAAATGCGGCGTCAGAGCCTCAACCCCGTTCACAGCGCCCATAATGTCCATATCGAGGCCATTTTGCCAATCGCCCGTGCCGCCCGTGCCCGAACTGGAAGCGGTGTGAATGAAGATATCGCATCCGCCTAGCTCGCCAGCCGCTTTCTCAAGCCATGCTTTGTACGCATCGCCGCCAGATGCCATGTCGAAGACCTCGGCAAAGACCTTGCCCGGGCCAGCTGCGTCAATTTCCTTGGTCGCCGCTTCGATCTTGTCATCCTTGCGGCTGAAGAAGGCGACATCTGCGCCTTCGGCAGCGAACAGTTTGAGCGATGCAAGGCCCAGCCCGTGCGCGCCGCCATTCATAATGACTTTCTTGCCTTTAAGTCCCAGATCCATCGCTGCTTGCTCCCATATGTGAATTGGATGCAGGCAGGCTTAGCCCAGCGGGGGAGCAGCAGGTATCGTCAAAAATGGGGGTGGAGTGGATTCGTTTGTTTGCGCGAGCGCCTGCGCGCTCGCGATCTCCTCGCTCATGCGACCTCAAGGTCGCGTCGCTGCGGGCGCCCGGTCGGGCTTGCGATGCCTGCGGCATCGATCCAGCGCACCATCACAATAATGGCGCGAAGTTCGGTTGCCCAGCAACCGCAAGGGCGACTGCCCGCCCGAAGGAGCCCAGAATTCTGATGGGCGACGAAGGAAAGCCGAAGGAGCGGATGCGACTGCCGGCGCTTGAGGCTTAACATACACACATTCTCGCCAAGGGCGAGAATGGTGCCACGAGAGAGAATTGAACTCTCGGCCTCACCCTTACCAAGGGTGCGCTCTACCACTGAGCTACCGCGGCGCCTTTTCGAGTGGCGCGCCTATCGGTAAGCGCGCCCCAATTGTCAAGCCAATCATCTCCTCAAGTGGGGTCAATCAGGCTTGCGATTTCACCGCCTCGGCGGCTAGGCTTTCCCAATGACGCAACATGGTAAAGAAAAGCTTACACCGCAGCAGGCCAAGGAAGAACGTTTGGCGGCCAAGCTGCGCGAAAATTTGCGGCGGCGCAAAGCGCAAGGTCGCGAATTGAGCGAAACTGACAGCGAGCCACTTCCCAAAGGGG
>CAZJAG010000185.1:0-1939 GCA_964543735.1 uncultured Porphyrobacter sp. | reverse complement strand
GCGATAATGTTCTTTTGCACTTCGTCCGATCCGCCAAAGATCGTTGAGGCGCGGTTGTTGAGGTAATTGCCCATCGCCACTTGCGCCATTTCGCTGCCTACAGGTTCGGGCGCTTCGTTCCCATAAAGCGGCCGGTCGAGCGGCAATTGCAATGCGTCTGGGCCCAAAAGCTCAAGCCGCAACGTGTCAATCTCTTGTCCGATATTCGAGCCAAGCATTTTGACAAGCGAGGTTTGCGGCCCAGGCTGGCGGCCCTTGGCAAGATCAGCCAGAATGCGCAGTTCAGTCACTTCCAGTGCCTCTGCATCCAGTTTCACTCGCGAGAGCCTGTCGCGGAAGCGTGTGTCATGCGCCAGCGCCCCGTTCACGCCGGAGGGCTGCTCGTCCGCCAGCGCGCTCAGATTGTCGATGCTCTGGATGAGGCGCGGGGCAAAGCATGATCCGCCGCGCTCGTTTTCGAGCAGGAATTTGGCAATCGTCCAGCCTTGTCCTTCCTCGCCAATGCGGTTTTCTTCCGGCGTTTTCGCGTCAGTAAAGAAGACCTGATTAACCTCATGATCGCCCGACATGGACATGATCGGTGTGACTTCGACGCCGTCCTGATCCATCGGCAGCAGCAGGAAAGTAATGCCTGCTTGTTTCTTCACATCGGGATTGGTGCGCACCAATGCGAAAATCCAGTCCGCATGATGCGCATGCGTCGTCCAGATTTTGGAGCCATTGACGGTGTATTCGCCATTCTCCAGCCGCGCGCTCGTCTTGAGCGATGCCAAATCTGATCCGCTGCCCGGTTCCGAGTATCCTTGGCACCAATAATCCTCGCCCGAGAGAATGCGCGGCAGAAAACGCGCTTTTTGTTCAGGCGTGCCGAAGGCGCAAATCACAGGGCCGACAAGCCGCAAGCCAAGGATCGAAATTCCCGGAGCGCCCGCCAGCGCGCATTCCTTTTCGAAGATGAAACGCTGGGTCGGTGTCCAGCCGGTGCCGCCATCTTCTTCGGGCCAGTGATAGGCGACCCAGCCCTTGTCATTGAGGATGCGGTGCCATTCCATCCCGATATCCGGCTCGACAAAGACCCCGGGCGTGCGGCGCGCACCATCACGCAAACGGTCTGGCAAATTCTCGGCGAGAAAATCGCGCACTTCCTCGCGGAAAGCCAAATCTTCGGGGGAGAAGTCCATATCCATATTATTCAGCCTTCATCTCGCATGGCCCAGGCGATGGAGCGCCTCAGCATGTCGTAATACACATCGTAATTCCACGCGCACATTTCCTTATGCGGGTAGAAATCCTGCATTCCGGGCAAGTCGTAATGGCCGCGGCAATGGCCCAGCGCATTGTAGACAATCCGCCCCTTGCCAATGTCGCGGGTGTAGAGAATGGGCACGGTGGTCTTGTCCCATTTCTCTTTCACAAATCCGGTCGCCTCGCCCTCGAATGTGGTCTGCATCAGCGTATCAATTGGCGCTGTTATGTCCGAGAGATACAGCTCATCGACAATCTCGAAATCATCAATGCCCTTGGTAAGCTCATGCGTTTTGTTGACGACTTCGACAGGGAAGGGGCCAATCGGCGGATGCGCTTTGAACTGAGTGCCCAGCATTTCCATCATATCGGGCCGGTCCTCGGGCGCATCAACCAAGCCATCTTCGGTGAAGACAAGGATCGAATTGGTGCCATGCAGCGCCAGCCATTTGCCGCCGTTTTCGAGGAAGGCCTTGAGCTGCGCAGCTTGCTTCTTCGTTGGCATCAGATCGCACGTGTAAGTGACGAGGAACCGGCATTGGTCGAGCCGCTCCAAACCGGAATAATCCGCTGCGACAGTGGTGCGGATGTGCGGATGCTCCATCAGCAGCTTGAGCACTTCCAATCGTGCATAGTCGATATCGTGATATTTGCCCGCTGCGACAAAATGCGCGTCAATCCGTGTGGCTGGTTG
>CAZJAG010000184.1:0-1939 GCA_964543735.1 uncultured Porphyrobacter sp. | reverse complement strand
GACGATCCACCGCGCGGTTGCGCGCGAAGGTTGCGAGCCATGAAATAGGGCTGGCACGCTCGGGATCATAGCGATCCGCGCGCTGCCACAAATTTACATAGACGTCTTGCAAAGCGTCTTCTGCCTCCTTGCGATCACCCAAGATACGCAGGCAGATGCCGAATAGTTTCGCCGAAGTTGCAGAATAAATCTCTTCCAGCGCCGACTGGTCACCATCGGCCAGCCGCGCCATCGCCGCCTTGAGACGCTCTCTCGCTTCATTTGCAGCAGCGTCCGCCATCTCAGCAGCACCCCTGTTCTATGGGAGAGCTGGCAATTTGCAGCGTCGCGTGGTCGATGCCGAAACGTTCGGCAAGGCCAGCGGTCGCCTCGCGCAGGAAAGTGTCACGCGCAATGTCGGTTCCGGCGCCCTGAGGGATCAAAAGATGCGCGGTAAGGGCGGTTTCGGTCGTCGACATAGGCCAGATGTGCAAATCTGCGACTTCTTCCACTCCGTCAAGTCCTGATAGGAACAATTTCACTTCGCGCTGGTCGATCCCTTGCGGCACGGCGAGCAGCCCCATCTTAAGGCTGTCTTTCGCCAAGCCCCACGTGCCCCATGCGATCACAGCGACAATCACGAAGCTGGTCAGCGGGTCAATCCAAATGATCCCTGTGTAGATAATTGCAAGGCCCGCCAGCACCACGCCCAGCGATACCAGCGCATCGGCCGCCATATGCAGGAACGCGCCGCGGATATTGAGGTCTGCATGCCGCCCGCGCATAAACATCAGCGCCGTGCCGGTGTTGACGAGAATGCCGATCCCGGCGACCACCACCATCGTCATCCCCTCAACCGGCGCGGGCTCGATTATTCGGTGGATCGTCTCGAACAGGATCGCGCCCACCGCCACGGCCAGCAGCATCGCATTGGCGAGCGCTGCAAGAATGGTCGAGCTTTTGTAGCCATAGGTGTAGCGCCCCGATGGCTTTTTCTTGGCAGCAACGCTGGCGCCCCATGCCAAGAGCAATGCGAGCACATCGGACAGATTGTGTCCGGCATCGGCCACCAGTGCCATCGATCCTGAAAGGAAGCCGTAAGTCGCCTCGACAATCACGAAGCCTGTGTTGAGGATCACTCCGACAAGGAAAGCCATGCCGAAATCTGCGGGCGCATGAACGTGGCCGTGCGGGTGGCCATCACCATGGCCTAAGAAGCCATGCGGATGATCGCAATCCGCGCCATGCGCTGCGTCATGATTATGTGTGCGACCCGACCCCATAGACCCTAGTCATAGACGCAAGCGTCCAGCCCGTCACGCCTAACAATAGCAATGCGCTGGACGATCCGGTTGGCATAGCGGCGCTGCCACCCTTTCGGATTGATCACTTCACGCTTTTTGGGGAGCGGGAGAGCCGCTGCCATGCGCGCGGCCTGACTGGGCGAGAGTTTGGCAGCAGAGCGCTGGTAATATCTCTGCGCCCCCGCCTCGGCGCCATAGGTTCCAATGCCCGTCTCCGCGACATTGAGATAAACTTCCATGATCCGCCTTTTGCCCCAGATTTTCTCGATAGCGAAAGCGAAATAGGCCTCGAAAGTTTTGCGCACATATCCGCCGCCTTGCCACAGGAAAACATTCTTGGCGGTCTGCTGCGAGATGGTGGAGCCGCCGCGCAGCCGCTTGCCCTCGCGGTTGTTCTGGATCGCTTTCTCAATTGCTTCTGCATCGAACCCGTCATGCGAGCAGAACTTGCTGTCTTCAGCGGCAATCACTGCGCGCACAAGATTGCGGTCGATGTTCTCGATGGCTTCCCAATCCTTGTCAGCGCCATTGGCATCCATCGCCATGGTCGCGGTGTAGGGCACCGGCACGAATTTGAAGACCACCACCGCGAGCAGGGACAGGGCGAGGAAATAGAGCACGCATTTGGCCAGAAATGTCGCGATGAGGCGGATCAT
>CAZJAG010000183.1:0-2012 GCA_964543735.1 uncultured Porphyrobacter sp. | reverse complement strand
CGGCCAAAGACCTCTTCCATAGCTGAGGAAATCTCGCCCAAAGTCGCATCGTGACGCGCAGCCTCAACCGCGAGTGCCAGCACATTACCATCGCCTGCTGAGCCTTCTGTCAAAGCTTTCAGCGCAGCCTGGCACGCCGCCTCATCACGGCCTGCGCGCACTTCTTTCAGCCGCGCAATCTGCCCTTGCCGCACCGCGTGATTGTCAATGTCGAGCGTTTCGATTGGCTCTTCTTGCGCCAACTGGTACTTGTTTACGCCGACGATTACCGTCTCGCCGCGATCAACCGAGGTTTGCTTTTGCGCAGCCGCTGTCTCAATCGCCGCCTTGGGCGCGCCGGTGGCCACATAGGCGGTCATCCCGCCCGCTGCATCGACCTCTGCGATTAGTTTCTCTGACTCTTCGACCAGTTTTGCAGTCAAAGCCTCGATATAATAGCTGCCCCCCAATGGGTCGACGACATCGGTAATCCCGCTTTCCTCTTGCAACACAAGTTGCGTGTTGCGCGCAATACGCGCGGAGAAATCGGTGGGCAATGCAATCGCTTCATCCAGAGCATTGGTGTGCAAGCTTTGCGTTCCGCCCAATGTTGCCGCCATAGCTTCTACAGTTGTGCGGATGACATTGTTGTAAGGGTCCTGCTCTTGCAGGCTGACACCGGAAGTCTGGCAATGCGTGCGCAACATTTTGGAGCGGTCTTTCTTCGCTCCCAGACCGTCCATTACATTGTACCACAGCGTTCGCGCGGCGCGCAGTTTGGCAATCTCCATGAAGAAGTTCATGCCAATGCCAAAGAAGAACGAGAGCCGGCCTGCAAAGGCATCAATATCGAGGCCCGTTGCCATCGCGCGCTTTGCATATTCCTTGCCATCGGCAATGGTGAAGGCGAGTTCTTGCACTGCGGTCGCGCCAGCTTCATGCATATGATAGCCGCTGATCGAAATGCTATTGAATTTCGGCATGTTAACCGAGGTGTATCCGATGATGTCCGATACGATCCGCATGCTCGGCTCAGGCGGATAGATATAGGTGTTGCGCACCATGAATTCTTTTAAGATGTCGTTCTGGATAGTGCCTGAAAGCTTCTCCGCCGAAACCCCCTGTCGCTCGCCCGCAACGATGTAGAATGCAAGGATTGGGATCACCGCGCCGTTCATCGTCATCGAAACGGACATGGTATCGAGCGGGATCTGGTCGAACAGCACTTCCATATCCGCGACCGTGTCAATCGCAACGCCCGCTTTGCCGACATCGCCGACAACGCGCGGGTGATCTGAATCGTAACCGCGATGCGTGGCGAGATCGAAGGCGACTGACAGTCCCTTTTGCCCGGCGGCCAGATTGCGGCGGTAAAAAGCGTTGGATTCTTCGGCGGTCGAGAACCCCGCATATTGCCGGATCGTCCACGGTCGGCCGGCATACATGCTGGCCTTCACGCCGCGCGTGAACGGTGCAAAGCCGGGAAGGCCTGGTTCGGCACTGTCGGCCTCGGTGTAGAGCGGCTTTATATCGAAACCTTCGGGCATGGAGCGGGTTAAATCTCGCCCCTTGCTCTCCTTGTTGGCCAGTGCCTTCCAGTCTTCGATATCCGCCATCTTACTTGCCCTTAAACTCCGCCTTGCGCTTTTGCAGGAAGGCCATGCCGCCTTCCATCGCATCTGCGCTCGCGCCGGCAATCCGCTGCGTTTCAGCCTCGCGCACGAAAACCTGCTGCACTGTGCCATCAAGCGCAAGATTGAGGTTTTCTTTCATCATCTTGATCGCTTGGGTCGGCCCATTGGCAAGTTTCTCCGCCAAACCGCGCGCCTCGTCCATCAATGCGTCAGCCTCAACCGCCTTGTAGATAAGGCCCCAATCCTCGGCCTGCTCAGCGCCGATTTTCTCGCCTAGCATCATCATGCGGGTGGCACGTGCGCGGCCAATCGCGCGGGCGAGGAGCCATGTCGAGCCGCCATCAGGCACAAGGCCGATATTGACGAAGGCTTGGAGGAAATAGGCGTTCTTGCTGGCGA
>CAZJAG010000182.1:0-2075 GCA_964543735.1 uncultured Porphyrobacter sp. | reverse complement strand
TCCGCTGAGCGTTCCAGCAAATCGGCAAGCCGCCCCACATCGGTCATCCGTGCGCGGGCATCAGCCCATGCCGCCTCCATCAGCACATGGTCAGGCTCATACTTTTTGAGCACATCGAAAATCAGATCGGTCGAGAAAGTCACTTGCTTGCCCGTTTTGCGCTTTCCGGGATGTTGCCGCTCGACCAGCCCGCTGATGACGGCCACTTCGCGAAAGGCGCGGCGCAGCAAATGCGATTCCTGCACCCAGTCCGTAAATTCATGGGTCAGAATATCGGGCGACAAGAGCGGCAACGGGTCGTCCACCGGCTTCAGCCCCCACACGCCGAGCGAATAATCATTGGCGACAAATCCGCCCGGCATCAGCCCGCGATCTTCCATCCGCCGCGTGATCAGCATGCCGAGCGACTGGTTCGCATTCCATCCCTCGAATGTGTAATAGACCGTGTAATGCTTCTTGTGATGCGGGAAGCTTTCGACCAGCAGCTTGCCCTTGCCCGGCATTTGACTGCGCCAATCCTGCACCTCCAGCCATTCGCGCACATCATCGGGAAAGCGCGCCCAGCTTGCGCGGTGCTCTAGCATTTCCTGAACGCGGCCTGCCAGATGCGCGGATATCGGCAAGCGCAGCCCGCCATAGCTGGGTATCGTCGCAGACTTCTTGGCTGCGCGGACAATCAGATCCATGTCCTTGATGCCTTCGGTCTCAAGGCTCATTCCTGCAAAGAAGAACGTGTCACCGGGGGAAAGCGTGGCGGCAAAGCGCTCTTCCACCTTGCCCAATTGCCGCCCGTTCTTGAACCGCACGGTCAGCATTTCAGCGTCCACGATAATGCCGGCATTCATCCGGTGGCGCTGGGCATGTTGCGGGTGAGTGAGCCGCCAGATGGCGCGCCCTGCCTCATCCTTGCCGCGCGTAATCCGCTTGAACTTGTCATAGGCTTTGAGAGCGTATCCGCCGGTTGCGACGAAATCGAGGACACGCTCGAACACTGGGCTATCCACCCATGCGTAGGAGAGCGAGGAGCGAATTTCGCTGAGCAAATCCTCCTCGCGAAACGGCCCTGCGCAAGCGCGCGCCATCACATGCTGGGCGAGCACATCCAGCCCGCCCTCGCGAAAATCCTCACCATCGCGCTGGCCCTCGTCAACCGCGTCCTTCGCTGCCATTGCTTCGAGAAATTCAAACCGATTGCCCGGCACCAGCAAAGCGCGGCTGGCCAGATCGAGCCTATGGTTCGCGCGGCCAATCCTTTGCAACAATCGCGAGGAGCCCTTGGGCGCGCCCATTTGCACAACGCAATCAATATCGCCCCAATCGACACCCAGATCGAGCGAGCTTGTGCAGACGAGAGCGCGCAATTCTCCCCTCGCCATTGCGCCCTCGACCTTGCGCCGCGCTTCTTTCGACAGACTGCCGTGATGAATCCCGATGGGCAGATTGTCCTCATTCACATCCCACAAAAGCTGGAACAGGAACTCGGCCAGAAAACGCGTATTGGTGAAGATGAGCGTGGTGTTGTTCGCCTTGATCTCTTCATACAGCTGCGGGATTGCCCAGCGCCCTGCATGACCGCCCCACGGGACGCGGCTTTCCTCTGGCAGCAGGATATCGAGCTGGGGGTCTGCGCCATCCTCGCCTTCCACCAACGCAACTGCGTCCACATCACCCCACGGGGCGAGCCATGCTCTAAACGCTTCGGGCTGCGCGACTGTGGCAGACAGAGCCGCGCGCTGCATATCGGGCGCAATCGCTTGCAAGCGCGACAATGCTAGCGCGAGCAAATCACCGCGCTTGCCTGTGGCAAAGGCATGGACTTCATCGACGACGACCCGCTTCAAGCCTTTGAACAATTCCAGACTGTCAGGATAGGACAGCAGCAGACTGAGGCTTTCCGGCGTGGTCAGCAAAATATGCGGTGGGCGCGAGCGCTGGCGCTTCTTGCGGTCGGACGGCGTATCGCCGCTGCGTGTTTCGATCCTGATCGGCAGCCCCATCTCCTCAACCGGCGTCACCAGATTGCGCTGCACATCATGCGCGAGCGCTTTTAGGGGCGAGATATAGAGCGTGTGGAG
>CAZJAG010000181.1:0-2123 GCA_964543735.1 uncultured Porphyrobacter sp. | reverse complement strand
TGGCCGACCGTGCGCGAGGAATATGCGATTGCCTCAAGGCATTATGCGATGGAGGGGCGCTGTTTTGTGCTCGCTGCGGGTCTTGTGCAGCATCGCGACGATCTGTTCGATGGGCTGGAAGCCTGCGGCGGTGATCCTCAAGCTTTGGAGCTATTCAACGCTATCGAGGGAGAGGCGCTCAACCGGGGCGGTTCGATGATCATCGCGCCCGATGCGCGGGTGCTCGTGCAGGCGGGGGAAGGGGAGGAAATTCTCCACGCCGAGCTGGATCTGTCAGAAGTGGGCGCAGGGCTGGCGAGCTTGGATACGGACGGGCATTACTCGCGCCCTGATGTATTTGAGCTCAATGTCGATACAAAGCCGAAGGATGGGGTGAGATGGGATGAGTGACCCAATTGGTCCCGACACCCCGCATCCACCAGGTCCCACTGGAGAATCGGATTTACGCGGTAGGGTTCTTCAAACTCTCATAGATTTCATGACCGAGCCATCTAGCTACTTGGCATGCGTGTTGATCGCATTGGTTTCGATGATTGTTGTTGCCATTTGGTCAAAATCTTGTTCCATCGGCTCGCCTCGAAAACTGGCTCTCGGGGTCACTGCAAGCGTGACCTGCGCGCTGAATTTGTTAGTAGGTTTGCTGAGAATGATCTTGGATGGCCATAGTCTCGTAAATTTGGCTGGCGCAGTTGCTTCCGCAATGGTGATTGTGATGTCATGGCCTCCGGTCTGGCTTTTTGCGAAAGCGCGCACCAATCGCCAGGAGCGAGCAGGCAAGACTGTAAGTCAAATTTTTGAATGACCTTCGCCGCCACCCTAAATCCGCTCATCCTGAGCATGTCGAAGGATTGTCCTTCCCTTTTTACGACAGTGCAAAAGAAAGTGCAGTGCTTCGACAGGCTCAGCACGAGCGGGAGTTCTAGGTAATTCCATGACCTTCGCTGCCACCATCCTAACTCTTTATCCCGAGATGTTTCCAGGACCCTTGGGCGTCAGCCTCGCGGGTAAGGCGCTTAGCGAAGGCAAATGGACCTGCGACACGGTGCAAATCCGCGATTTTGCACTCGACAAGCACAACAATGTCGATGGCACGCCAGCAGGCGGCGGGGCGGGCATGGTGCTCAAACCCGATGTGCTGGCGGCGGCGTTGGATTGCGTCACCATTTCCCAATCCGCTCATGCTGAGCCTGTCGAAGCATCGTCCTTCACTTCGACCGACGGCGCAGAACAGAAGAACAGTCCTTCGACAGGCTCAGGACGAGCGGTAATTCCTGTTTTGGCCATGACACCGCGCGGAAAGCCGATCACACAGGAACGCATCAGGCAGATCGCCCAAGGCCCCGGTGTCACCATTCTATGCGGGCGATTTGAAGGGTTTGACGAGCGCCTTTTCGAAGCGCGACCGCAAATCGAGCAAGTCAGCCTTGCCGACATCGTCCTATCGGGCGGAGAACCCGCGGCATTGGCCATACTTGATGCTTGCATTCGGCTGCTGCCCGGCGTAATGGGCGCGGCTTCTAGCGGAGAAGAGGAGTCCTTCGAAGACGGGCTCCTCGAATATCCGCAATACACCCGACCTCAAGAGTGGGAAGGGCGCACGATCCCTCAAGTGCTGCGATCAGGGGATCATGCGAAGGTCGCTTCATGGCGCAAAGCTATGGCAGAGGCTGATACACGGTCACGCAGGCCGGACTTGTGGGAGCGTTATGAGAACGCTCGGGTCCAGTCTGCCTCTGGCGCGCGGCGAAAAGATAAGGATACGGACCAGTGAACCTGATCCAGCAAATCGAAGCCGAAGAAATCGGCAAGGTGACAAAAGAGATTCCCGAATTTCGTGCAGGCGACACAGTGCGTGTTGGTGTAAAGGTGAAAGAGGGCAATCGCGAGCGTGTTCAGAACTTCGAAGGCGTGTGCATCGCGCGGACAAACCGCGGCATGGGCTCAAACTTCACAGTGCGCAAAATGAGCTTTGGCGAGGGCGTTGAGCGGGTGTTTCCTGTTTACGCGCCCATCGTTGACAGCATCACAGTGGTGCGCCGCGGCGTTGTGCGCCGTGCGAAGCTTTACTATCTGCGAGGCCGCACCGGTAAGCGTGCGCGGATCGCGGAACGTCGCGAAAACGC
>CAZJAG010000180.1:0-2181 GCA_964543735.1 uncultured Porphyrobacter sp. | reverse complement strand
CGCGCCAGCACGAGCGTGAGGCGCATATTGTGGCGCAGGCAGGCCGCCTTGGCGCGGTCACCATCGCCACCAATATGGCGGGCCGCGGCACCGATATTCAGCTGGGTGGTAATCTGGATTTCCGCATTGGCGATGAGCTAAGCGAAATTGAGGAAGGTGCGAAACGCGACGCAGCGATTGCTAAGCTGAAGGAAGAGATCGAGGCAGAAAAGGCGAAGGTGCTGGAGGCGGGCGGCTTGTTCGTGCTGGGCACCGAACGGCACGAAAGCCGCCGGATTGATAACCAGCTGCGCGGCCGCTCTGGCCGTCAGGGTGATCCGGGTCTCTCGCGCTTTTATCTGTGCCTTGAGGATGACCTTTTGCGCATCTTCGGGCCGGATACGCTCTTTTCCAAGATGATGAATTCCAACCTTGAGGATGGCGAGGCAATTGGCTCGAAGTGGCTGTCAAAAGCCATTGAAACAGCTCAGAAAAAGGTTGAGGCGCGCAATTACGATACCCGCAAGAATGTGGTGCAGTTTGATGATGTGATGAACGATCAGCGCAAGGTTATCTACGACCAGCGCGCCGAGATCATGGATTCAGAAACCGTCGATGACGTGGTCGTCGATATGCGCCACGATACGGTCAACGCAATCGTTGCTGATGCCTGCCCACCCGGCTCCTATCCCGAGCAATGGGATATTGACGGGTTGAAAGTGCGCGTAGCCGAAGTGCTTGGCCTTGCGCCGCCGATTGACGAGTGGATGGAGGAAGACCAGCTCGAGCCGGAAATCATCGAGGAGCGCCTCTCCAAGATGGCTGACGAGGTGATGGAGCAGAAGCTTGCCAATGCCGATGCCGGTATCTGGCGTCAGGTCGAGAAGGGCATTTTGCTCGAGCGGCTGGACTTCCACTGGAAAGAGCACCTCGCAACGCTCGATGCCTTGCGCCAAGTGGTATTCCTGCGCGCCTATGCGCAAAAGCAGCCGATCAATGAATATAAGCAAGAGGCGTTTGGCCTGTTTGAACGTATGCTCGACAGTCTGCGCGAGGATGTGACCGGAATTCTGGTCACATCCGAATTGCGCGCAGAGCCGATGGAGGCGCCCGAGCTGCCCGACCTGCCCGATTTCCTTACCGGCCATATCGATCCGTTTACAGGGCTCGACAATTCAAATGATGGCGATGGTTCGGCGCAGAAGCCTGAATTGTTCGGTTCATTGGCGGGCAGCCCGCGTGCAGCGGCGTCTTCGGGCGGCGCGAATGCGGAAGATCCCTATGCCGGCCAAGGGGTGAGCCGCAATGCACCTTGCCCATGCGGGTCGGGCAACAAATACAAGCATTGCCACGGCGCGGCAGGCGGCAAAGTCGCTGCGAGCTAAGGCGGTTTAGGCGGACGAAGCGATGAGCGCGGCGGTTCCCATCGCCCTGATCGCGGCGTTCTTTGTCACTGCGCTGCTTTATGCAAGCGTGGGGTTTGGCGGCGGCTCGACTTATGCCGCTTTGCTTGCGCTTTCGGGGCTCGATTACCGCTTGCTTCCCGTACTCGCGCTGGCTTGCAATATCGTGGTGGTGGCCGGATCATCCGTGCGGTTCGCGCGTGCGAAGGTGACGCCTTGGAAGGGCGCATTGCTGCTGACCGCAATTGCAGCGCCTGCCGCTCTGCTCGGCGGGCTGACACCGATTGACGAGCGGACATTTCTGTTGCTGCTCGGGGTGAGCCTGGTTTTGACGGGGCTTTCGATGCTGTTGCCGCTCGCGCAGAACGATGAAGAGGGCAGTGCGCCCACACGGCTGGCGCGCTTCATCCCGTGGATTGCAGCGCCGTTGGGTTATCTCGCCGGGCTTGTCGGGATTGGAGGAGGGATATTCCTTGCACCGCTCTTGCATCTCACGCGGTGGGACAATGCGCGCGCGATAGCCGCAACCGCGAGCCTGTTCATCCTCGTCAATTCGGCTTTCGGCCTTGTCGGTCAGATCCTGAAGAATGGCTCGGGGGTTTTGGGCGGCGCGCTTTATGGCGGGTTGGCGCTGCTGATCGCTGTAGCCATTGGCGGCCAGATTGGCAGCTTGATGGCGCTGCGATTTCTCCCGCAACGCTTAATCCGCTGGCTTACCGCAGGGCTGGTGATGATTGTTGGAGTGCGGCTACTGGCGGGCTAGCCAAAAGAGCCAAAGGAGAAAATGGCTCCCCGAGTT
>CAZJAG010000179.1:0-2209 GCA_964543735.1 uncultured Porphyrobacter sp. | reverse complement strand
GCCATGGCTGCGCCGACAGAGGCTTCGATATCGCTTGCTTGAGGGTTCCCGCGCAGGGTTAGCCCGCCATTGGGCTGGATGTTCTGCCCTGTCACAAAGGCCTCATCGCTGCACAGCCACAAGCACGCATGCGCGACATCCTCGCTCGTGTTCAAGCGGCCCAGTGGATAGCGCGGAGTGAATGCATCGACGAGGCCGGGCACTTGGAAACTCTCGGCTGTCATCGGGCTTTGCGTAAAAGCGGGCGAGACCGTGTTCGCCTTGATCCCGAACTGCCCGAAATCATTGGCGACGCATTCCACCATCGCCTCGCAGCCGCGCTTGGTCCCGATATAGGCTGCATGGTTGTTGATCAGCGCTTTGGTGGTGGCCGAGGACAGATTGACGAGCGAGCCGCCTTGCGGATCCTGATCCTTCATCGCGCCGACAAAGGCTTGCAGGAAGTGATGCACGCCCTTGAATTGCAGATCGACAATCTTGTCGAGGTCTTCCTGTGTCGTCTCAAGCAGGTTCGAAAGCAGACCCCATCCAGTGCAATTGACAGCGGCATCGACGCGGCCCATTTTCGTGCTCGCTTCCTTGGCGAGCGCATGAACAGCGCTGTGATCGGTAATGTCGCACATGGCATAATGCCCGCCGATATCCTTGGCGAGCTTGGCCAAGGGCTCTTCATTCCGTCCGGAAACCAGCACTGTTGCGCCTTCCGAAGCGAACAGGCGCGCCATGACTTGCCCCATATTCCCCTCGGTTGCCGCGCCCAGAATTACTGCGGTTTTGCCCTCTAGCCGTGCCATGTGTCTCGCTCCTATCCCGATTTATTTCCTCGCCTGCCCGCGCCCTCCGCCCTTCCACCCGGAATTTACCGGGATACCATCCGGGTGGAAGGGCGGAGGGCACAGGCGGCTTGGATCACTGCCGTCATAGGCGCATCGCTCTTGCAACACCCTTCCCAAAAGTGCCCATGGTGCGCAGCTATTGTTCCAGCGATACCATCTGGAAACAAAGGGAGAGATGCGCATGTTTAGAGGGCCAGTGGAAGACCGGCTCGCCATCCGCGAGCTGAACGATACCTATGGTGACGGTGTCGTTTTGATGGATGCTGAAGTTTGGGGCTCTGTTTGGGCAGATGATGCTAGCTGGGACTTTATGGGCATGACCATCGAAGGACGCGAGGCGATTGTGCAGACGTGGCTTGGCGCAATGGGCAATTTCGACAAGGTGAGCTTTTCCTGCGTGCCCTCGATGATCGACATTGATGGCGAGACGGCAACCGCGCGCTGCCAGACGCAGGAAGTTTTGAAGGGCAAGGACGGCTCGACCCGCATGATTGGCGGGCTTTACACAGATAAGCTTGCCAAGCGCGATGGCGCATGGGTCTATACGCACCGCGCGTTTGAGATTATTGCCGAATACAACCCGCAAGAGGAAGGCTGAGATATCATGGCCAAAATCGTCATTTCCGCTCAGATCGATCTGCCCGCTGACAAACGCGAGGAAGCGCTCAAAACGGCTCAGCCGTTTATCGATGGCGCGCTCAGTCAGGATGGCTGCATTCATTATGATTGGAGCGCAGATCTAAATAACCCCAGCCGCGTAAATGTTTTCGAAGAGTGGGAAAGCGAAGAAGCGCTTGCAAGTCATTTCGCAAACAAACATTACGCTGGGATGCTGGGCCATTTGGGAGGTTTCGGGATCGAAAATGCCGTGAGCCGCAAATATCGCGTTGATGCAGAAGGCCCCGTTTACAACGCTGAAGGTGTGGCGACCGAGGCTTTTGATTAGGGGCATTTGGCCTGAATATTCTCGGGGCGATATTGGCAGGCGGCAAAGCGCGCCGCTTTGGCAGCGACAAGGCTGAGGCGCTGTATCAAGGCAAGCGGTTGATTGACCGAGTGGCAAGCAGCCTTGGCGAGCAAACAACAGCGTTGATTATGTGCGGGCGCGATGAGCCCGGCTTTGGCTGCATCCCCGATCAGCCAGAGGCTAATATAGGGCCGCTTGGCGGACTGCTGGCCGCACTGCGTTTTGCCGAGGAAAAGGGCTTTGCGCATGTTTTATCAGCCGGTGTGGATGCGCCCAATTTGCCCACCAATCTTGCTGACCAGCTCAAAGGAGATGGCGCTGCAATCGCTGCTTCCCAGCCTGTTGTTGGGCTGTGGCCGGTGAGTATCGAGGCTGATCTGACGCATTTCATTGCCGAGGGTGGACG
>CAZJAG010000178.1:0-2211 GCA_964543735.1 uncultured Porphyrobacter sp. | reverse complement strand
GAATGGAATTTTGCTTGAACTGGCTCGCATAGAAAAAGGCCCGATCTTTCGACCGAGCCTTTCTCCATTTGCAAGTGATTGCGCAGCCGCGCAACCGTCAACTGATCAAGCAGAATAGTACATATCGTATTCAACCGGGCATGGCGTTGTTTCCATGCGGCTGACCTGCTCCCACAGCAATTCTGCGTAAGCCTCGATCTGGTCTTTCGAGAACACATCGCCCTTCAGCAGGAATTCGTGGTCCGCTTCCAAAGCCTCCAGCGCCTCGCGCAATGAACCGCAAACCGTTGGAACCTTGCCAAGCTCGGCTGGCGGGAGGTCATAGAGGTTCTTGTCCATCGCATCGCCGGGGTGGATCTTGTTCTCGATCCCGTCGAGGCCCGCCATCAGCAGGGCAGCGTTCGAGAGATAGGGGTTCGCCAGAGCATCGGGGAAGCGGAACTCGACCCGCTTCGACTTGTCACCTGCGCCGTAAGGAATGCGGCACGATGCAGAGCGGTTGCGGCTGGAATAGGCCAGCAGCACGGGCGCTTCGAAACCGGGAACCAGACGCTTGTAGCTGTTGGTGGTCGGGTTGGTGAAAGCGTTGCATGCCTTGGCATGCTTGATCACACCGCCAATGTAATGGAGGCAGGTTTCCGAAAGGCCAGCGTATTCATCACCTGCAAAAATCGGCTTGCCATCTTTCCAGATCGACATGTGGGTGTGCATGCCAGAACCGTTATCTTCCTTGATCGGCTTGGGCATGAAAGTCGCGGTTTTGCCATAGGCGTGCGCAACCTGCTGAACGACATATTTGTAAACCTGCACATGGTCCGCGGTCTGCGTGAGCGTGCCAAAGGTGATGCCCAGCTCGTGCTGCGCGGCGGCAACCTCGTGGTGGTGCTTGTCCATCGGCAGACCCATTTCCACCATGGTCGAAACCATCTCGCCGCGAATGTCCATCGCGCTGTCTACAGGCGCAACTGGGAAGTAGCCGCCGGTTGCACGCGGGCGGTGGCCCATATTGCCGTGCTCATATTCCTTGCCAGTGTTGGTTGGCAGCTCGACATCGTCGATTGCAAAGCCTGATCCGGCATAGCCATCTTCAAAGCGGACATCGTCGAACATGAAGAACTCCGGCTCTGGGCCAACGTAAACCGTGTCACCAATGCCGGTCGACTTGAGATAGGCTTCGGCGCGTTTCGCCGTGGCGCGCGGGTCACGCACGTAGAGCTGCCCGTCCGAAGGCTCGACAATGTCGCAGAACACGATCATCATCGGCGTTGCGGAGAAGGGATCGGGATAGACCTTTTCGAGATCCGGCTTCAAAATCATGTCGGATTCGTTGATGTCTTTCCAGCCCGCAATAGACGAGCCATCGAACATCAGACCATCGTCAAAAGCGTCTTCATCCATCACCGATGCGAGCATCTGCAAATGCTGCCACTTGCCCTTGGGGTCGGTGAAACGAAGATCGACCCATTCGATTTCTTCGTCTTTGATCTGTTTGACGATGTCTTTTGAAGTAGCCATTTTTAGTTCAGCCTCCAGCTGCATTTGAGTGTGTGGGTTTGGTCAAAACCTGCGAGATTTGCAGGCGGTTTGGGTGATTGTGTTCCTGCCAATTGAGGACGCGGCGGCGATGTCTCAGATCGCGTCTTCGTCTTTCTCTCCCGTGCGGATACGCAAAGCGCTTTCAATCGGAGAGACGAAAATCTTGCCATCGCCAATCCGGCCTGTTTGCGCAGCAGCGGCAACCGCTTCGACCACGCGGTCAGCCAATTGGTCAGCCACGACAACTTCCAGCTTCACCTTTGGCAGAAAATCGACGACATATTCCGCGCCGCGATAAAGCTCCGTGTGGCCTTTCTGGCGGCCGAAGCCCTTCGCCTCGGTCACAGTGATGCCGGACACGCCGATCTCATGAAGCGCTTCTTTCACTTCGTCGAGCTTGAACGGCTTGATGATCGCCTCAATCTTTTTCACGTTGCAAATTTCCCCTGCGGCTTGATGGCGGGCTATATTGCCTGCTCTGATCACGCCGTTGACATGGCTCTATTCTATCCAAGAATCGTGCCAAGGGCGTTTAGGGTTTGTTAAAGGAGTCTGGGGGCCTGTCAAAGGCTTGTGAGGGGAAAATGCCGCCGGATTAGGCATTTTGAGGCTTGGCAGATGGGAGAGGCGGCTGTTGCAGCGATTGCGCTGCCCAAATCGCAGACGAGGATTGCC
>CAZJAG010000177.1:0-2228 GCA_964543735.1 uncultured Porphyrobacter sp. | reverse complement strand
CTAACCCTCCCTTTCATCCAACTCCTTACCGGTTAGCGTCACGACATGCAGCAAATTGGTTGCGCCCGGTGTCCCAAACGGCACGCCCGCAAGCGCAATCAGCTTGTTGCCCGCCGAACCAAACCCGTGGCGCAGCGCCATCCGCTTGCCCTTTGCGATCATCTCTTCAAAGCTGCCGATATCCTTGGTGGCCACTGAATGCGCACCCCATAGCAGAGCGACACGGCGCGCAGTGCGCATCGACGGGGTGAGCACCAGCACCGGCGTATCGGGCCGCTCGCGAGAGACGCGCCTTGCAGTCGAGCCGCTGGCGGTAAAGACGGTAATCGCGCTGATCGGAACGGTGTCGGCAATCGTCATACAGGCATGGGCGAGCGCATCAGATGTGGTTGCATCGGGCGGCGTTTCGAGGAAGCGCACGCGCGCTTTGTAATCCTCATCACGCTCCACTTGTCCTGCAATCCGGTCCATCATCATCACCGATTCCATCGGCCAATCGCCCGCCGCGCTTTCAGCCGAAAGCATCACTGCGTCCGCTCCGTCATAGACGGCATTGGCAACGTCAGAGACTTCGGCCCGCGTTGGCGTCGGGCTTTCGATCATGCTTTCGAGCATTTGCGTTGCAACGATCACGGGCTTGCCAGCCTTGCGAGCAGTGTTGACGATGCGCTTTTGCAGGGGCGGCACTTCAAACGGCTCCAGCTCAACGCCCAGATCGCCGCGCGCCACCATCAACCCGTCAGCCAGCTCAAGAATTTCATCAAGCTTGCTCACCGCCATCGGCTTTTCGATCTTCGCGCATAATGCGCCATAGCCGCCCATCAGCTTGCGCGCTTCGGCCAAGTCTTCGGGGCGCTGCACAAAGGACAGGCCGATCCAATCGGCACCTTGTTCAACCGCGAAGGAAAGATCCTTGCGATCCTTTTCCGTCAGAGCCGGAATGGGAACTTCGACATCGGGCACGTTTACGCCCTTGCGGTCAGAGATTACCCCGCCAACTTCAGCCGAGCACAGGATTTCTTCATCATCCGCGCGGATCACGCGAAGCCTGATTTTGCCATCATTGATTAAGAGGCGCTGGCCTTTCTCCAGAATGCCGAAAAGCTCTGGATGCGGCAGCTGGACGCGGGTTTCATCACCCGGTTCATCCTTGCGGTCGAGCGTGAAATGGCCCGAATGCCGGATAACAGCCTTGCCATCCTTGAACGTTCCAACCCGCAGCTTTGGCCCTTGCAAATCTGCCAGAATGGCGATGGGCCGCCCGAAATCCTCTTCCAGCGCGCGGATTGCGGCAATCGTCTTTTCATGCGTGGCGTGGTCGCCATGGCTCATATTCACGCGAAACGCGTCCGCCCCTTCCATGAAAAGCTTGCGGAGCATTTCAGGCGAGCTTGAGGCAGGGCCAACGGTGGCGAGAATTTTGACTTTGCGGCCGCGTGGGCCAACCGCTGCTATTTTTGGCTGTTCCATTGGTGGCAAGCTATGGCACAGCTTTTGGGCAACTCAAGGTCAGATGCACAAAGGACGGCCCAAAATGGATGGAAACTCAACAGAAAATCTTGATGCGCTGGAAGATGCTGTGGCCGCAGCCGCGTTCCGGCGGCTGGTGCGCCACCTTCAACATCGCCATGATGCGCAAAATATCGACTTGATGGGTCTATCGGGTTTTTGCCGCAATTGTCTGGCTGACTGGATCAGGGATGCGGGCTTTGAAGGCGATAAGGCGGCAGCGCGCGAGCTGATCCACGGAATGCCTCAAGAGGAGTGGAAAGCCACTCGCCAGACCCCTGCCACCGAAGAGCAATTGGCGCGGATGAAAGCAAGCGTAGCAAAGAACAAATAGGGGCAGCTCGCGCACAGCAACGGGGTCTGCGCATGTGCTTTCCAAATTGCCCACAGGGTCACGCACAGGAAAGCGCGATAAAGGGTTTTGCGAGACTGGCGCGGGAGCTAACGCGAAGCCGATTTGAACCTTTTGTGATTCAGGAGAGACATTTTGGCAGAAGCTACTGACGACCGCTTGCGGCTCCTTATCGAACGGATCGAACGGCTCGAGGAGGAAAAGAAGGGTATCGCTGACGATATTCGCGATGTCTATTCGGAGGCCAAGGCGGTTGGATACGATACAAAGATCATGCGTCAGATTGTGCGCTTGAGGAAGATGGACACAAACGACCGCAGCGAAATGGAGACCATCCTAGATACCTATAAGGCAGCGCTTGGGATGG
>CAZJAG010000176.1:0-2230 GCA_964543735.1 uncultured Porphyrobacter sp. | reverse complement strand
GCATTGAACGCGTCAATCTTTCGCGAATATTCCTCGCGCTCATTTCTGTAATGGAGTAATCCGCCCCCTAGAAGAACAAGCCCCACCACGATCACGAGCGCAAGGTTGCTGGAAAACAATATCCCAGCTCCGCTGAGCGCTACCATTAAAGCGCTCCAGCCCAGAATAGTCGCTCCAATAATCATCACTGGCAGCCCGAACCAACTGCGACCATAGGCTTCCTGTCTTTCGAGAAGATAGGTCGCATGATCTCGCCAGCCTTCGCTGCGGCCTTCGTTTAGTCCAGCAAGAAAGCCCGCCTGATAAGTATCCATCTCTTTCATGACGTTTCCTTCCGTCCAATATGATCTTCGCGGACTATGCGGCGCGCTGCGAGCGCAAGTCGCTGGCCAGCTTCCAGTCGACCCAGTCGGCATCCGACCCGTTCTTCATTAAGCGGCGCTGGTGGCCGATCGTGCCGATGATCAGCAAAACGAGCATGACACCCGTTGGCGCGCTGCTCAAAATCGCATAGGCCCGAGCCATAATTTCGCTATCAAGCGACCTTGGAAAATGGCTCGACAATGTCAGCAGTTGCAATGCAGATGCCCAAATCGTCCAAGCACGCTTGGCATTCAGAGCAATAGCCACAATTCCAGAGGTCAGAACAAGGTCAGCCAAGACGCCGACCAGATCTACCTCCAGTAAGCGCGGCTCGGCAAACTGGTATAAGGTTGTTTGCAAAAAACTAGCGAGGATAAATATCCCTGCTGCAAGGCGCTCGGGTTGCCCGCCTTTCCACAATGCCAAGCCAATCGAAACTGCCGCTATCAAGAAGAACAGCACGATGCTTGTATGCGAAAAATCGGGCAACCGCATAGCTTACCCCTTTACAACGCTCAGCTGAGCGATGGGTTTATTGGTTTCGCGCGCTTCGTCGCAATCCCATGGGAGCGGGCCCGCCGTTTCATAGGCCTCTATTAGGCTGGCATGGGCCGCCACAAATTTCATCCGCGCCTCAACCAGCGCCTTTTGCGCATCAGCCATGCGGGTCAGAACTTTCTGGCCAATAGCTGCATCCATATCGGTATCCAGGCGATAATTGGCCATCAGCGCCATCGCCATCGCCGCTTCGCTGATGCCGATATCAACGCTGTCTTCCAAGCCATGTATGGCGTTGCTGATTTCCTGTGCTTTAACGTCTTTTGTCATGTTTAGGTCTCCACCCGGCGCTCAATCGAGCGCAATTAACGATGAAGAGGCTCTCGATTTGCCCGATCGTATGATCATCCAAATCCGCGCATCAAGTCGGTCAGTGAATTGGAAATGGCCAAAGCCAGCAACAATCCCACAGCAATCGACAAGAAGCCCATGACAATCAGTCCCAATCGGCCCCACCGGCCAAACCGCGCATCCAAAGCCTCTAGGAGCGTTGGGGGTGCGAGCGTGTCGTACATCCCGACGTCCTGTACATCGTTATCGGGCGTTTGCGCCGTAGGATCGAGGTGTGGCGAACCATATATGGGTTTGCCACATATCGTCCTCAGCTCCGCATAGCGCCTGACTGTGGTATCGCGATCACTGGTGCCCAGCTTATTGCGCACATAGACCATGCGCTGCTCAACCGTGCTTGGGGCAATGCCCAGCTCCTGCGCGATGACCTTGTTTTTCATATGCTGCGCTGCCAGCAGCATGACATCTTCTTGGCGTGCGGTAAGCCTGCCCAACATGAGTTGAGCATCTTTCACCTGTATCGGTTCTGGTTCCGAAACGCGCACCCAACGATCCTAACCTAACACGTAAGACCAGTATAGCAGTGTTCATCTAACGGTGTAGACCTTTGATCGTTCCGCTCTGCAATTGGCAGAAAAGTGCATCTAACCGCGATTCGGCAATTGATTTTCAAGATTTGTGCTTTAGGGAGCGCTTCTCCGATGTTTCGGAAAAAGGGCGGTTAGCTCAGTTGGTAGAGCATCTCGTTTACACCGAGAGGGTCGGCAGTTCGAGCCTGTCACCGCCCACCATTTCCTGAAAATCTCTGGCTAGTGCTATTGCAGCGCCTCTTCGATCAGGTCGCCCGCCTCTTCGCTCGTCCAGTGATATCCGCCCAGAACGCGCAGCACCTCCTGCCCTTGCGCATTATAAAGCACTGTCGTCGGCAAGGCGCCACCCTGCCCGTAATGCTGCGCGAGCGCATTTTCGGGATCAAGCCACGGCTCTAGCCGTTCAAATCCGCGTTCTTGCAGGAAAG
>CAZJAG010000175.1:0-2363 GCA_964543735.1 uncultured Porphyrobacter sp. | reverse complement strand
TCTTCAGCCATTGCAGGCGCCGCTGAAAGGGCGAATGCAGTGGCAAAGCTTGCGGCACAAAGGCCGCGAATGGACGTTAGCATGACAACTTCCTTAGTTAATGTTGTTGCTTCGTCCCGCCTGCGTTTCCAGCGGTTACCTCATTAAAGCGGGTAAATCTCACCGGAAGCGAAACTTCCTTGCCGAGATTCGCCGCAATGCACAAGAAAAATTGCTTAGGGCGCGGCAAACTATGCACAGTGTTGAGAATTTGCACCACAAAGAGAAACCGCTGGCAGTGGCGAATGCTTGTTACAGCGCTTATATTGCCCGTTAACCCCCCTTCCCCTAAGGCGGCTCTCAAACGTCGCAGCGACATTCATTA
Organism: uncultured Porphyrobacter sp.; assembly: GCA_964543735.1. Lineage (GTDB taxonomy): Bacteria > Pseudomonadota > Alphaproteobacteria > Sphingomonadales > Sphingomonadaceae > Erythrobacter. The sequence goes on along the minus strand of CAZJAG010000175.1, from coordinate 1,999 downwards.
TGGTCATTTCAGCAGTCAAGAAACTCTTCGGCGCAAAGTCGCAATCGCCTGCAGGCCCGCGTGTGCCTGATGGCGAGCGCTATTATGTGATCGGCGACATCCATGGCCGCAACGATCTGTTCGGCACGCTGGTCAAAGCGATTGAAGCCGATGATGCGGCAAGCGCCGGGGCCGATACAACCGTCGTGCTCCTAGGCGATCTGGTTGATCGCGGAGCTGACAGCGCAGGCGTCATCAAACGCGCGCGCAAATGGGGCAAGACGCGCAAGGTGCGTTACCTTGCCGGCAATCACGAGGAGATGTTTCTCGAATCGTTCGAAAGCGACGAAGTGCTGCGCCATTTCCTCAAGCATGGCGGGCGCGAAACCATCTTGAGTTACGACATCAGCCTTGAGGAATACAACAAGCTGACCGTTGACGAATTGCTCGAACGGCTGCCCGATATCGTTCCTTCGAAAGACCGCAGATTTCTTGAAAATTTCGAGGAGTTGATCATCGCAGGCGACTATGTGTTCGTTCACGCAGGCATCAATCCCAAGCGTTCGCTCGATGAGCAAAAGCGCAAGGACCTGCTATGGATCCGTGACCGCTTTCTGGACTTTGACGGGCCGCTGCCCAAGGTCGTCGTCCACGGCCACACGATATTTGACGACGTGCTCGATTGCGGCAATCGCATCGGCATTGATACAGGCGCTTTCCGCACCGGCGTGCTCACCGCATTGGTGCTGGAAGGCGACACGCGCCGCGCGATCAAGGCGATTGATGATCACGGCACGCTCACCACTGTTCACGAGGAACTGACGTAATGAAAATTGCCATGGTTGGCTCAGGCTATGTAGGCCTTGTCTCGGGCGCGTGCTTTGCCGATTTCGGGCACGATGTCGTGTGCATCGACAAGGATCAGTCCAAGATTGACTTGCTGCATGATGGCATCATGCCGATTTACGAGCCGGGTCTGGACAAATTGGTCGCCAGCAATGTCGAGTCAGGCCGCCTCTCCTTCACCACCGATCTGGCAGAAGGGATCAAAGACGCGAGCGCAATCTTCATCGCGGTTGGCACGCCATCACGGCGCGGCGATGGCCATGCCGACCTCTCTTTCGTCTATGCCGTGGCCGAAGAAGTGGGCGCATCGCTATCAGGTGATGCAGTTGTTGTGACCAAGTCAACCGTCCCTGTTGGAACGGGAGATGAGGTGGAGCGCATCCTGCAAGCATCAGGCACATCTCATAAGTTTGCTGTGGTCTCCAACCCCGAATTCTTGCGCGAGGGCGCGGCAATTGGCGATTTCAAACGGCCTGACCGGATTGTGATCGGCGCGGAATGCGATTTTGGTCGCGATGTGATGCGCGAGGTTTATCGCCCGCTGTTCTTAAACGAATCGCCGATCCTCTTCGTCAACCGCCGCAGTTCAGAGCTGATCAAATATGCCGCCAACGCTTTCCTCGCGACCAAGATCACCTTCATCAATGAAATGGCGGATCTGTGCGAGAAAGTGGGCGCGAATGTGCAGGACGTGTCGCGCGGGATCGGGATGGACAACCGCATCGGCCCCAAATTTTTGAACGCAGGCCCGGGCTATGGCGGATCATGCTTTCCCAAAGACACGCTAGCACTGCTCAAGACGGCAGAGGATTATGACAGTCCGGTTCGCATCGTAGAGGCTGTTGTCAAAGCGAATGACAGCCGCAAGCGCGCGATGGGCCGCAAGGTTCTGGACGCATTAGGCGGCGCAGATGCAGCGCGCGGCAAGAAGGTTGCTCTGCTCGGCCTCACCTTCAAACCCAATACCGATGATATGCGCGACAGCCCCGCAATTGCAGTTGCGCAGACGCTGACCGATGCGGGAGTCGCCGTTGCGGCTTACGATCCGGAAGGGATGGAAGTGGCCGCGCCTTTGATGCCCGAGGTGGCGATGTGCCAAGACCCTTATGAAGCGATTGACGGCGCCGATGTAGTGGCGATTGTGACCGAGTGGGACGCGTTCCGCGCGCTTGAT
>CAZJAG010000174.1:0-2411 GCA_964543735.1 uncultured Porphyrobacter sp. | reverse complement strand
TAGTGAACACCACTTCATTGGCGCTGCTTGCACCCATGAAGCTGGCGACACGTTCGCGTGCAGCTTCGAAAGAACGCGTCATATCAGCAGATCGCGCATAGACCCCGCGATGCACAGTGGCATAGTCTTCGCCCATTGCACGGCTCATTGCATCGATCACGGCCTGCGGTTTCTGCGCAGTCGCGCCCGTATCGAGATAATGCCAGCGCTCACCCTCAGCCGTTTTGAGGCCGGGAAAGTCAGCGCTTATTCCGGTAAGCGAAGGCAAGGCGGAATGCGCGTTCACAGTTTCGCATTCTCCAGCTCAGCCTTGGCCAGCTCAGCCTTCGCCAGCTCAGCCAAAGCGCGCTCCATCAAAGCTTCGCGCTTTTCAGCATCGCCAAGCTCAACAAACGCATCGCCAATAAAGGCTTGCACTTGCAGCTTGCGAGCAAGTTCGGGCGGGATGCCGCGCGCAGCCATATAAAATGCCGCTTGCTCATCAAGCTGACCAATCGCCGCGCCATGCGCGCACAGCACATCGTCAGCGAAAATCTCAAGCTCGGGCTTGGTATTGGCCGATGCGCCTTTCTCCAGCAGCAGCGCGCGAAAATTCATGCCAGCATCGGTTTTTTGCGCGTCGCGCACCACTTCAATCCGGCCCAAAAAATTGCCTGTGGCTTTGCCCCATTGAACCGAGCGGACAATCTGGTTCGAAGTGCCATGCGGCTCTGAATGGATCGTGCGGGTAACGAATTCCTGAGTGGTATCCCCGCCGCCAACGCTCACGCCGCCGAATTCGAAATGCGCGCCTTCTTCCAAAGTCACTTCCAGCTCAAGCCGAGCAAAAGCGGGAGCTGTGTTCAAAGCGAAATGCTCGTAGCGAGCGCCCTTCTCTACCCGCACGCGCAATCGCGTAACGCCGGCTTCGCTAAGCTCGCTCACTTCGCTGATTGTCTGGCCTTCAGGGACAATAGCCTCGCGCCAAACGCCCAGCGCAGCAGGATCGGCCTTCGCCAGCCAATCGCTATCTGAATAGCGCCAAGCCTCGTCCGTGTTGGAGGGGCGCGTGGTGGGGAGAATGGCCGCTTCGGTCACTATGCCGCCTCGCCCATGACCGCATCATAGCCTTCATCTTCCAGCCGCAAGGCAAGCTCAGGCCCGCCGGTCTGGATAATCCGCCCGTCAGCCAACACACTCACACGGTCAGGTTTCACAACGTCAAGCAAGCGCTGGTAGTGAGTGATCAGCAAAACGCCTTTGCTAGAGCTTCGCATGATCGCATTGATCCCTTCGCCCACAACCCGCAGCGCATCGATATCCAGCCCTGAGTCCGTCTCGTCCAGAACAGCAAATTTGGGATCGAGAATGCCCATTTGCACCATTTCAGCGCGCTTCTTCTCACCGCCCGAAAAGCCGACATTCACATGCCGTTTGAGCATTTCCATATCGAGCTTGAGCAAGCCCGCTTTCTCCTTAGCAAGCTTCAGAAATTCACCGCCCGAAAGCGCTTCCTCGCCGCGCCCCTTGCGCTGCGCATTTAATGCCTCGCGCAGGAACTGGACATTGGAAACGCCGGGTATCTCGACCGGATATTGAAAGCCGAGGAACAGGCCAGCAGACGCGCGCTCATGCGGGTCAAGCTCCAGCAAATCCTCGCCCATGAAGCTCACTGAACCATCGGTTACTTCATAGCCCGGACGCCCGCCCAGCACATAGGACAGCGTTGATTTGCCAGCGCCATTAGGGCCCATGATCGCATGAACTTCACCGGCGCGAACTTCGAGCGTCAGCCCTTTCAAAATAGGCTTGTCGCCGACATTGGCATGGAGGTTTTCAATTTTGAGCATTGGGGGTGTCCTGCGCAGGGGGTGTTTGCGTGCTTTGAGCGGGAAGATCGGCTTCGACGCGCTTGCCGCCAGAAACTTCTTCAGGGGTTTGCTGGTAAGCGCGGTCATATTCCGCATGCTTTGCCAAATGCAGCCGCAGCCGGTTGTCCAAATCGCGTCCACGCTCGACATGGATGATGTCTATTGTCTGGAAAACCGCGCCGATACGCTCGGGCGTATATTCAGCATAGCGAGAGCGCCCTTCCAGCGCCTCGTTCGCTTCCTTCTTCGCTTTTGCAAGCTTGTTTGCACACAGCGGCAAATGCGCGCGGTGCTGGGTTTCAAAGACGGACAATTCCTCGCCAGTTGCGGTCACTCCGCGTGATCGCAAGCAGCCATAATAATCATCGACATAAGGCTTGATCAGGATCGGATATTCCAGCACCCAAGTCTCCGGATCATCGGGTTTTGGAGCGACAACCGACTGTCCAGCCAGCTGCAAAATCGCAATGATTGTTGTTCCCATCATGAGCCTTGCTCCCTCTCTCGCCGCTCTTTTGGCTGGCTGTTTTCCCAATGGGCGCGGCGCGCATCGCGCTTGTC
>CAZJAG010000173.1:1277-2494 GCA_964543735.1 uncultured Porphyrobacter sp. | reverse complement strand
AGATATTTCTCGATATAGACGGTCGCATCGCCAAAGGCTGCGGCTGCCTCGCTGCCCGCCTGGCTCATAAGTGTTTCGAGTTTGTCCTCGCTCTCGCACACTTTCATGCCGCGCCCGCCGCCGCCAGAGGCCGCTTTGATAATGACGGGATAGCCGATTTCTTTGGCGATTTGGCGACCCTCTTCAGGGTCAGACACTGCGCCGTCTGATCCGGGGACAAGCGGCAGGCCCAACTCGCCAGCCGTCTTCTTGGCCTGAACCTTGTCGCCCATAGTGCGGATATGCTCAGGCTTGGGCCCGATCCATTTTACGTCATGCGCTTCGACAATGTCAGCAAATTGCGCGTTTTCGGAAAGAAAGCCGTAGCCCGGGTGGATCGCATCACAATCCGAGCATTCCGCCGCTGAAATGATATTGGCGACATTGAGATAGCTGTCGGTTGCCGCAGGCGGGCCAATGCAGATCGCTTGATCGGCGAGGCGCACATGCATGGCGTCTGCATCGGCGGTGGAGTGGACCGCAACCGTCTCGATCCCCATCTCATGCGCCGCGCGGTGGATGCGCAATGCGATTTCGCCGCGATTGGCGATCAGAATGCGGGTAATGGCCATGATGGTGCTCTATTACCCGATCACAACCAGCGGCTGGTCGAACTCGACCGGCTGGGCATTGTCGACGAGGATCGCTTTGACCGTGCCGGCTTTGTCAGCAGGGATCGGGTTCATCACTTTCATCGCTTCAACGATCAGCAGCGTATCGCCTTCGCTAACGCTATCGCCCACTTTGACGAAAGGCGCAGCGCCCGGCTCTGAGGACAGATAGACCGTGCCGACCATAGGCGATTTGAGCGCGTCTGCATTGTCGTCCGCAGCAGGCGCGCTGTCTTCCGGCGTGGGGGCAGCAATTGGTGGCGCTGGCGCAGCGGCAGGCGCGGCGAGGAAAGTATCAGGCGCTCGCTCATTGCCCACAAAGCCTCCACCAAAATCCATGCGGGCAATGCGTATCTTGCGGTCATCGTCCTCGACCTCGATTTCGGTAAGACCTGTCTCGTTCAAGAGTTCGGCCAGCTCGCGAACAAGCTTGGTGTCGACATTCATGCCGGAGGAGCTTTTTGGAGCAGCGCGTTTGCCGCCCTGTTTACGTTCAGCCATTGCTTTCCCTTACGTGAACAATGGCGAGCGTGATTAGGTGTGCGCAGCCCAAGTGGCAAGCGAATT
>CAZJAG010000173.1:0-1177 GCA_964543735.1 uncultured Porphyrobacter sp. | reverse complement strand
CACCATTTGGAGCGCGATTTCATAGCTCTTTGCGCCGTGCCCCTCGACCGTCTTGGCTGCTCCCATCCCAACGTAAGAGCGGTGGCGAAATTCTTCGCGCGTCTTGGGATCGGACAGATGCACTTCTATCACTGGCACGGTGATCGCGCGGATCGCGTCGAGCAGCGCGATGGAAGTGTGGGTGTAAGCCCCTGCATTGAGCAGAACGGCCTTATAGCCTTGCGCATTTGCCTCATGCAGCCAGTCGACCAGCATCCCCTCGTGATTGGTCTGGCGCATGTCGATTTCTAGTCCAGCCGCGCGCGACTGATCCTCCAGCCGCCCGGCGATATCATCGAGCGTGTCGGAGCCGTAAATCTCCGGCTCGCGCAGGCCGAGCAGGTTGAGGTTAGGCCCATTGAGGACGAGGATGGTTGAGGCGGCGGCTTGGGTCATGCGGCCAGCCTTAGCCGCGATCTTTCCTACTTATCAACGCCCTTGATCTTCCCCCATTGGCGCGCGGCGGTATAGCCGAGATAGCCCGTCCCGAACAGCGCGTAGAGCGGCTCGGGAAGGCCATTGAGGTAAGTGTTCATGCCAAGCGCAATGTCGCGGGCCGTTGCCGGACTGAACGCGGCGAGCATGCCCATCGGCAGCGCGAATAGGATCATAGCATACATCACATAGAGGAAGCTGGGCCGCGCGCGGCTGGTCCACGGGTCTGCTGATTGCGCCTCGGCCACGATGGCTTGCAAGCGCGCCTCGATCATGCGCATTTCCTGAGTGCCCTCGAGCCGGATCAGTTCGAGCTTGGCCTTGGCGCGCGCTTCCTTGTCGGGAATGATCTTGTCGATGATGGATGCGAGTGGGCCGATGATCGTGTCGAGCAATGCCATTTTCATTTCCTACTGGTTCGATTCGCAGCAGGACTAACCAAATGGGTTCATGTAGGAAAGTTTGGGTGCAAAATTGGGCGAAAATAGCGCCAGTTAGCGCAAAGTAAGCGCGAATTGGGCTCAATTAACGCGAAAATAGCGCAAAAAAGGGGCGAAAACGTGCACAAAAGGCGCAGGTTTTGTCGTTGTCAGCTCGTTTTCGAGCTGTTTTTGCATGCTGATATGAGGGAAATCCACTGGTCGGGATGACTGGATTCGAACCAGCGACCCCTACACCCCCAGTATAGTGCGCTACCAGACTG
>CAZJAG010000172.1:0-2566 GCA_964543735.1 uncultured Porphyrobacter sp. | reverse complement strand
TCCATTACAGAAATGAGCGCGAGGAATATTCGCGAAAGATTGACGCGTTCAATGCGCGCTGGACGGGTGAAGCGCGCCAGCAACGCGGCGAGGCGCGATTGGTCACGAGCAGCCTTACAACCGAGGCGCCCTCGAAGGCAGCAAATGACAAACCTGCAGAGCGCCTGCTACAAGCAGCGCAGGGCTAAACGCTCGTCTGCTCCCTTGCTCTGGTCCCAGCCTCCTGTCTCTGCCTTTGGGCAGTAGCCTTGCTCGATAAGGCTGGCTATTAGCGAGCCTATGGCGCGCACACCACGCATATGTGTTTTGGCAACAGGCGGAACTATCGCAGGCAAAGCCGGCTCTGCGACGCGGCACGATTATCAGCCCGGCCAGATCAATATTGGCGAGCTTCTGGATCGGGCCGGCGCTCTCAAGCTTGAAGCTGAACTCAGCGGAAAACAGATCGCTAATATTGGGTCAGAAGATATCGACATAGGGGTTTGGGCGCAGTTGCATGAGGAATGCTCCGCAGCGCTGCGCGACCCTAAATGCGACGGGGTGATTATCACCCATGGCACGGATACGGCGGAAGAGACCGCCTTCCTGCTCGACCTGACTTTGCCGACTACCAAACCAATTGTTCTGGTAGGCGCAATGCGTCCGGCTGATGCGGTGGGTTACGATGGGCTGCGCAACCTTGCCAATGCGGTGCGGGTAGCGAGCGATCCCGAGGCAGCGGGGCGCGGCGCCTTGCTGGTGATGAGCGACCGTGTGCATGCAGCGCGCGATGTTCGCAAGGCCAGGACGCGCGGGACCGAGGCGTTTCAGGGCTTCCCGCGAGATTCTGTTGGGCTGGTGACGCCGAGCGCGCTCGAATGGTTTGGCGCACCATGGCGGCCGGGCGAGGCGGCGCGCTTCACTCTGCCTGATCAGCTTCCCGATGTGCCGATCCTTTTCATCCATGCCGGGATCACGCCCGGTTACGTCGCGCGGCTGGTCACGCCTGAAACGCGCGGGGTGGTTGTCGCAGGGGTGGGCGAGGGCAATATGCCCGATTCCGTCCGGCAATCGTTAGTGGGGCTGGCAGCGAGGGGAATACCGATTGTTCGCGCGAGCCGCTTGGATGAGGGGCTGGTCGACCGCGAGCCGGAAGACAATGCGAATGGCTTTGTCGCCGCACGCGCGCTTACTCCGCAGAAATCGCGGATCATGCTCTCACTGTTGATCGCAAGCGGGGTAACTGACCCCGTCAGCATTCAATCAGCGTTTGACGGCAGGTAATGGGTTTTTTGTTTTTCGCACCCGCCTCCGCGGGCGCGATATCCTCGCAGCTTGCGGACAAGCCTGTGCTGCTGCGGACGGCCAGTCGGCCTTGTGGCTGCGGCGCCGCCGTTGTTTGGCTACGCAGCCAGCAAGGGACTCAGCTCCAAGGCGTTACCAGATATTTCTCGCCCGTCTTCATCTGGCGATAATCTAGGATCGCATCCTTCGCGAGCATCTCTTCCAGATTGACCTTCGCTTTATAGCTTGAGGCAAATGTCGTGCCCAAGTTTTCAAGCACACGCGTGCGCATCCGCACCACCGTTTCCATCCCAGCCTTGGCAAGGAATGGGGTGAGCAAGAAGCCGGACACCGTCCATTGTAGACCATAGCTTGGCGTGAGAATTGTCGGGTTTTCAAGATCCAACCGCCCGTATTGATACATCTTCTTGTCTTGGTTCGAGCCATAGCGCGAATATTCGGTCATTTTGGATGCGGCGACTTGCTCCATCGCCTTCAAGACTGTGTCAGTATTCGTCCCCCCGCCAATCGGATCAAAACCGAGATAGGCATCGGTTGCATCAATCGCGGCGCGCAATTGCGCCATGTAATCGTCGTCGGATGAGTTCACGACATATTCTGCGCCTTGCGACTTCAGCAGATCCACATGCTCTTTCCGACGCACAATATTGACCAGCTTCATCCCGTCTTCCACGCAGATTTTGTTGAGCATTTGGCCCAGGTTCGACGCAGCGGCCAGATGGATGATCGCATCATGGCCTTCCGCCTTAGCGGTCTCGACAAAGGCGAGCGCGGTCATCGGGTTGACGAAGGAGCTTGCGCCGGCTTCTGCGGAATGATCGCCAAGCGGCAAGCACATCATCGCATCAGCTATCGCATATTGGCTGAACGCATGGCCGGGCACGCAAGCAACGCGTTGGCCCATTAGCGCCTTCGCCATATCGCTGTCACCTGTGGCGATAACCGTGCCTGCGCCTTCATTGCCTGCTTCCAAGCGCTGGCCGTGGCGACCCTTTTGGCCAGACAAAAACGGCTCGGGCATTTGCGCGACGACCTTGCCGTCGGAATATTCGGCATTCTCGAAATCAGCTGCGGAGGTGAGGATCGCCAGATCAGACGGGTTAATCGGCGCGGCTTCCATTTTTACCAGCACTTGATTGCCGGTCGGCTCGGGAAATGTGCTTTCGGCCACTTCCAGCGTGAGCGAGCCACCCTTGTCGAGCGTCGTGAACAATTGTTGGCCGGTGGTGGTCATTGGAATTCTCCTAAGTGGCTGTTTGAAACCTGCCTAAGCGAGCGAGCG
>CAZJAG010000171.1:0-2573 GCA_964543735.1 uncultured Porphyrobacter sp. | reverse complement strand
AGACGATCCTTGCGACGATGAGCGGTGTGTTCACGCTGATGCGGGTTTCTTGAATCATTGCCGAGCCAGCCCACGCCTTCCACCCGGAGCCTACCGGACACTATTCCGGGTGGAAGGGTGGAGGGCGTGGGCTGGCTAGGTCAAAGCTCAACAGGCCCTAACTCCCACGAAACCTCGCAGCCGCCGCAGTCGAGGGGTCGCGCTCATCGTGATAGCCTGATGCGCCTTCGGGCGTGTCGGACAGATCGACGCCTTCCACTTCGCGGAACTCGCGCCAATCATAGAGGCCCGTGCGATGCGCAATGCGCCATTCGCCGTTTCTTTTCTCGAAACGGTCGACATAGCGCCCGGCGACAATGGCTGAATAAATCTTGCCCTTGTCGGGAAAGACCTCTGGCACCGGATAGCCTGCCGGAATAGTGTGCATCGCCGTCATGTAAGTTTCAGCATGGCAGATATCGCCATCGAAAGAGAGCAATGTCTGGCCAAGCTGGTGCTGCGTCGCAAGGCATGGATCAATCAGCGCGCGGGCTTGCTCGACAAACCCCTGCCAATCGCCTGCAACCGTGCCGAAAGCGAACTCAGCATCATCATGGAAGAGGTTTTGCATTATGTCCCAGCGCCGCCGGTCAATCGCATGGGCATAGGCTGCGATAATATCGCGAATTTCCTCGCGGTCCTCGATCCGGATACTCATGCGTCCAACTCCACAATCACTTTGCCAATGTTGCCGCCGGTGAAGAGCTTTTCATAAGCGATAAGCGTGTTTTCCAGCCCTTGCGTCACGTCATAGGGCATAGTCAGTTCGCCTGCATTGACCCATTTGAGCAATCTTGCGGTTAGCTCTTCGCCCTTGTCCATAAAGTCAGGCGAGAAGAAGCCTTCAATCCTCAAGCGGCGCATCAAGACCTGATCAAATTCCTTGGGGCTCGTGCGCTTGTCGGGATAGTCCGCCATCAACCCGCATACCGCAACGCGGCCATAATGGTTCATCCGCTTGAGCACTTCGTCCAAGATCGGCCCGCCGACATTGTCGAAATAGACATCGAACGGCCCGGCTGCGTCCAATAGACCCGCGAAGTCATCCGCTTTGTAATCCACTGCTGCATCCACGCCGAGCTGCTCTGTCAGAAACGCGCATTTCTCTTGCCCGCCTGCAATCCCAATCGCGCGGCAGCCCAGCAATTTGGCAATCTGCACAGCGAGGATGCCTGTCGCGCCAGCTGCGGCTGAAACAAGCACTGCCTCGCTTTTCTTAGCTGCGCCAGTTGTCTCGACACCCCAAAGCGCTGTCCACCCGTTCATGCCCAATGGGCCAAACCACGCACGCTTGTCTTGAACGCTTGGGTCAAGCTTAAACGCTCCTGCCATCACAGGATCAATTTGCGAATAATCCCCCCACGCGCCGAAAGCGCGCACCCATTCGCCAGCAGCAAAATCGGGATGGCGGCTTTCGACTATCTCGCCAACAACCAGCCCGACCATCGGAATGCCAAGCTCAAGCGGAGGCTGGTAAGTGTCTTGCCGCTCGGTCAGCCACATGCGCGTGCCAGCATCCATCGAAATCATCGAATTGCGGAGTGTGACATGGCCTTCAGGCGTGTCAGCCAAGGAAGCCTCTTGCAAGCTCAGCGCGCTTGCGAAATCATTGCCTTGGGGGCGCGCATCAATGCGCCAGAAACGGTTTGTCATAGGCGCAAGTGTCCCGCGCCCTTCGCCCGCGCGCAACGCGCCTTTTCGCTAGGGCGCGCCGCTGCAAGCGCTATCAAAATGGGGCGGCGCGGCCTGCCATGCTTTCGCTTAATGTTGCGGGCAACGCATCAATGGGAGAGCGGCCAATGGAACTCATCACAGTCATCGGAGCATCGGGCAGGCAAGGCATGGCGCAAGTGCGCCAAGCATTGAAAGCGGGCTATAAAGTGCGCGCTATCTCGCGCCAGGCTGATCCGTTTGCAGGCGCCCCGATTGAGGGCATCGAGGATGTCGAAGTGCGCCCGATGGACCTCTATGATCCATCGACTTACAAGGACGCGCTCGAGGGCTCGGACTACATCTTCTACACTCACCCCTTGCAAGCGCGCGCTGACCGCGCAGTGCTGATCGGGGACTTGGGCAAGGCGGGCGCAGAGATTGGCGTGAAGCGGCTGGTGTGGAACACATCAAGCTGGATTCCGGACAAGCCGGGCGATCCCTTCACCTATGCGGGCAATACGGCAGGCATCAATGCTTTGTGGCGATCGGGTTGCCCCGGAACCGTTTTCGGCAGCGTGCTCTTCATGGACAATCTGCTCACCAATTGGGCGCGGCCATGGATCATGAACGAAGGGCGCTATGTCTATCCGCACGCGCCGCATCTGGAGGCAAACTGGATAAGTCTGGATGATGTCGCCAAGTTCATGCTGGCGGCCATCAAGCGGCCCGATATGGAAGGCGCATGGCTCAACATTGGCGGGCCTAAGCGGATGCGCGGGCCTGAGGTCGCCGAAGTGCTCAGCAAGACGCTGGACAAGGAGATCACATACGACCCGTGCACGCCAGAGGAGTTTGGCAAATATCTGGTCGATGCAGCAGGC
>CAZJAG010000170.1:0-2595 GCA_964543735.1 uncultured Porphyrobacter sp. | reverse complement strand
CTTGCCAAATGCACCAGCGTTGAGTGGGACAAGGATGGCGAGACCACGCGCATCAATATCGTCGATACGCCCGGCCACGCCGATTTCGGCGCAGAGGTGGAGCGCATTCTCTCGATGGTCGATGGCGTTATCCTGCTGGTCGACAGCGCAGAAGGCGCGATGCCGCAGACCAAATTCGTCACCGGAAAGGCGCTGGCGCTGGGCCTCAAACCCATCGTCGTCGTCAACAAGATCGACCGTCCCGATGGCCGCCCGCAAGAAGTGCTGGACGAGGTGTTTGACCTGTTCGCCTCACTGGACGCAACTGATGAGCAGCTCGACTTTCCCTCGCTCTTCGCATCGGGCCGCGATGGCTATGCCAGCGAAGATGAGAACGCGCGTGATGGCTCGCTCGAACCGCTCTTCAATCTGATCTGCGATCATGTGGCAGAGCCGGGGCTGGAAACCGAAGGCCCCTTCACTTTCCTCGCCACGCTGCTGGACCGCGACAATTTCATGGGCCGCGTGCTGACAGGCCGCGTCCAGTCGGGCACAATCAATGTCAACGATCCGATCCATGCGCTTGATAGCGATGGCAATGTGATCGAGACGGGCCGCGCGACCAAGCTGATGAGCTTTGACGGGCTGGAGCGCGTTCCGGTCGACACCGCCAAGGCGGGTGACATTATCGCGCTCGCCGGGCTTGAGAAAGCGACCGTTGCCAACACTCTGGCTGACCCGTCGGTTTCAGAGCCAATCGCCGCCCAGCCGATTGACCCGCCCACTCTCTCGATGCGCTTTGCTGTCAACGATTCCCCCCTTGCCGGACGCGAGGGCGACAAGGTCACCAGCCGGATGATCCGCGACCGCTTGCTGCGCGAGGCGGAAACCAATGTCGCCATCCGCATCACTGAAAGCGATGACAAGGACAGCTTCGAAGTCGCCGGACGCGGAGAGTTGCAGCTTGGCGTTCTCATCGAAACCATGCGCCGCGAAGGCTTCGAGCTGGGCATTTCGCGCCCCAAGGTTCTGCTGCGCGAAGAAGGCGGCGAAAAGCTCGAACCTTATGAAACCGTCGTCATCGACGTGGATGACGAGCATTCGGGCACAGTCGTTGAGAAAATGCAGAAGCGCAAAGCCGAGATGACCGAAATGCGCCCCTCTGGCCAAGGCAAGACCCGCATCACCTTCTCCGCCCCCTCGCGCGGGCTGATCGGCTATCACGGCGAGTTCCTCTCCGACACGCGCGGCACCGGCATCATGAACCGCCTGTTCGAGAAATACGGGCCCTACAAGGGCGCGATCGAAGGCCGCATCAATGGCGTCCTGATCTCTAACGGTGATGGCGAGGCCAATGCCTATGCGCTCAACATGCTTGAGGAACGCGGCGAATTGTTCATTGCCCCGCAGATGAAGCTGTATGAAGGCATGGTCATCGGCGAGAATGCCAAGCCCGATGATCTTGAGGTCAACCCGATGAAGGCCAAGCAGCTCACCAATATCCGCTCAAGCGGCAAGGATGACAGCATTCGCCTGACCCCGCCGCGCCGGATGACACTGGAGCAATCCATCGCCTATATCGATAATGATGAAATGGTCGAGGTGACGCCGCAATCCATTCGCCTGCGCAAGAGCCTGCTCTGCCCGCACGAGCGCAAGAAAGCGAAACGGAAGAAGGAAGCGGCTTGATGGGAGGCATTCACGACGTTTTCCCACCAATAAAGACCCTGAATTGAATGATGCGGAAGTCGCCTGACCATGTCGGCTCAACCTCCACTAACTGCTTACCCCAGACATCCTCCAACTGGCGCGATTGATCGTCATACCGAAGGTAAAAACACATACCATAGCCCTTCTGGCAAAGGGAGCTTTGGCCTACTTGTAACGGCAGCTTTTGACCGTGGAGTCCGTCTTGGAACTTAGGCACTTTGGGACTTGGCAAGAGTATGAGCCCGTTTCTGGACGACGCCTTCAGGAAATCAAGAAGATCGTTTGGGCTACGGCTGGGTTGATAACCTTCTTGGCCAAAAACTTCGGCCCGCTTTTCAGCCGGCACGAGGAGGTCCGTTTCTTCTTCGAAATGCAGTTCGATGACCTGCTCAAATTGGTTTTCGCAAATAGAGAAAATGGCAAAACGATCGTGTGCGATAAACTTCTCAATCGGTAAAAATGCGGCAATACTCTCGCGGGAAAAATCGTCACAATCGAAAACTCGGGTCGAATAGGAGGCGTAAGCGCCGTCAAATACTGGATCTTTTCTCAAATTGGCGACATCACGCGCCAATCTAGCATTGGACGAATCTGGGCATTGAGCCATGCGGTTCGCTGCCATGGTCGTTATTTCGGACAGCGTTTTTCCCGAATTGAATAACTTTCTTGAACCAATCCAGCTTGTTTGTGCCTTGCTGGAATCCGGCGGAATGAACTCCGCCAATCCCGGATAAGGAGCATCGCAGGCGATATTCCCATCCCTCGCGGTAGGTTGAGTCGCTGGCTGATCATCTTGATTTGCCTGCTGCGGATAAAAAAGGACGCCCTGAGCGCCCAAACTAGAATCATCTTTTGCAGTACAAGCGCCCGATGTGAACAAGGCGCATGCGGCCAACACAGCCCGCA
>CAZJAG010000169.1:0-2602 GCA_964543735.1 uncultured Porphyrobacter sp. | reverse complement strand
ACGCGCAGATTATCGCGCGCAGCCTCTTGGCCAATAAATTCGGAAAGCGACTTGGGCCGGAGCGCAACATCGGGATCGTCAATCTGGCGATCGGGGGAAAGGGGGGAATCAGACGAAGACATCACAAAACTCGATCACATCATCGTCCTTAGACAAGGCGCAATAGTCTTTCACCACTTCGATCAAAGCGGCATTGGCGGTGCACGGCGCGTTGGCTTGCGAAAAGCCGTGGCCTTTCTCATCCCAACGCTCGTAGATCAGCTCCATCCCGTCAATGCAAATCGAGCCGTCTTCATCGTCTTGGCTCCAGTATTCGGGATAGAATTCAAACAGGCCCGCTTTTTCGATTTTTGCATTGAGAGCCTCAACGCGCTCGGCCGAGGGGCGCAGCAGATGCTGGTCAAAGGCGTTTCTATCCGCGCATCTGTTGCGATGCTTGACGACGCCGGTAAGATAGCCCGAGCGGCTTTGATCGACCCGCACCATAAATTCGAAACAGGCCACCCCGCTGACAGTTAGCCGATTGCGGCTTTTGAATTTATCGGTTGGGTCGGGCTGGTAGAAACTAGGCTCCCTAAAGCTTCTCAACTTGCCTTGCGCCCAATCAAGTCCTCTTTCGGGTGGCACATATTGCTTTGCTTGCTTGTTGTTCCAGCCAGTCGCGCAAGAAGTAAGCGCAAGACAGGCTGACGCCGCGAGCATCACCCGCCACATCACCCGGCCACCTTTTTGAGCGCGACGCGGATCAGATCGCCTTCGGCTGCATCATCACCCAGCTCAGCCTCAGCAGAAGCGACAGCTTGCGCGGCGATATTCGGCTTGAAGCCCAAGTTTTGCAGAGCCGAGACAGCATCTGCGCTTGCGCCGCCCGATGGCACAGCCACCGCGCCGCCAGCGCCTCCTCCACCCGGAAGCGCGCCTGCTTTGTCCTTCAGCTCGTTCACAATCCGCCCCGCCAGTTTCGGGCCCACGCCGTTCGCGCGCGACACTGTCGCCGCATCGCCGCTCGCGCAAGCATCGCGCACCTCGCCGGGCGACAAAGCCGAAAGGATCGCCAGGCCAACCTTGCTGCCCACGCCTTGAACTTGCGTGAGCAAACGGAACCAGTCGCGCTCTGCGCCGTCGGCAAAGCCCAGCAAGCGCATGTCATTCTCGCTCACTTGCAGATCGGTGTAGACGGTGCAGGGCTCCCCCTTCTCGCCCAAGGCCGACAAAGTGCGCACCGAGCAATGGACGAGATATCCGACGCCAGACACGTCGATCACCGCCCAGTCTTCACCCAGCTCGTCCAGCCTGCCAGAGAGTTTCGCAATCATGGTTTGGACTTTGAAGCACCCGCTCGCTGAATTCCAGTAGAGTCTGCTTGTTTATCCTCAAGCGCCGGCGTTCGCGTCCGCTCACTTGGCTCCCGGCCTAACGGCCGACGCGCGGTCGCGCTTGCGGCTCGCTTGTCGCTCGCCGAGTCTGTGTCGAACCGACACTTCCTTTCATTACGTTTTCCGCTAAGAAAGCCCCCATGAGCTGGAACACATTTGGACGGATGCTGCGCTTTACCACTTGGGGCGAGAGCCACGGGCCTGCGCTTGGCGCAGTGCTGGATGGTTGCCCGCCGCGCATTCCCATCTCAGAGGCGGACATCCAGCCCTTTATGGATGCGCGAAAGCCCGGGCAGAACAAGTTCACGACCCAGCGCAAGGAAGCAGACGAGGTGCGCATCCTTTCCGGCACGTTTGAAGGGCAAGACGGTATACAACGCACGACCGGCACGCCGATCTCTTTGATGATCGAGAACACTGATCAGCGCAGCAAAGACTATTCAGACATCGCGCAGCGTTATCGCCCCGGCCATGCCGATTACGTCTATGATGCGAAATATGGCATTCGTGACTATCGCGGCGGCGGGCGCTCTTCAGCGCGCGAAACGGCAGCGCGGGTTGCCGCTGGTGCCATCGCGCGAAAGATCATCCCAGAGGTTTCGATCCACGCCTATGTTTGCGAGCTGGGCGGCGATGCGATTGATCGCGATGCCATTGACCTCGCCCAAATTGACCAAAACCCGTTCTTTTCACCCGATGCAAAGGCGGCTGAGCGCTGGGCCGAAAAGCTCGACACAGCGCGCAAGGAGGGCAGCTCCCTCGGTGCAATAGTCGAATGCGTCGCAACCGGCGTTCCAGCGGGATGGGGCGCGCCCGTCTATGCCAAGCTCGACGGGGATTTGGCCGCCGCTATGATGAGTATCAATGCCACAAAAGGCGTTGAGATTGGCGATGGTTTCGAGGCCGCGCGACTGACGGGCGAGCAAAACGCTGACCCGATGCGGCCCGGCGATATGCAAGAGGGCGGCCCAGGAAAAGGGGCGCCAGAATTCCTCGCCAATCACGCTGGCGGCACAGCGGGCGGTATCTCGACCGGACAGCCTGTCGTGTGCCGCGTGGCGTTCAAGCCGACAAGCTCGATCCTCACGCCCGTGCAATCGGTGACATCGGATGGCGAGGCGGTGGACGTGATGACCAAGGGCCGCCACGATCCCTGCGTGGGCATCAGAGGCGCGCCGGTTGTCGCGGCGATGATGGCGCTGGTGCTGGCCGATCACAAGCTTTTG
>CAZJAG010000168.1:0-2834 GCA_964543735.1 uncultured Porphyrobacter sp. | reverse complement strand
TGTGGCTCGGTGAGAACCTGAGCCGAGCCGGCTTTTTCGTTACGCTGGTTCGTTGCGCTGTTTCGTTGCCATTTTCTTTGTTCAGGGCGGTCACGGGCACGGAGCCTTGCATTGCGGCCTTCGCGCGCATTCAGCATCTTCTTGCGAAGGTCTCTCTTGTCGCTGCGCGCCTTAGCGCCTAACTGACTTTGCATGACGTCAACCAATGACATCCGCCAGTCGTTTCTGGACTATTTCAGCGCCGCTTCGCACGCTGCTGTGCCGAGCGCGCCACTGGTGCCTTACAATGATCCCACATTGATGTTCGTCAATGCCGGAATGGTGCCGTTCAAGAACGCCTTTACCGGCATGGAGACCCCGCCAGCTGCCACCGCGACCAGCTCGCAAAAATGCGTGCGCGCGGGCGGCAAGCACAATGATCTCGACAATGTGGGATACACAGCGCGCCACCACACATTCTTCGAAATGCTCGGAAACTTCTCTTTCGGCGATTACTTCAAGGAACAGGCGATCCATCATGCCTGGACTTTGCTCACTCAAGAGTGGGGCCTTCCGGCAGACAAGCTCACAGCGACCGTCTATCACGATGATGACGAAGCTTTCGATCTGTGGCGCGCAATTTCCGGCCTTCCTGAAGAGCGCATCATCCGCATCGCGACCAATGACAATTTCTGGTCAATGGGCGATACCGGGCCATGCGGGCCATGCTCGGAGATTTTCTACGATCACGGCGAACATATTGCAGGCGGGCCGCCCGGCAGCCCGGATGAAGATGGCGACCGCTTTGTCGAGATCTGGAACCTGGTGTTCATGCAATATGACACTTCGGCTGATGGCACGCGCAGCGCCTTGCCCAAACCTTCGATCGACACTGGCATGGGGCTCGAACGGATCGCCGCCGTCATGCAAGGCGTCCACAACAATTACGATACCGATACGTTCAAGGCGCTGATCGCTGCCTCGCAAAACCTCACCGGCGAGGCGCAAGGCGAGGAGCAAGTCGCAAGCCACCGCGTGATTGCTGACCATTTGCGCTCTGTAAGTTTCCTCATGGCTGACGGCGTGCTCCCTTCCAACGAAGGGCGCGGTTATGTCCTTCGCCGGATTATGCGCCGTGCGATGCGGCACGCTCATTTGCTGGGCGCGCGCGATCCGGTGATGCATCGCCTTGTTCCTGCGCTGGTAACCGAAATGGGGCAGGCCTATCCCGAACTTGGCCGCGGGCAGGCGCTCATCATGGAAGTGCTTGAGCGCGAGGAAACCCAGTTCCGCAAGACGCTCGAGAAAGGCTTGCGGCTGCTCGATGACGAAACCGCGTCATTGGGCGAAGGCGCCTCGCTTGATGGTGAGACCGCCTTCAAGCTTTATGACACTTACGGCTTTCCTTTCGACCTTACCGAAGACGCATTGCGCGCACGCGGGCTCGCGGTAGATCGCGCTGGTTTTGACGCGGCAATGGAACGCCAAAAGGCGGCCGCGCGCGCGGCATGGAAAGGCTCGGGCGAGGCAGCCTCGGGCGAGATCTGGTTCGACATTGCCGAACGCGAAGGCGCAAGCGAGTTCACCGGTTACAGCTCTGTTTCGGGCGAGGGTGCAATTGTCGCGCTGGTCAAGGATGGCGCTGAAGTCACCAAGGCCAGCAAGGGCGATGAACTTGTAATCCTCACCAACCAGACGCCCTTTTACGGGGAAAGCGGCGGGCAAAGCGGTGACACTGGCACAATCAGCACGCCTTCTGGCTTGCAAGTCGCTGTCACAGACACCTCCAAACCGCTTGGCCGATTGCACGCGCACCATGCGAAGATTGAAGCTGGCGAAGTGGCGGTGGGCGACACTGTGCATCTGGAAGTTGACAACACCCGGCGCGATCAAATCCGCGCCAACCATTCGGCCACGCATCTGGTCCATGCAGCCTTGCGCAACCAGTTGGGTGACCATGTGACACAAAAGGGTTCGCTGGTTACCGATGACCGGTTCCGTTTCGATTTCTCGCATCCCAAACCGCTTGAGCCTGCTGAAGTGGCCGCGATCGAGGCGGAAGTGAATGCGGAAATCCGCGCCAACGAACCGGTCGCAACGCGCCTGATGAGCCCCGATGATGCTGTCGAGGCAGGCGCGCTGGCGCTGTTCGGAGAGAAATATGGCGACGAGGTCCGCGTGCTTTCGATGGGCCGTGCGGGCAAGGATGGACGCAATTACTCGGTCGAATTGTGCGGCGGCACCCATGTGAAAGCGACCGGCGATATCGGAATTTTCCGCATTGTCTCAGAAGGTGCAGTCAGCTCTGGCGTGCGCCGGATCGAGGCATTGACCGGAGAGGCCGCGCGCCAATGGCTCGTCGCCCGCGAAGATGCGCTCAAAGCGGCCGCGAGCGCCGTGCGCGCCGCGCCTGATGAAGTGCCCGCGCGGATTGCGGCTTTGCTGGACGAGCGCAAGGCAATGGAACGCGAATTGGCCGAGGCGAAGAAAGCGCTCGCGCTGGGCGGCGGCGGCACGTCAGGCAATGGCGCTGCGTCAGATGAAGAGGTCGGCGGGATCGCCTTTAGCGGGCAGGTCATCGAAGGGCTGAGCCCCAAGGAATTGCGCCCGCTGCTCGATGAGGCGAAGACGCGCCTGGGATCAGGCGTTGCGGCGATTTGCGCGGTCAATGACGGCAAGGCCGCGTTTGCGGTTGGCGTGACTGACGATCTGACGAGCCGCGTCAATGCGGTCGATCTGGTTCGCGCGGGGGTCGAGAAACTGGGCGGCAAGGGCGGCGGCGGTCGGCCCGATATGGCGCAAGGTGGCGGGCCTGATGGCAGCGCGGCAGATGAGGCAATCGCGGCGGCAAAAGC
>CAZJAG010000167.1:0-2840 GCA_964543735.1 uncultured Porphyrobacter sp. | reverse complement strand
AAGCTGCCCATGCGCGGGCCTTGCTCGCTGCCCAAGAGCGTTTCGTAAAGCGCGCGGAACCAATCGCGCAGGTTTTCAAACCCGTATTCCTCGCGCTTGCCGATCTCGTAGACGCTGGTCTGCAAATCCTCTGCGCTGGTGTCAGGAGAGGCCACTGCCAGCGCCTCATCCAACGCACGCAAAGCCGCCGCTTCATTGGCTGAAGGCGCGCGCTTGTTGAGCGTTGGCACGATAAAGTCACGCGTATAGGCAACCGCTGCTGCAATCATCGCATCCACATCGGGATTGTCGACCGGCTTGCCGAGATAGCTGGTGAGGTAATCGGACACATTCTCCGCTGTCGCCTCTGCGCCCAATACACTCGCGAGGTTAAGCAACAATCCGAAGCTGACGGGAACCGTATCACCCGCACCTGTCGCATCGGGGCCTGCCATGCTCTCATTCGCGCGCAGCAAATGCCACACCGGATTGCCCAATTGCTTGTCGAGCGGCTGATCGGCCAAACGCTCGCGGAATTGCCAGTAATCATCGACCGCACGCGGGATCACGCCGGTATGCAATTGCTTGGCGCTTTTGGGATTGGGGAAGATATAAAAGCCAAGGCTTTCTTCCGTCCCATAGGTCAGCCATTCCTCGATGGTGAGGCCATTGCCCTTGGACTTGGAGATTTTCTCGCCCTTCTCGTCCAAGAACAGCTCATAGATCAGGCCTTCTGGCTTATTCCCGCCAAGGACGCGCGCAATCTTGCCCGATTGCACGCCTGTATCGGTGAGATCCTTGCCATACATCTCGTAATCAACGCCCAGCGCGACCCAGCGCATGGCGAAATCGACTTTCCATTGCAGCTTGGACATGCCGCCAAGCGCTGATTGCTCGATCACGCTGCCATCCTCATCAGTGAAGCGGATGAGGCCAGCTTCGGCATCCACCACTTCCACCGGCACTTGCAAAACCACGCCCGTGGTCGGACTGATCGGCATAATCGGCGAGTAAGTCGCAGCGCGCTCTGCCCGCAATGTGGGGAGCATAATGTCGAGAATGTCTTGGTTGTGCGCCAGCACATTCTTCAGCGCATCGTCAAATGCGCCTGAGTTATAGCGATCAGAGGCCGCCACAAATTCATACTCGAAGCCAAACCGGTCAAGAAATTCGCGCAGCATCGCATTGTTATGATGGGCAAAGCTCTCAAACTTCTCGAACGGATCGGGAATGCGCGAGAGCGGCTTGCCCAGATGCTCTGTCAGCATCGCCTGATTGGGCAGGTTCTCGGGCACTTTGCGCAGGCCGTCCATATCATCAGAGAACGCCACCAGCCGCGTGGGCTGGCCGGTCAACGCTTCATAAGCGCGGCGCACAAAGGTGGTGCGCAAAACCTCCTGAAACGTGCCGATATGCGGCAGGCCCGATGGGCCATAGCCGGTTTCAAACAACACTGGCTCGCCATCAGCCTTACCCGAGCCACCCTTGCCATGCAGGCGTTTATGAAGGCGCTGCGCCTCCTGAAAAGGCCAGGCTTTGGAATTGCGAGCAGCATCTTGCAGCGTTTGATCGGTCATAACGCGCCCGCTTAAGCTCAAGCAGCGATTTTGTGCAATATCTGATTGCGCGCAAAGCTTGTGCGCAAGCACGGCTGCGGGATTTACTTGAGAGCCCCGTGCGCGCATCAATTGTCGCGTGAACCCACCTCCATCTCCTATGGCCCTCCCTGCCCTGCACGCCAGCCATTCCGGCCATTGGATCGCGCCTCCATCAGGCGAAGCTCAGGCTGTGTCCAAGGGCGATGCGATTATGGCGGCGGCTGATACGCCGGTGTTGTTATTGAACGCGCCGCTGGTCGCCAACCGGCTGGGCTATCCCGATCTATCGGGCCTTGATTTGCTCGAGCTGTTCGCCTTCGTCCACCCTGCCCGCTTTTGCGTGCCGACCCCGCGCGGACTGGCACAAGTGCTGGCGATGGATGAGCCTGCCGACGACGCGAGCGTGCCCGCCTTTCTACAGCGCGCGGCTGGTGCTTTGATCGCGCAATGCGAGAGCGATGAATGGTCCGAGCGTGAGGGCGCTTGGTCGGTCTTGCAAAGCATGGTGCGCCTTCGCTGGCCGTGGGCGCAAGTGCTCTCGCCCCACATCGAACGGCCCGAGAAAGCGGAGAAGTGGCTGTTTTCCAGGCTGCCCGAATGGGAGGAACAGGCCGAACGCGGCGCGCCCGCGCAAGTAACCTTGCCGACCGATGCGGTTTTGGAGCGGCTTGACGAGCTGACGGGAGAGGGCGCGGAGAAACGCCAAGGCCAACGCGATTATGCGAGCGAGGCAAGCGCTGTCTTCGCCCCGCGTAATGCTCGCGAAGAGCCGCATGTCCTGCTCGCCCAAGCTGGCACGGGGATTGGCAAGACTTTGGGTTATCTCGCGCCCGCATCGCTTTGGTCAGACGCTGCGCAAGGCACCGTGTGGGTTTCGACCTTCACCAAAAACTTGCAGCGGCAATTGCGCTCAGAAAGCGCACGCGCATGGCCAAAGCGCCGCGCGGATGGAACCAAGCCTGTTGTGGTGCGCAAGGGGCGGGAGAATTACCTGTGCCTCCTCAATCTGGAGGACGCTTTGCAAGGCGGCTTTGCCGGTCGGCCCGGCATTCTTGCGCAATTGGTCGGACGTTGGGCAGCCTTCACTCAAGATGGCGACATGGTTGGCGGCGACTTGCCCGGCTGGCTTGGCACGCTGTTTCGCAAACGCGGGATAGCCGCCCTCACCGATCAACGCGGCGAATGTGTCTATGCCGGATGCCCGCATTACAAGAAGTGCTTTATCGAACGCGCCGCCCGCGATTCCGCGCAGGCCGATCTGGT
>CAZJAG010000166.1:0-2853 GCA_964543735.1 uncultured Porphyrobacter sp. | reverse complement strand
TCTGTCATCGCCCCAAGTTAATCGCGCCGCCTATATATGCAACGCCTTGCCA
The DNA here is from genome assembly GCA_964543735.1 of uncultured Porphyrobacter sp. Lineage (GTDB taxonomy): Bacteria > Pseudomonadota > Alphaproteobacteria > Sphingomonadales > Sphingomonadaceae > Erythrobacter. The sequence continues at coordinate 2,801 of CAZJAG010000166.1, read as the reverse complement.
TAAGCGCCCAGCACGCTTTCATGCATCATCTCAGACAAAGTCGGATGCGGGAAGACGGTGTTCATCAGCTCTTGCTCGGTCGTCTCGAGCGTCTTGCCCACTGTGTAGCCCTGGATCAGCTCGGTCACTTCCGCGCCGATCATGTGTGCGCCCAGCAGCTCGCCGGTTTTGGCATCGAAGACGGTTTTGATGAAGCCTTCCGCCTCGCCCAGCGCAATCGCCTTGCCATTGCCGATGAAGGGGAAATTGCCGACCTTGAGCGTGTATCCCGCCTCTTTCGCCGCTGCTTCAGTCAGGCCGACACTTGCGATTTGCGGGTGGCAATAGGTGCAGCCGGGAATGTTGTTGCGGTCAAGCGGATGGGGGTGGACATCCTTGTTGCCCAGCTCTTGCGCAATCGCTTCTGCCGCAGTCACGCCTTCGTGGCTTGCTTTGTGGGCCAGCCAAGGGCCGGGCGTGCAATCGCCAATCGCCCAAAGGCCTTTCGATTTGGTGCGGCCGTAGGGGTCGATCTGGACAAAGCCACGATCCAACTCGGCAAGCTTTTCAAGTCCGATATCCTCGGTGTTGGGTTGGATGCCAATCGCGACGATAACATGGCTGAACTCGTGTTCCGCCACCTTTCCATCAGCGGTCTTGATTTTGGCTTTGACGCTTTTCGCACCCGCTTTGATATCCTCAACCCCTGCGCCAGTGAGGATGTTGATCCCTTGCTTCGTGAGCGATTTTTCAAGGAATGCGGAAACTTCAGCATCCTCAACCGGCACAATCCTATCGAGCATCTCAACCACGGTCACATCCGCGCCCATATCGTTGTAGAAGCTGGCAAACTCGATCCCGATAGCGCCAGAGCCGATGACGAGAAGTTTGCTCGGCATTTCAGGCGGTGTCATCGCCGCGCGGTATGTCCAGATGCGTTTCCCGTCGGCGGGCGCAAAAGGCAGATCGCGCGCACGCGCGCCTGTCGCGACAATAACATGCTTGGCTGAGAGCTGCTCTTCGCCCTTCTCGCCTTTCACCGTCATTGAAGTGGGGCCCGTCAGCGTGCCCTCCCCCATATGGACGGTGATTTTGTTCTTCTTCATCAAATGGGTGACGCCTTGGTTGAGTTGCTTGGCAACGCCGCGTGAACGCTTCACCACCGCTTCCAGATCAGCCTCAATCGCGCCTGCGACTTTCAATCCATAGCTCGCCGCGTTTTGCATATAATGCAGTATCTCGCCCGAGCGCAGCAGAGCTTTCGTGGGAATGCAGCCCCAGTTGAGACATATCCCGCCCAAATTCTCACGCTCGACAATCGCAGTTTTCAGGCCCAGCTGCGCACAGCGTATCGCCGCAACATAGCCGCCGGGGCCAGAGCCTAGAACGATGACATCATAGGATGCGTTAGCCATGGGGTGAGTAGTCCTTATTTGGGGAAGAAAGAGAGATGCTCGAGGCCCGCGCTTCGGCTAAACCACCAGCCCAATCGGGTTTTCGATGAGCTTGCGCAAAGCGTCGAGCAATTGTGCGCCATCGGCCCCGTCAATCGCGCGGTGATCGAAGCTTCCGGTCACGCTCATCACGGTGGCAACTGTTAGCTCGCCATCGACCACATGCGGACGTTGCTCGCCTGCGCCGACCGCCAAGATCATGCCTTGCGGCGGATTGATCACAGCGTCAAAATTCTTGGTGCCAAACATGCCGAGATTGGAGAGCGAGGCAGTCCCTCCCTGATATTCATGCGGCTGCAATTTGCCATCGCGTGCCTTCGCGACCAGCGCCTTCATCTCCGAAGAGATTTGCGCAACCGACTTGCGGCCTGCATCGGTTACAATCGGTGTGATGAGGCCGGATGGTGCAGCCACCGCGACCGAGATATCCGCGCGGCTATATTGATGCAGCATGTCGCCCTGGAAGCTGACATTGCAGCTCGGCACTTTAGTAAGCGCGCGCGCAAGCGCCTTGATCAGCAGATCATTGACTGAGAGTTTGATGCCCTCATCCTCTAGCTCGGCATTCATCTGCTTGCGGAGATTGAGCAGCGGGTCGAGATGGATATCAACCGTGAGATAGATATGCGGCACGGTCTGTTTCGCCTCGGTCAGGCGGCGTGCGACGACCTTCTTCACATTGTTCAATTTGACCGCTTCGAACGGAGCATCGCCATCAGACGGGATGGCAGCGGGAGCCGCGCTCGCTGTAGCAGGCGCAGCAGCCGGAGCGCCCGCCTCAGCATTCTCAACATCCGCCTTCACGATCCGTCCGCCCGGCCCGCTGCCGGTGATGGCTGAGAGGTCGAGACCCTTTTGCTCGGCAATGCGTTTGGCGAGCGGCGATGCCTTCACCCGTGCGCCTGATGACGAAGTCTCGCCGCCTGAGGCTGGAGCCGGAGCAGGCGATGAAGCAGCTGCCGCGCCGCCCCCGCCATTTGCAATCGCTTCTTCAACATCGCCCTTGGTGATTTTGCCCTTGGGGCCGCTGCCATTGAGCGAGGCGAGGTCTATGCCTTCAGCCTCTGCCAGTTTGCGTGCTGTTGGCGTTGCCGCAGGGCCATCCTTCGCAACCGCGGTAGGTGTTTGCGCAGGAGCTGGAGGTGATGCAGGCGCGGGCGCCTTATCGGCGCTTGGCGCACTCACATCGCCAACATCCTCGCCATCTTCAGCCAGCATGGCGATAACTGCACCAACCGAGACATTCTCTGTGCCCTCTTCGATGAGTATCGACGCAATCACGCCCTCATCCACCGCTTCAAACTCCATCGTTGCCTTGTCGGTTTCAATCTCGGCCATGATGTCACCCGAAGAAACCGCATCGCCCAC
>CAZJAG010000165.1:0-2877 GCA_964543735.1 uncultured Porphyrobacter sp. | reverse complement strand
TGCTGGAGCTGAATTTCTTCGGCGGATAGAGGCGTTGGCCGCAGCCTCAATCCACTCCGGCAGCCTTGTCCTCATTCGCACGGGCAATCACATATTCGCGGATCGCATCGCTTTCTTCCGGGCTGAGCGATCCGGCAAAGCCGACCATGCCGCCATCCTTGCGAATGCCGTCCTGCACGATTGATTGCCAGCTGGCCTTGTTGCTTAGCGTTCCCGAGCGCCGCAGGTCTGGCAATACGGTTGAACCGACAGCGGCTGGCGCGTGGCACACGGCGCAATAGCGCGCGTATTTGGTCTTACCCAGCGCAATCACTTCATCGCTCGCGCGCGAAGGCGGAGGATCAAGCGGAAGCTCGGCCAGTTCCGGCATTTCGGGCAGTTCTTTGTCGCCGCCCAGCTTGAACACCAGAAGGCGCGAGATATTGCGGACAGGGGCCAAATCATCGAGCAGATTGCCATCCACAGTAATCGCATAGGCGCCTCCCCATCCGGCCAGCACGGCAACATATTGCTCGCCATCAATCGTGTAGGTGACAGGCGGTGCGACAATGCCGGTCTGTGCAGCAAAGCTCCAAAGCTTGTCGCCGGTGGAGGCATTGTATGCGTTGAACTCGCTGCCCGCGGTTCCTTGGAACACGAGGCCGCCGCCAGTTGCCAGCAATCCCCCATTCCAAGGGCCGGGATGTTCAACCGTCCATTTGGCCTTTTGCGCGACCGGATCCCAAGCGACCAGCATGCCCTTAAGCGTTCCGGCGACTTGTTTGCGGAAGCCCATATCGGGCGGCAAATCGCCCGCGCCCAGATCAAATCCGACGTTAAAGCCGCGCGCTGTGTCGGGCTTCCAATCTTTCTCCGGCGCATACATCATCGCGGCTTCGAATGCGGGAATGTAGACGAGATTTTCGGACGGGTGATAGGCCATCGGGTGCCAATTGTGCCCACCCAATGCTCCCGGTGTCACAAGCGCAGGCTTGCCTGTCTTGTCGACGCGAGCCTCGGGGTTTTCAATCGGGCGGCCCTTGTCATCAATGCCTGTGGCCCAATTCACAGCGACATAAGGCTCAGCGGAAATGAACTCGCCACTTTCCCGGTCGATGACATAAAAGAACCCGTTTTTGGGCGCTTGCATCAAGACTTTGCGCGGCTTTCCTTCGATCTCCATATCGGCGAGCACGATGTGCTGCGTGGCGGTGTAATCCCATGTCTCGCCCGGCGTAGTCTGGTAATGCCAGGCATATTCGCCCGTATCCGCTTTGATAGCGACGATGGAGGAGAGGTAGAGATTGTCGCCTTCGCCCGTACCGTCTTCGCCGGGTGAACGATAGGCGCGGTTCCACGGGCTACCATTGCCAACGCCGATATAAAGCAGGCCGAGATCGGGATCGTAAGCCATCGAATCCCATACCGTGCCGCCGCCGCCAATCGCATCGTTGCTGGCGAGCACATCCATGTTCCACGTCTCTGCCGCCTTTTGCATATGGGCAGGCGCGTCATCGCCCTCGTTGCCTTCGGGCACAGTGTAGAAGCGCCACAGCTCATCGCCATCATCTGCGTCATACGCTGCGACATAACCCCGCACGCCAAACTCTGCGCCGCCATTGCCGATGATGACTTTGCCATCAATGATGCGCGGTGCGCCGGTGACAGTGTAGCTTTGATCCTGATCGACTGTGACCTTTTCCCATGCCACCTTGCCGCTTTCCCGATCAAGCGCGATTAGCCGTCCGTCGAGCGTTCCGAAATAGAGCCTGTCACCCCATGCCGCGAGGCCGCGATTGACTGTGTCGCAGCAGGCTTTGACGCCGGTTTCGCCGGGGACTTCAGGGTCGTAGCTCCACAGCATCTCACCCGTTTTGCCATCATAGGCGCGCACTTTGCTCCATGCTGTGGTGATGTAGATTTTGCCGTCGATGACCAGCGGGGTTGCCTCTTGGCCGCGCGCTGTGTCCATATCATCAAACCATGCAAGGCCCAGCTCGCCCACGTTTTCGGCATTGATTTTATCGAGCGGTGAGAAGCGTTGTTCGGAATAGGTGCGTCCGTGCGAAATCCAGTTTGCGCTGTCTTCACCTGCGGCCAGCAACTCGGCTGCGCCAACACGGTCACCACTTGAACTGCCCGTTTCACTGCAAGACGCGAGCGCAAGCGCCGCCATAGCGGCTATACCTACCCGTTTGATCATTGTTCTCTCCCCCGCTGCATTGTCCTCGCAGCCTTGGCGGAGAATTTTGCACAGGCTCCGCCTTGAGTCCATCCTTGAGAAATTTGCATGACTAGCGGTTTTGCTTGGCGACTAACGTGCCTGTCGCTAACATGATGTAACAAAATCGGGGAAGGGTCGATCATGGAATTTGTTCTCGCAGCCTTGGTGCTGCTCGTTCTGGTGTTTCTGTTTCTGGCAGTCACTATCGTGCGGCAAGGCTACGTTTATACGATCGAACGTCTCGGCAAGTTTCACCTTGCTGCTGATCCTGGTTTTCACCTTCTCATCCCATTCTTTGACCGGGTTGGGCAGAAAGTGAACATGATGGAGCAGGTGCTCGATATTCCAGGGCAAGAAATCATCACCAAGGATAACGCCATGGTCGGCGTGGACGCGGTGGTGTTTTTCCAAGTGCTCGATGCGGGCAAGGCCGCTTATGAGGTCAACAATCTCTACAATGCGATCATGGCGCTGACGACCACCAATTTGCGCACAGTGATGGGCTCGATGGATTTGGACGAGACCTTGTCAAAGCGCGATGAGATCAATGCGCGCCTGCTTAGCGTGGTCGATCATGCGACAAGCCCATGGGGCGTCAAAATCACCCGCGTCGAGATCAAAGACATTCGCCCGCCACGTGACATTTCCGAGGCGATGGCGCGCCAGATGAAGGC
>CAZJAG010000164.1:0-2909 GCA_964543735.1 uncultured Porphyrobacter sp. | reverse complement strand
TCTGGCTTCGTGTGCGGCCCTGCCCGCATCGGCAATGGCACAAGAGGCTGAGCAAGCTGCCCCCCAAGCTGAGGAAGGCGCTCAACAAGCCCCCATTATCGTCACCGGTTCGCGCATCCGCCGTCAGTCACAGGCCGATCTCGCATCTCCGCTGGCCACCGTTACGAACGAATCCATCTCGGATATCGGCGCGCAGAACATTGCAGACATCACGCAATCGCTCACCATCAACAGCGGCGCGCAGAACAATCCAGACGCCTTTACCCAGGGCGGCACAACCGGCACATCGAACATCAATCTGCGCGGGCTGGGCGTTGCCTCGACCTTGATCCTGCTCGACGGAAAGCGCCAGACATTATCGGCAGCGCCGACCAATGACGGCATCAACTTCGTCGACACCTCCTCGCTGGTTCCGCTGATCGCGGTCGAGCGGGTCGAGATCCTGAAAGACGGCGCTTCTTCGCTTTACGGCTCTGACGCGGTTGCAGGCGTGGTGAACTTTATCACGCGAGACGATTACGAGGGTTTCCTCGTCTCGGGCGAATATTCCGAACATTTGGGAACAGGCGATTATTCGGAATACAACATTCAAGGCCTTGCCGGATTCCAGTTTGGCGATCTCAATGTGATGGGCGCGGTCAGCTATATCGAGCGTTCACCGCTCACGACAGCTGAACGCCGCTTATCGCGCGGGCCCGAGTTTGACGCTGCGGGCAACCCGACTTTCCTCGGCGATGACACCTCTTCACTGGGCAATCCCGGCTCCTTCTTCGGCGTTCCCGGCTTTCCAGCTGACGCGCCCGTGCTTGATCCGGGCTGCGGCGCGGCAGGCGGCATCCCCTCGATCATCTCGGCAACACCGGCAGGTGTGCCTGACGTGGGCCTTTGCCGCTTTGACTTTGGCGAGTTCTTCAACCTTGTTGCGGATGAAGAGCGGATCACGGCCTTTGTCTCGGCCAATGCTGACCTTTCCGACAGCGTTCGCTGGAGCGCGGAGTTTGGCTATTCGGACAACTCCACTGTGCGTGGCAACTCGCCAACATTCCCGTTCCTGCAATTGGGCCAAGCGGTTGTTCCAGACTTCAACCCGAACAATATCTTCGGCGCGAATGTCGTCTTCTTTGGCCGCGCAAGCGGGGTTGGCGGCAATGTTTCGCCAGCAACCAACAATTCGGAAACTGTGCGCATCTCAACCACGCTTGAGGGCGATTTCGACAGCTTCCTCCAAAATGGTTTGTGGAATGTCAGCATGACTTTTGCTGACAACAATTTCACCAACTCGACCGAAGACACAGTGCGTGACCGCTTTGCCTGCGCGCTGCGCGGCTTTAACGCTGTGCCTGCGTTCAATGCAGCAACGGGCCTCGATTGCACCGCGAGCAATCCGTTCCTGACAGCCAATGGCGCAGCGATCCCTGCCGATGGCACATTCTTCAATCCGTTTGCTTCAGCGCTGGCCGGCGGCACCAATGCCAATGCCGCATTGATCGACTATATTGTCGAGCCGCTGGTATCGAACCGCGAGGCTGAGCTCTTCGTGGCTGAAGGTTTTGTATCGGGCGATCTGTTTGAACTGCCCGCTGGCCCAGTTGGCGTAGCCATTGGCGCACAATATCGCAGCCAACGCATTTCTGCGAACTTTGACAGCATTGCCCGCAATGACGGTTTTGCCTTCCTGATCGGAGAGCAGCCATTTGCAGGCACGCAAAACGTCTATGCGATCTTCGGCGAGCTTAATGTCCCGCTGCTCGAGTGGGCAGAGGTTCAGCTGGCGCTGCGCTATGAAGATTATGGAGATAACGGCGGTGATACGCTCGATCCGAAGGTCGCCGTGCTGCTGCGTCCGGCTGACTGGGTGTCTTTGCGCGGCTCTTACTCGACCTCGTTCCGCGCGCCTTCGACCTTCCAGCTGCAAGGCCAGTCAACAACGCTTCAGCAAGTCTCTGACCCGAACGCTGGCGGGGCCAATGCCTTTGTCGCGGTCCGCGCTCTGGGCAATGCTGCGCTGGTTCCGGAAAGCTCAACTGCGTACAATCTTGGCGTTACGCTGGAGCCGGTGAGCGATTTCGAGATCAGCCTCGACTATTACAATTTCGAGTTTGACGATGCGATTGTGCAAACCGCACCGCAAGCGATTGTGAACGCTGACCCCAATGGGCCGGACGTGGTTCGCAGCCCTGCTGGCACGATCATTCAGGTCAACAATTCCTATGTGAATGCAGCGAGCGTCGAAACGTCGGGTCTGGACTTTTCCGTCCGCTACCGGATTGATGCAGGCTTCGGCACAATCACGCCGAGCTTTGAAGGCAATTATGTCTTCGATTACAATCTGCAAACCTCGGTCGGCGGCGCAGTGATTGAAGGCGCGGGCAATCGCAACTTCACCAATTTCGGCTCACCAACGCCGGAATTGCGCTTCAATGCCGGACTCCAGTTTGAAAGCGGCGCGCATGGTTTGAACGTGTTTGGCCGCTACATTGACAGCTATCTCGATGACCAGAATGGCGGCGCAGATATTGACAGCGACTTCCGCGTCGATGTGCAATATTCGCTGGCGATCAACGAGCTGTTCGACCGCGACCGGCTGCTTCAGCTGACCGTTGGCGTGCGCAATGTCTTCGATGTGACCGCGCCGCGGGTTGCGACCAATGGCGGCTTTGACAGCCGGGTGCATGATCCGCGCGGAGCATTGCTGACGGTGGGTCTCGTCAGCGAGTTTTAAGAGAGCTCAAGTGACCAGCGTCCGCCCGGGTGGGTGCGCTTTAGCGCGCCCGCCATGGGGCGGGCGGGCGCGGGCACGTTTCTAACGAAACGCGCCAAATACTCCTGCAGACCCACCATTCACCCCCTCGCCCCAAATAACGCCGTCCCCACCCGCACATGGGTTGCGCCCAATTGCACTGCAATCG
>CAZJAG010000163.1:0-2935 GCA_964543735.1 uncultured Porphyrobacter sp. | reverse complement strand
AGTCCTATGCCGAGGCTTTCGCCCATGCGCAACCTATCAAACATGCGCTTTAGAGTGCTGCAAAGGCTTGGCTGAGATCGGCCTTGATATCATCAATATGCTCGATACCCACCGACACGCGGACAACGTCGGGACCTGCGCCGGCATCGACCAGCTCCTGACCTTCCAACTGGCTATGCGTTGTGGAAGCGGGATGGATAACGAGCGAGCGCGTATCGCCAATATTGGCCAAATGACTGAACAATTGGACTTCGCTAACCAGTTTCACGCCTGCATCATATCCACCTTTGAGGCCAAAGGTGAAAACCGCGCCCCCGCGCCCGCCAAGATATTTCTGCGCCAAGCTGTTGTAAGGATTGTCAGCGAGACCCGCATAGCTGACCCACTCGACTTGCGGCTGCTGTTGAAGCCAGCTCGCTAGCGCAAGCGCGTTGTCACAATGCTTGTCCATCCGAAGATGCAGCGTCTCCATGCCTGTCAGCGCTAGAAACGCATTCATCGGAGCCATTGCAGGGCCCAAATCGCGCAGACCCAAAACGCGGCAACCGATGATGAACGCAATTGGCCCAACAGGCTCCAGAGTATCGACCAGCACAGCGCCATGGTAAGAACCATTGGGAGCTGTGAGCGAGGGATACTTCTCTCCTTGCGCCTTCCAGTCAAACTTCCCGCTATCGACGATCACGCCCCCGATTGCATTGCCGTGTCCGTTGAGGAATTTGGTGGTCGAGTGCACGACGATATCCGCGCCATGTTCGAACGGACGACACAGCGCCGGGGTCGCCATCGTGTTGTCAACCATAAGCGGCACGCCGCCATCATGCGCGACCTTGGCAATCGCTTCGATGTCCTGAACCACGCCGCCGGGATTGGCGAGGCTCTCGATAAAGACGACCCGCGTCTTATCATCGATTGCAGCGGCTACGTTCGCAGGATCATCCGCATCGACAAAGCGGGTTTCCCATCCGAACTTGCGAAACGCTTCGCCCAATTGATTGAGTGATCCGCCATATAGCTTCTTGGCCGCCACAATATTGCAGCCTGGCTCCATCAGAGTGTGAAACGCGATCAATTGTGCAGCGTGACCTGAAGCTACGCCCAGCGCGCCTACGCCCCCTTCAAGCGCTGCAACCTTCTTCTCCAGCGCATCATTAGTGGGGTTCATGATGCGGGTGTAGATGTTGCCAAATTCTGACAGGTTGAAAAGGTTCGCCGCGTGTTCGGGGCTGTCGAAGACATAGCTTGCGGTCTGATAGATCGGCGTGATCCGGGCATTGGTTGTGGGATCAGGCTCGCATCCGGCATGAACGGCGGCGGTTTCGGGTTTCATTGCGCTCATTGGGCGTTCCTCTTCACATATTCTCTTAAGTGCGGGGCATAGTATGGCGAGCCGCGCCGGTCACCTTCTCCGTCCAGCAGAGATTCCATTGCCTCTGAAAGCATCACTTGATTGGCAGGTGCTAGATTGCCAAAAGCCTCAACATAAATGCCAATGGTGAACAAGATTGCGCCCGTTTCTGGCAGTTTGCGCAAAGTCTGGCGTTCGGAGCGCACGAAGAGCGTCTCGCCTACGTTTTGAGGGGTAACATGAGCGAAGGCATGCTCTGGCGGCTGAGCGCGCCAATGCATGTCCGAAGTGGACGTTATGAACCAGTTCGCGCGGCCGTAAACGCTACCTGCTTTGAGCTTGTCCATAAATGTATCAACCGGCGCGGCGAGTTGCTCTTCATATCCTTGGATCGGCTTGTGAAGCCCGCGCAAGGGCAGGCCCAGTTTCGCGCGCGGCGACCAATCGGATGGCCAAAAAACCGCGACACCGGTCAGCCGGTAAACGCCGTTCTCATCACGCTCGAGCATGCACATATCTTCGTGCGAAGCGAGCGCTGCATCGCGCAGGTCTTTGCCCGTGCCGACTGTCTCGGCCACTTCGCTGTTCACTTCAGGATCACCGCCTGCAAAGCCCAACCCGTCCATATTATCTGAATAGGCCTGCTTTCGCGCCGCCAGATCGGGATCGGGTTGCAACCACTCATCCTCGGACAGTTTGACCAGACCCATCTTGAGCTGCCCTCCGCCGCGCGCCTTGGGCAAAAGCTCATCAACGCAAAAACCGAGGGTCATCTTTGAATGGACGTATCGAATTTGCGACAAGCCAAAATCCAGATACCGAACCATAAGACTGTTAGGCCTATTAAACGCCTGTTTTCGTTGGCGTTGTAGGCATCTTCGGGCGCGGCAAGGCCGTATGTAAGGAACCCTATGACAAAATAGCCCACTCCCCAGACTATGACCGATACAAAAACGAACCCAAGAATGCGTCTAAATCGGTACAATTGATCTCACTCCGCAGCCTCATCCAATCCATCAAGCGGTGGCATATTGTGCCCCAACAGCGTTAGAATATCCGCCGCGCATTCAACCACGTTTGAGCCGGGGCCATAAATGCCCTGCACACCCGCTTCGCGCAGGAAGTCATAGTCCTGCGGCGGGATCACGCCGCCCGCTGTCACTTTGATATCAGGCCGTCCAGCGTCTTTCAGCAAGCCAATCAGCTCGGGGATCAGCGTCTTGTGTCCAGCAGCAAGCGAGCTTGCCCCGATCACATCGACATCCGCTTGCAATGCCATATGGAGCGTTTCCTGAGGGGTCTGGAACAATGGGCCGGAGACCACTTCGAAACCCATATCGGCAAAGGCGGATGCGATCACGTTCGCGCCGCGATCGTGCCCATCCTGCCCCATTTTCGCGACCATAATGCGCGGTTTGCGGCCCAAACGCCGCTCGACGGCGTCGACGCCATCGGTCACTTGAGCCCAGCGCTGGTCGAACTCGTAGGCGCTCTTGTAGACGCCCGAAACTGGTTTGGGTGTTGCATCATGACGGCCAAAGACCTCTTCCATAGCTGAGGAAATCTCGCCCAAAGTCGCATCGTGAC
>CAZJAG010000162.1:0-2949 GCA_964543735.1 uncultured Porphyrobacter sp. | reverse complement strand
GACAACCCCGCCCCGCTCTGTTGCGTTTCCGCTGCGCTGCGCTAGTCCCGATAAAGCGCTGCAAAGAGGGGATTCGCTGCAATGAAAATCATGTCCGCCAACTCGAACTTGCCTCTGGCAAGAGCGATTGCCGCCTATCTCGAATTGCCGCTCACCGATGCCAGCGTGCGCCGCTTTGCCGATGAGGAAATCTTCGTCGAGATTCACGAGAACGTGCGCGGCGAGGATGTGTTCCTGATCCAGCCGACCAGCTTCCCAGCCAATGACAATCTGATGGAGCTGCTGATCTGCATTGATGCGTGCAAGCGCGCCTCGGCCAAACGGATCACGGCCGTGGTGCCCTATTTCGGCTATGCGAGGCAGGACAGAAAGCCCGGCCCCCGCACGCCGATCTCGGCCAAGCTGGTCGCCAATCTGATCACTCAGGCGGGCGCAGACCGCGTGCTGGCGGTGGATTTGCACGCGGGACAAATTCAGGGCTTTTTCGATATTCCAACCGACAATCTTTACGCAGCGCCTGTCATGGCGGCCGATATTCAGGCGCGTTATGGTGACGAGGATCTGATGGTTGTCTCGCCCGATGTCGGCGGCGTGGTGCGCGCGCGCGCGCTTGCCAAACGGCTCGACAATGCGCCGCTTGCGATTGTCGATAAACGCCGCGACCGTCCCGGCGAATCAGAAGTCATGAACATCATTGGCGAGGTTAAAGGCCGCCATTGCATTATGATCGACGATATCGTCGATTCCGGCGGAACGCTTTGCAATGCGGCCGAGGCTTTGCTCGCTGAAGGCGCAGCCAGTGTTGCCGCCTATATCACGCATGGGGTTTTGTCGGGCGGAGCTGTGGCGCGGGTCGATGGATCGGCGCTGAAAGAGCTGGTTATTACCGATTCGATCCTGCCGACCGAGGCTTGCGCGGCTTCGGACAAGATCCGCGTGCTCACGATCGCGCCATTGATCGGCGAGGCTGTGCGGCGGATTGCTGATGAAAGCTCTGTGTCGAGCCTGTTCGACTAGAGCCTAGCCCCAACTAGCCTGCGCTCTCATCATCGCGCCATGGATGGCTTTTACCGGGTTGATGCAGCCCAAGCTCTTCCAGCCGTCTCCCTTGTCTTTGCTCCAGCGTGATGGTGAGCAATGGGCGCGGCTGAGCGCGAAACTTATACGGGGTCACACCGAAAAAGGCAGTGAAATCGCGGATCAGATGCGACTGGTCGAAATAGCGCAGGATCATCTCCGCTTCCTCATCCTCGTCCGCAACGCCGCATAGCTGCGAGGCCAGATCAAGCGCACGCGCGCGCCGCATCACAGTGCGCGGGGTGAGGCCGAAATCGCGCTTCACAATCCGCTGGAGCTTGCGCAGCGAGATATTGTGGCTCTCTGCAAAGTCGGTGAGCGATTGGGTCGGGTCTTCGAAAGCGGCCAGTTCAAACGCGACCGAGATCGGTTCGGGCGGCGGCGGATCATGCCGCTTGATATAGCGGCGCATCGCCTCTTCCATCGCCAGATTCCAGTCTTGCGGAGGATGCTTGTCGCTGAAGACATCGCGCAAATCATCGGCCAGCAATCCGAAAATATCCGCGCGTTCGATGCGGTCCAACGTCTCTGCCGAGCTGCGCCCGGTCAACGCATAAAACGCGCCCGCCCGCAGGCCAAATCCGGCAGACATGATGTCGCCCGTGCATGATAGCGCCATGTGTTTGGAGTGTTGGCCAAATTGCAGCACTTCATTCTCGTAAGTGCCGTGGCCGTCAGCCGTCATTGCGGTCCAGCGGCCATTGAAGATATAGCGCGTGTAGGCAAGATCGTTGCACATCCCGCAAGCAATCACGAGGTCTGCCGCATTGGTCGCCTTGGCGGAGACGAGCCGCGCAATCCACGGGCTCAAATCGTCGCTGGGCGCACGGTTTTCCGACAATGGCAAACCCTCACGCGAGGTGCCAGACATGGGCGCAAGATTGCGCCGCCATATCTCTGCGTAGTGTTCTTTATCGCGACCGTCAGTCATTTTGCCCCCCGACACCGATGCATTGTAACATCATATCGTGCAGTGTCGAATGGCAATGGGAATAGGTTCATATTCTGTACGAATTTCTTGTCTCGCTCCTTGAAGAGCAAGCCAAAGGCTTGACCGCGCCCGCGCGCTCTCGCAACACATGCGCCCATGTCTGTCTCTGCCAAAGATATCGAACTCGCCAATGCGCTCGCGGATGCCGCTGGTGCTGCGATCCGTCCGCTGTTTCGCGCTGACTTTGCTGAGGAGCGCAAAGCCGATCACACTGTCGTGACCGAGGCTGACCGCGCAGCCGAGGCTGCAATGCGCGCTCTGATTGAACAGCACCGCCCCGATGACGGCATTATCGGGGAGGAATATGGCGCGCACAATGAAGGTGCAGGCCGCCAATGGGTGCTCGATCCAATTGACGGCACGCAAAGCTTTGTCGCAGGCCGCCCGATTTTCGGCACGCTGATCGCGCTGTGTCAGGAAGGCTGGCCAGTGCTTGGCATAATCGACCAGCCGATCAATGGCGAGCGCTGGGTCGGCGCATTGGGCAAAGGCACCACCTTCAATGACAAGCCCGCCAGCGTGCGCCCCTGCCCCTCGCTTGAGGGGGCAAGCATTGCGACAACGTCGCCGCATTGTTTCTCTGATGAAGAGGCTGATGCCTATCTGCGCGTCGTCGCCAAGGCTTACCCAAAGCTGCCCTATCCGGTCTATGGCGGGGATTGCTACAATTATGGCCTGCTCGCCAGCGGCCATCTCGACATTGTGATCGAGAGCGGGCTGAAACTGCATGATTATGCAGCGCTAGTGCCTGTGGTCGAGGGCGCAGGCGGGCAGATGAGCGATTGGCAAGGCAATCCGCTCGATATGCAATCAGATGGTAGCGTGCTGGCCTTGGGCGAGTCTGCTCGTTTGGACGATGTGCTCGAAGCGATGGGGGGAGG
>CAZJAG010000161.1:0-3139 GCA_964543735.1 uncultured Porphyrobacter sp. | reverse complement strand
GCACCGACCAGCTGACGATTTGCCCCATGCCCTTCATCTTGTTGAAGCGCGGGAAATTCATCAGCATCGCGAAGCTGGCGAACAATTGCATCCCTTCGGTAAAGCCGCCGAACATCGCCAGAGTGCGGGCAATATCCTCGTCATTGTCGACGCTGAACTGCTGCATATAATCGTGCTTGTCGGCCATTTCCTCATAATCGAGGAAGGCGGAATATTCGCTTTCAGGCATACCGATTGTGTCGAGCAGATGCGAGTAAGCTGCGATATGGACGGTTTCCATATTGGAGAACGCGGTCAGCATCATCTTGACTTCGGTGGGTTTGAAGACGCGGCCATATTTGTCGTGATAGCAATCTTGCACCTCGACATCGGCCTGCGTGAAGAAGCGGAAGATTTGGGTGAGCAGATTGCGCTCATGCTCGGTCAGTTTTTGCGCCCAGTCGCGGCAATCCTCGCCCAAAGGCACTTCTTCGGGCATCCAGTGGATTTGCTGCTGGCGTTTCCAGAACTCATAAGCCCAAGGATATTCGAACGGCTTGTAGGTCTTACGGGCTTCGAGCAACGACATCTTGTGGGGTCTCCGATTCTGGCGTGAAGTTTCGTTATAGGTGAACCAGCTTCGAAACCGAAGGCAAGTAGGGATGATTTAGCGGGGATAAGCCGTGCAATTTCTGAGTCGGATGGAGTCTTGAGCGGCAAGCGGGCTGACCCTTGCGCATTGCAGCCCTGCCGATCTTCCCTATGCTCGCGGGCGCGGTGGCCCCGTAAAAAGCCTGTGTGGACGAGGGGATGAGGGACATATGACAGCGCAAAACAGGCGGCCATTGAAGACCCGCTCTGCCAAATGGGCGGGCGCGATGGCGCGCGGGCTGGGCGCGATAGGTCTTACGCCCAATGCGATCTCGACCATCGGGATCGGCTTTGCTGCGCTGGGCGCGTGGTGCTTTGTCAATGCGCCGCAGAACGATTGGCTGATGCTGGGCGCGGCCTTGTGCATTCAATTGCGGCTGCTCGCCAATATGCTTGACGGGATGGTGGCAGTGGAAGGCGGCAAGCAAAGCGCCACAGGCCCGCTCTACAATGAAGTGCCGGACAGGATCGAGGATGCATTGCTGCTGATCGGGGCGGGCTATGCGTGCGGCGAGCCATTGCTGGGATATGGCGCGACGATCCTTGCGTTTGGCACGGCTTACATTCGCGCCAATGGCGGCGCGCTGGGGCTGGCGCAGGATTTCAGCGGCCCGATGGCGAAGCAGCACCGGATGTTTGTGCTGACTGTGGGGGCGGTTGCCGCGTTCTTCCTTGGCGCGCGCGGAGCAGAGCAGGTTCTCGTGGTGACGCTGGGGGTGATTACAATCGGCGCATTGCTCACCTGTGTCCGGCGAACATGGCGGCAGGCACAGGCGCTCAAAGCAGCAGAGCAAGGAGACGCTGCATGATCGCGCGCGTTATGGCCGAAGTGCTTTTTGCACTCACCCGCTTTTTGGTTGGCGGGAGCGCCCGCTGGCAAGGTTGCGGGCCTACGCAAGAGCAGCGGATCTATTTCGCCAATCACACCAGCCATCTCGACACGATCATTCTATGGGCTGCGCTGCCCGCCGATCTGCGCCGCACAACCCATCCGGTGGCCGCTGCTGACTATTGGGGCAAAGGGCCACTGCAGCGCTATATCGCGTTGAATATCCTCAACGCTGTGCTGGTCGAGCGCAGCGGGTCGCGCGATCCACTGGAGCCTTTGCGCGATGTGCTGGAGCAGGGACATTCACTGCTGATCTTTCCCGAGGGGACGCGCCGCGATGCGATCCTGCCCGGACGCTTCAAAGCAGGGCTTTATCATCTGGCGAAGAGCTTCCCCGATGCCAAGCTGATCCCCGTCTATCTTGCCAATCTTGCGCGGGCTTATCCCAAGGGCGCGATTATCCCTGCCCCGATCAGCTGTGTCGCGATCTTTGGCGAGGCGATGGCATTGGGAGAGCAGGATAAGGATACGTTTCTTGAGCGCGCTCGCGAGGCGGTGTGCGATCTGTCCGATGGAGCCATCCCGCGCGAGGATGCCGCCTTGATCGACAATGCTGATCCCCCAGCCGGAGAGCCCGTATGAGCCAGACCATGATCACCTTGTTCGGCGGTGTCTTTGCGCTGTTGGTCGTCGCATCATCCATCGGGTTTGTGCTGAGCAAGCGTGTTTCGAGCGAGGGCGGGCGCGCCACGGTCGAAAACCTCAATGCGCGGATCAAGGCGTGGTGGATGATGATCCTCATCTTCGCTGCCGCCTTCGCGTTCGGAGCAGGCGTTACGCTGGTTCTGTTCGCGCTCACCAGCTTTTTCGCTCTGCGCGAATTCCTCTCGATCAGCCCAACCCGCCCGTCCGATCACCGCGCGATTGTGTGGGCATTCTATGTCTTTATTCCGCTGCAATATTGGCTGATCTGGGCCGATTGGCAGACGCTTTTCTCAATCCTGATCCCCGTCTGGGCGTTCCTGCTTTTACCGATCATTGCTGTATTGCAAGGCGACACGCGCGAGTTTCTGCAACGCACGGCGCGCATCCAGTGGGCGCTGATGCTGACCGTTTATTGCATCAGCCACGCGCCCGCTTTGCTCTTGCTGGAGATACCCGGTTTTGAGGAAAACTTTCTGCTGCTCTTCTTCCTGATCGCAGTCGTCCAATTGTCCGACGTATTCCAATATGTGTTCGGCAAATTGTTCGGAAAGCATAAGGTCGCGCCCAAAGTCAGCCCGGCCAAAACGTGGGAGGGTTTGATTGGCGGAGGGCTTTCGGCAGCCTTGGTGGGCGCAGGCCTGTGGTGGATCACGCCCTTCTCGCCCTTAGAAGCGAGCGGCATGGCGCTGGTGATTGTGCTGGCTGGGTTTGCCGGAGGGCTGGTGCTGTCCGCGGTCAAGCGGTCATTGGGCGCGAAGGATTGGGGCACGATGATCGAAGGGCATGGCGGCGCGCTCGACCGTATGGATTCGGTCAGCTTTGCAGCGCCGGTGTTCTTCCACCTCACCAATTATTTCTTCGTGCCTTGAACGTGTTGAGGCTTGAGGGGCCGGAGCCGGCCTAGCTATTCTTGCTTTTCGAACCGAAGACGCTTCCGCCGCCTAGCAATGTGATCCCGAGGAAGAAGCCGAAGTC
>CAZJAG010000160.1:0-3201 GCA_964543735.1 uncultured Porphyrobacter sp. | reverse complement strand
CCGGAACCTCATGCGTGCCTTGATGCAACAACTGGAACACAGCATGCTGGGCATCTGTGCCAACCCCGCCCCATGTGATCGGCGCAGAAGGCACGTCCAGCTCCTCGCCCTGCGCAGTTACGCGTTTGCCGTTTGATTCCATTTCAAGCTGCTGGAGATAATCGGGGAAGAGCGACAAGCGCTCATCATAGGCGAACACAGCACGGGTCTGGCAACCACGCAATTGGGTGTAGAGCTGGTCAGCAAAGGCAGCGCGCAGACACAGGTTTGCCGCGCCATCATGATCGCGGAAATGCTCATCCACTGCGCGCGCGCCCTTCAGCATCGCGGCAAATTCATCCCACCCCGCCGCAATCGCGATCGGAAAGCCAATCGAAGACCAGATCGAATAGCGCCCGCCCACGCTCTCGCTAAAGGGTAAAATGCGCGTTTCATCGACGCCCCACTCTACTGCCTTTTCCGGGCTGGCTGTGAGGGCGATTACGCGCCCCGATGGGTCGTCTACCCCGCCCTCGCCCAGCCATTTCAGCGCCGAGGTCGCATTGGTCATCGTCTCAATTGTCGTGAAAGTCTTGGAGGCAATTGCAATGATTGTTGTCGCCGGATCGCAAGCAGCAAAGGCCTCTTCTAAGGCAACCCCGTCAATGTTCGAGACGACATGCACATCGACCAGCGCCAAGTCCCGCGTCATCGCGTTGACGGCCAATGCCGGACCAAGTGCAGAACCGCCAATGCCGATATGGATCAGGTGCTTAACCTCACCTAATGCGCCATCATGAATAGCCTCAACCAGCATTCGCATCCGCTGTTGCAGTGCAGCAGCCTCTTCCACAGCGGGCTCTGCCCCAACACCGCGCTCGGCCGTATGCTGGGCCGCGCGTCCTTCAGTGACATTGATCGCCGCGCCTGAAAGCAGCGCCGCCCGCTTTCCAGCAAAATCGGCGGCTTCAGCCAATTCTTCAAACCCGTCAAGCAATTGCGCGCTCAAATGCGTTTTCGACCAATCGAAGAGAATACCGTTCGAACCGCCTTCTGCGGCCCACTCGATCCGGCCCGACAAATTGGCGACCCGCTGAGCATCATCATCGAACAACACTTCAAGGCTGTGATGCGGCACAGACGACAGTTTTTCCCGAATTGCAGCGAGCGAAGCGGATGAGGGCGAATCAGACATAGACGAAAACCTCTTTCTTGACGGCGCACACGCGACTAGGGACGCTAGCAATGGTTGAAAAGACACAAGATGCGCCAATGCCCGACAAGCAGGCGAGCGGCGATACAGGACCCGAGACTGAGGAAGAGGCAGAGAGCCTTGGCAGTCTGCTGTTTTTTATGCTGAAACTGGCGATGCTGGTTCTGGTCTTCCGCAGCTTTGTATTTTCGCCCTTCTCCATCCCATCTGAAAGCATGTTACCGCGTCTTTGGAACGGCGACTATTTGCTTGCAGCCAAATGGCCTTATGGCTTTTCCAAACACTCCCTACCCTTCTCCCTGCCATTGATCCCGGGGCGTGTTTTCGCCGATCAGCCAGAGCGCGGCGATGTCGTGATTTTCAAACACCCCGTCGATGGAACAGACTATATCAAACGTGTGATTGGCCTGCCCGGGGACAGCGTGGCCATGCGCGCAGGGCAATTGATCCTGAACGGCCAAGCCGTGCCGAAGGAACGCATAGCCGACTTTGCCATCCCTGTTTCCGCAAATACCAGCTGCGACATCCGCGCTCGCGAAGAAGTCAATCCCGAGGGCGAGCGGATATGCCTCTACCCCCAGTTCAAGGAAACGCTTCCTTCGGGCAAAAGCTACAATGTCCTCGATCTGGGGATGCAGTTTGACGCGGACAATTACGGCCCGGCGATAGTGCCTGAGGGCCGCATGTTCGTGATGGGCGATAATCGCGACAGTTCTTCCGACAGCCGCTTTGAAGCGATTGCGGGTGCTGGCGTGGGCTTCGTCCCGCAAGACAATCTGGTTGGCCGCGCCAATGTCGTCATGTGGTCAACCGATGGCAGCTCTGAATGGATTTTGCCGTGGACATGGTTCAGCGCCGCGCGCTGGAGCCGGATGTTTGAGGGCATATGAGCGCGCTTGATCCCGAAGCGCGTCAATGGCTCGAAAGCCACGGCTTTTCTCCCGATGCCAGTGCTGTTTGGAACTATGCCCTCACCCATGGCAGTTTGGGCGAAGATGCCGATTATGAACGGCTGGAATTTCTGGGCGACCGGGTGCTTGGCCTCTCGATTGCCGAATGGCTTTTCGAGCAGCAATCAGGGCCGGAAGGCAAACTCTCGCTTCGCCTCAATGCTCTTGTCAGCCGCAAGACCTGTGCGAAAATCGCAATAGCAATTGGCCTGTCTGAACATATCCGGCTGGGCAAGCAAGCGCGAGAGGATGGCGGAGCGCATAGCACCAACATATTGGGCGATGTGATGGAGGCCTTGCTGGGCGCGGCCTTCCAAACGCATGGTTTTGCCTTTGCCCGCGATCTGGTTCGTGGCTTGTGGGCTGAGGAATTTGCCGGTGATCTGGGGCGCGCCAAACATCCCAAGTCCGCACTTCAGGAATGGGCTGCGGGCAACAAACGCAAGACGCCCCTTTACGAGCTGGTCGACCGTTCTGGCCCTGACCATGCAGCTCAATTCACCGTGCGGGTTTCTGTCAATAATGTGGGCGAGGCACAAGCAACAGCCTCGAGCAAGCAAGAGGCCGAACGGCGCGCTGCGCAAGCCTTTATGGAGCAATTTGGGTGAACAAGAAATCGACAAAGCCGCTCATCCTAAGCCTGTCGAAGGGTGAGCAATGCCGCGCCTTCGCACTTCGGCAAGCACAGTACGAACGGAGCCGGTCATGACCCAACAAAAATGCGGTGTGGTCGCCATTATCGGTGCGCCCAATGCTGGCAAGAGCACGCTGGTCAATCAGCTGGTCGGCCAGAAAGTCGCAATTACCTCAGCCAAGGCGCAGACGACGCGCGCACGGATGCTGGGCATTGCGCTGCATGATCAGGTGCAGATGATCTTGGTCGATACGCCGGGCATTTTTTCACCCCGCCGCAAGCTTGACCGAGCGATGGTTTCAGCGGCCTGGGATTCGACTCAAGAGGCCGATTGCGTTGTCTTGCTGGTCGATCCGATCAAGCAGCGCCGGCATGAGCTTGAACCTCTGCTTGAGGCGTTGGAAAAACGGCCAGAGCGCAAGATT
>CAZJAG010000159.1:0-3228 GCA_964543735.1 uncultured Porphyrobacter sp. | reverse complement strand
GGTGGAACAGGCTCGTTCGGCAAAACCATGCTGAACGCTATGCTCGACAATGATGTGCCCGAAGTGCGCATCTTCAGCCGCGATGAAGAAAAGCAAGATGCACTGCGCAATAGCCTCGGCGATGCGCGCGTGCGTTACTACATTGGCGATATTCGTGATCGCGGCAGTGTCGACCGTGCAATGGCAGGCGTTGATGCTGTGTTTCATGCAGCCGCTTTGAAGCAAGTGCCCTCTTGTGAATTCTTCCCTTTAGAAGCTGTGCGCACAAACATTATCGGGTCTGAAAATGTCATTCGCTCGGCCATTGAATATGGCGCGAAGAATGTCGTGTGCTTGTCCACTGACAAGGCAGTGCATCCGATCAATGCCATGGGCATGTCCAAAGCCATGATGGAAAAGCATGCTCAGGCTGCTGCGCGCGAGCTGGGCTCGGATGGCAAAACCACGATTTCATCCGTGCGCTATGGCAATGTGATGTATTCGCGCGGCAGTGTGATCCCGCTGTTCATTCGGCAGATCAAGGCGGGACAGCCGATTACTCTGACCGAGCCTAAGATGACGCGGTTCCTCATGCCTTTGCGTGATAGTGTCGCGCTGGTTCGCTTTGCATTCGAACATGCCCGCCAAGGCGATTTGTTCATCAAGAAAGCGCCTGCATCAACGATTGAGGATCTGGCGACAGCCTTGGTTCAATTGTTCGAAGTGCCTGATCACGAGATTAAGGTCATTGGCTGGCGCCATGCTGAAAAGCTTTTTGAAACGCTGGCAACCGAACAAGAGCTGGCAACAGCTGAGGATTTGGGCGATTACTGGCGGCTTCAGCTGGATGAGCGCGACTTGAATTACTCGAGCTATTTCAGCGAGGGCGACACACAAATCGCACCGCAAGAGGATTTCCATTCGCACAACACCCAGCGGCTAAGCGTTGACGAAGTGAAAGAACTGTTGCTGTCGCTGCCTGAAGTGCAGGCTGAACTCGATGCATGGAAAGCTCAGCAATGAAGCTTGCTGTAACAGGGGCTGCTGGATTGCTGGGCTGGCATGCTGCCGCGCGCATCCACGCGCTCAATTGCGCTGCACGGTTTCGCGGGGAAGAGCCTCCGCATGAGCTGGTGCAGATCAATCATGCGCTTTTTGCCGATCCAGCACAGCTTGCCCAAGCTTTGGACGGCGTTGATGCCATCCTCCATTTCGCAGGCGTCAATCGCGGCGAGGAAGCCGAAGTCGAGGCCGCCAATCCGCGCATTGCGCAAGAATTGATTGATGCATGCAAAGCGGCAAGCGCGGCTCCGCATATCCTCTATGCCAATTCCACCCACGCAGCAAATGACAGTTTTTATGGCCGCTCCAAGCGGATTGCTGGCGAGCTGCTGCAAGACTTTGCGCCGCGCTATACCGGCTTTGTCCTGCCGCATATCTTCGGCGAATGCGCAAAGCCCTATTACAACAATGTCACTGCCACATTGATCGACCAGATATGGAAAGGCGAAGAGCCTACGATCAATCCTGAAGGGCGCGTCCAATTGCTCCATTCAGGCGCGGCTGCGCAAATGTTCATTGATGCAGCGATTGAGGGGACGAGCGGCATTGTTGAGCCGCAAGGGCGCGATACCGGCATTCAGGAGCTTTACGACAAGCTATGCGCCTTTCATGCAGATTACACCGCCAATATCTTCCCCGATGTCTCTGATCCGTTCGATCTGGCGCTGTTCAACAGCTATCGCACAGCCGGATTGCCTGATCATTATCCGCGCACCTTGAAGCTCAATAGCGACCAGCGTGGCACATTGTTTGAAAGCGCCAAGGGCGGCAATGCCAGCCACACCTTTATCTCCACCACGCATCCGGGCCAATCGCGCGGCGACCATTTCCATTTCGAACTGGTCGAGCGGTTTCTAGTGGTTCAGGGCGATGCCGTGATCAAAATCCGCAAAGTGCTGAGCGATGAAGTGCATGAATTTCATGTCTGCGGCGATACGCCTGTCGCAATTGATCAGGTTCCGCTCCACACGCATAATATCGTCAATACAGGCGACAAGGACGTGGTCACATTCTTCTGGGCGCACAAAGTGTTCGACCCGGCCAATCCCGATACTTATGCCGATCCAGTCTGAGGGAAATCATGGCAAAGCTTAAAGTCACCACTGTATTGGGCACGCGGCCCGAGATTATCCGCTTGAGCCGCGTGATGGCGCGGCTGGACGAGCATACCGATCACCGGATTGTCCATACCGGCCAGAATTACGACTTCGAATTGAACGAGGTCTTTTTCAATGATCTTGGCGTTCGCAAGCCGGACAATTTTCTTGGTGTTGACACCTCCAGCCTTGGCTCGGTGCTGGGCGGCATTCTGATCGAGACGGAAAAAGAGCTGAAAGCGCACCGCCCCGATGCTTTGCTTGTGCTGGGCGACACCAATAGCGCGATTGCCGCGATTATGGCGCGGCGGATGAAGATCCCGATCTATCATATGGAAGCGGGCAATCGCAGCTATGATCGCAATGTGCCTGAAGAGACCAATCGGCGCCTCGTGGATCACATCAGCGATTTCAATCTGGTCTATACTGAACATGCTCGCCGCCATTTGCTGAGCGAAGGGATGCAGCATCGCCGGGTCTATCTTACCGGCTCTCCCATGAAAGAAGTGCTTGAGACTTATCGCGATAGAATCGAAGCTTCGGATATTCTGAAAGAGCTTGAGCTGGAGAAGGGTCGATATTTCATTGTCTCGCTCCACCGCGAGGAAAATGTCGATAGCAAGCCGCGGCTGGCGCAATTGGTCGAAGCCTTGAACGGGCTGGCCCAACATTACGACATGCCTGTGATTGTCTCGACCCATCCGCGCACGCGCAAGCGGCTGGATGATATGGATGTCAGCTTTGACAAGCGCATCCGCGACTTAAAGCCCTTTGGTTTCCACGATTACAACAATCTGCAAATGAATGCCTTTTGCGCGATCAGCGATAGTGGGACGATTGCAGAGGAAAGCTCGATCCTCGATTTTCCTGCGATCACTCCGCGTGATGCAATCGAGCGTCCCGAAGCGATGGATACAGGCAATATCGTTGTGACGGGGCTTGATGCTGCGACGATTGCCGCAGCGGTGGAGCTGGTGGTGGCCGTGCACTCAGATCGCCAGAAAGCGGGCGAGGCGTGCCCGATCCCTGATGATTACAACATCACCAATACCTCCGAACGTGTGGTTAAGCTGATTGCAGGCACTGCGCG
>CAZJAG010000158.1:0-3233 GCA_964543735.1 uncultured Porphyrobacter sp. | reverse complement strand
CTCAAGCAGCCTCTGCTTCTTCGACATATTCGGGATAAAAACACGGTTCGCGTGTCGACCAACCAGGCGCTGTTGCAGCGGCCTCGCTCAAAGACTGGAGCAGCAGCTTGCGCTGGCTCGGGCGGATTTGCGGCAGTGCAGCGGCTGCGCAAAAGGCGCTCGGCAGCCACGGTCGAGCCGTCGCTCCGAGCAAACGCTCATAAAGAAAACGGAAAGCTGAAAAGCTCGAAATGCGCTCTTGCGCCAAATCAAAAGCTGCAATCCGTGTCAGCCGGCCAACAAAGGGTGCGGCCAGCTCTTCCTCGCCTTCATCAGGGATTGCCTGACGCAAGGCTTTCAATTCCTGATAAGCGACATATTGCGAGCGGATCGAGGCATTTTCTGTCTCGTCCCGCGCCCAGAGCTTGAAAGCATCCTGACGGCCAAGGCCAATATCGAGAGCGCGTTTGATGTAGCGTTGCTCGGCAGCGGTGAAGCCTGCGAACTCGCGCATCTCGTTGATGCTCATCATTGCTGTACCGGTAGTGGCCATGCGCCTTCTCCTTTGATTGGAGAAAGCATCGCGCAGTTTGGTTAATATCGAGTTAGCCTTTTTTGAGATTTGCGCCGGATTAAGCGCGCTCAAGCCTTGCCGTTCTAATCAGATCAGCCCTGCAAGCGGGCTGGATGGATCAGCATATTTGCGCCTCGCCATTCGGCCAGACAGATATGCCTCGCGCCCTGCTTCAACAGCCAGCTTCATAGCGCGCGCCATTCGAACAGGCTCTTTCGCTTCGGCAATGGCTGTGTTCATCAAAATGCCATCGCAGCCAAGCTCCATTCCCACCGCTGCATCGCTTGCAGTGCCAACGCCTGCATCGACCAGCACAGGCACGCTGGCTCCTTCGACAATTAGCCGGATGGTGACTTGGTTTTGAATGCCGAGCCCTGATCCAATCGGTGCGCCCAAAGGCATCACAGCAACAGCGCCAGCCTCTTCCAATTGTTTGGCAGCAATCGGATCATCGACGCAATAGACCATCGGCTTGAAGCCTTCTTTGGCAAGCACTTCGCAAGCGCGGATTGTCTCGACCATATTGGGATAAAGCGTGCGCGCTTCGCCCAGAACTTCCAGCTTCACCAGATCCCAGCCGCCAGCCTCGCGCGCCAGCCTTAGAGTGCGGATGGCATCTTCGGCAGTGAAACACCCTGCTGTATTGGGCAGGTAAGTGTATTTCTTGGGGTCAATGAAATCGGTGAGCATTGGCGCCTTGGGGTCTGTGACATTGACCCGGCGCACAGCGACAGTGATCATTTCAGCGCCTGATGCTTCCAAAGCCGCTGCGTTCTCTTCAAAATCCTTATATTTGCCCGTGCCGACAATCAGGCGGGATTTGAAGCGATGGCCAGCGACTTCCCAAGAATCTTTGGCCAAGCCGTCATCAGTTGCGGAATCTCCACCGCCAACAAAATGCACGATTTCCAGAACATCGCCATTGCCCAGCGCAGCCTCGTGTAATGTCGATCGAGGGACAATTTCGCCATTGCGCTCTACTGCGACTTTGGCCGGATCAAGCGCCAGCTCAGCAACAAGCGCAGCGATAGTGGCAGCTTCGCTTGAACGCGGCTCGCCATTCACAGTGACAGATTTCAAAGCAGTCATGGCTCAAGCCACATAAAGCTCATTTCGAAGCGTGCAAGTCGCCTCGCAAATTGAGCAAATGGCCAATTGCGACCAAAGTCACTCCAATGATGGTCAACACCAGCTCGCGATAATCATGCGGCATTGCCAGCGCGCCGCCCATGAATGCAAGGCCCGTAACGGCAACGATAATGGGTGCAATACGGCGATGATTGTATGCGCCCCAGCCAATCGCAATTGCCGCTATGGCGAGCGCCAGAAGCAGCCCGATCTTGTGAAAGGCAGGCGAGAAAAAGAAATGGCTTCCCACGCCCAAGGCTGTGACCAAAACAATACTCAAAATGCAATGCAGCAAGCACAGGCTCGAAATGAGCAAGCCCAAGCGGTCCAGCCGCTGGCGAATCGGAATATGAGTGTTCTGCATAATGCGTCGCAGCCCATGTATGTTATAGTGTTACATGTTGCAAGACCTGCAAAGCGGATTGCAGCGAACTTGCTTGCACTTTTTTGCGATAATGCGCACTTGACGCTCCACTATGGCAAGCTTGGCTGATCATAACGCTCAAAATAGCCGCGCGCAGGACGCTGCTGCCCCCTCCAAAGCGCGGCCATTGGCGATTGCGCGCTGGCTTTGGGTCGTAGCCTCGATGGTGCTGGTGATTGTGGCTGTCGGCGGGATTACCCGCCTTACGGAAAGCGGATTGTCGATCACGCAATGGCAGCCTGTCACAGGCATTTTGCCTCCGCTAAGCGAGGACGCATGGCAAGCCGAGTTTGCTGAGTATCGCGCAACGCCTGAATTTATTTACGAAGCAGGGCCAGCCGGAATGACACTGGCTGATTTCAAGTTCATTTTCTTCTGGGAATGGTTCCACCGCGTTTTGGGCCGATTGATTGGAGTGGCTTTCGCAGTTCCACTGATCTGGTTCTGGGTGAAAGGCGCAATTCCCAAGACCTATCATATCCGCTTGTTGGCATTGCTGGGCCTTGGCGGATTGCAAGGGACATTCGGCTGGCTGATGGTGCGCAGCGGATTGTCAGGGCAAATGACCGATGTCAGTCACTTCTGGCTATCCGTGCATTTGCTTACAGCATTCTTCACATTGGCAGGATTGATCTGGACAGCGCTGGATTTGCAATCGCTGGCCAGAAATTCGCACGCTCGCCCTTCCCGATTGAAAGCGTTTGGATTGGGCATTGCCATCATCCTGTTTGTGCAATTGCTGTTGGGGGCATGGGTTGCTGGGCTGAATGCAGGCCATGCTTCTTACGAATGGCCGCTTATGCAATCGAGCTTTTTCCCGCATTTCGACCAATCTAAGGGGATGCTTTGGGCGCTGACTCATGATCCGTTTCTTCTGCACTTCCTGCATCGCTGGTGGGCATGGATTGCAGCCATTGCGCTTGTCCTTCTGGCTCGCAAAGCCAAGCCTTCGAACAGGCGCGTATCGATTGCAGTGAACAGTGTTTTGGGCATTCAGATCCTTCTCGGCATTGCGACAGTTCTCAGCCAAGTCGAGCTTTGGATTGCAGTTGCGCATCAATTGGTGGGCGCTGTTCTGGTGGGCGTGACAGCATGGGCATTGCACACAATCGGCCAAATTGATGCAGC
>CAZJAG010000157.1:0-3273 GCA_964543735.1 uncultured Porphyrobacter sp. | reverse complement strand
GGCATGGTGATTGCGAACCTCTTCTACTGGTGCACCAACCAATATGTGATCCAGCGGACATTGGCAGCGCGCAACCTGGCCGAAGGACAAAAGGGCGTGCTGCTCTCCGGCTTTTTCAAAGTTTTCGTGCCGTTTTTGATGATGGTGCCGGGCGTGATTGCCTTCCATTTGTACGGCCCGGGGCTGGCGACCATTGACTTGGCATACCCCACTCTCATCCGCGATTTGTTGCCGCCAGCCTTGATGGGATTGTTTCTGGCAGTGCTGCTGGGCGCGGTATTCTCAAGCTTTAACAGCCTTGTAAATTCGGGCGCGACTTTATTCTGCCTCGATATTCTCCCCGCAATCCGCAAACAGCCCTTGTCCGATGCCGCTGTGGTCCGGATTGCAAAGATCGCAAGCGCAGTGATTGCGCTGTTCAGTTTTGCAGTTGCGCCGCTGCTGTACTTTGCTCCCGACGGCTTGTGGCAAATCATCCGGATTTTCACCGGCTTCTACAACATACCCGTGATCACGATTGTGCTGGTGGGATTGTTCACACGGCGCGTGCCTGCACTGGGAGCAAAGCTTGTCATCATCTTTCACATCATTGCCTATGGCCTCGCGAAGTTCGTCTTCGATGATATAATCACGCTGCACTTCCTGCATCTGTATGCCGTGCTGTTTGGTATTGAAGTGGGCATCATGCTGGCCACAGCCAAGCTCCAGCCGCGAGAGACCCCGTGGACATTCGCGCCCAAGGCCGAAGTTGATATGACGCCGTGGAAGCGCGCCGTCCCTACCGCTGTGACATTGTTCAGCGCAGTGGTGGCGACTTATCTATTGTTCTCACCGATTGGATTGGCGAACGGGGAACTGGGCACAGGATTTTGGAGCGGGATTGCCGCGCTTGTTGCGGTAAATATGGCGGTGTGGTGGCGCGCAGCGGGCCGCGCTTAAGCTTCTTCCGCAATTTGCGCTGCATCGAAATAATGGATGCGGTGCTCTTTCAAGAGGCCGTCCTCAATCCGACCCGCCTCGCACAGGGTTTGCGAAAATGTGTTGCCGGTTTTCTTGGACGTCATGGTGAGCGTGAGCACAACAACAGCCCATTCCTTGCCGCTGGTGATATCGTGGATTTCCACCGAAGCCTCAGCCCAGGTTCCATACATCGCGGCGGACAATCGCTGTAAGGCATCCTTGCCGCGCCACTCGCCTGCAAAGGGAAGCGAGGCGGCTTCATGGATGACGACATCGGGATGCATCAAAGCTTCGACCCCGTCCCAGTTGCGCTCTCCCGCCAGTCTGTAAATCTGGCCAAGAATGTCTCCGGGAGTAGGCCCCGTTTCGCCAGTATCTGCCATGCGCTTTACTCAATCGTTCCGATCAAATCGCCGACCTTGTATTTCGTGCCTTCCTCGCCGGTTGGCTTGATGATGCCAGCGGTTTGAGCCTCGATCTCGACCGTCGTCTTGTCGGTTTCAGCGGTGTAGATGATGTCCCCCTTGGCGACTTCCTCCCCCTCGCCGAACATCCATTCGGAAAGAGTCACTTCGGTCGCGCTCATGCCGAGCTTGGGGATGCGGATTTCTTCTGCCATCAGTGTTCGCCCCTAGTCCTTCCCGACACTCGCTTTGATCTGCTCGACAATCTCGCCCTTGGTGGGAATCCATGCCTGCTCAAGGTGAGTAGCGAAAGGAACGGCTGAGAATGTGCCGCCAATCCGGCGCACGGGGCCTTTGAGATTGTCCCAGCATTTCTCTTGGATGTTCGCTGCAATTTCAGCGCCTGTGCCAAACGGACGAACCGCTTCGTGCAAAGTCAGCGCACGGCCAGTCTTGTTAACAGAGGCCAGCACCGTTTCCTCATCATACGGAGCGATTGTGCGCAGATCGACAACTTCGACACTGACGCCCTCTTTCTCCAACTCGCCTGCCACTTCGAGCGCATCCAAGACTGTGCGGCCATAAGTGATAAGCGAGATGTCAGAGCCTTCCTTGGGCACAGCCGCCTTGCCCAAAGGCACGCGGTATCCCGGGCCAGGATCTTCTGACGAAAGGCCGTAGCAAAGGATGTTCTCGATAAAGACCACAGGGTCGTTCGCGTCGATTGCGCTGCGCATCAGCCCGCGCGCATCAGCTGCGTTTGAAGGCGTGACGACATGCATTCCGGCGACGTGAGCAAACCATGCCTCGAGCATATCGGAATGCTGCCCGCCAAAGCCTACGCCAACGCCGGTTGTTGTGCGGATGACCAAGGGACATGGCGTTTGCCCGCCTGACATAAAGCGCAATTTGGCTGCATGGTTCACAATCTGGTCCATGCAAACGCCGACGAAATTCATCAGCATAATCTCGGCAATCGGACGCTGTCCGGCAAGCGCTGCGCCAACGGCTGCGCCAATGATCGCAGTCTCTGAAATGGGCGTCGCGCGAATGCGGTTCTCGCCATATTTCTCGGTTAGTCCGGCAGTGACTTTGAACACACCGCCGCCTTGTTTCGCAGAGACATCTTCGCCCAAGCAAAAGACCCCGTCATCCTCGGCCATCGCCTCGTCAATCGCCAGATTGAGGGCCTGCGTCATGGTGATTTCAGCCATTAAGAGACCTCCTCAAGTACGTCTTTGTAAATCTCATCAGTGCTCGGCAGGTCAGCTGCCAATGCGTGCTCGACCGCCTCGTCAATTTCCGCATCAATGTCAGCGACAATTTTATCGAGCTCTTCTTCGGTGAATTGACGCTCCAGCATCACGGCGCGAAGCTTGGGCAGCGGGTCTTCCTTCTGCATTTCTTCCAGATGCTCGGGCGGCATGTAGGAAAAGTCAGAGCCGAAGAAGTGGCCCATCATGCGGTAACACATCGCCTCGACCAGCACGGGGCCTTTGCCAGAGCGCGCATGCTCGACCGCTTCTTCCATTGCGGGGTAGATTTCATTGACGTTGTTGCCGTCAACCTTGATGCCTTTCATCCCGTAGCCTGCTGCTCGGCTTGAAATATCTGGGCTGTCGGTATGGTCAGCGAAGGCTGTGTGCTCGCCATAGCGATTGTTTTGGCACAGGAAGATCACCGGCAGCTTGTAAAGCTGGGCCATGTTCATTGCCTCGTGGAAGCCGCCAATGTTCGCCGCGCCATCGCCGAAACTCACCAAAGTAACCCGCCCATCGCCATTGTTCTGGCTGGCCATTGCAAGCCCGTTTGCAATTGGCAGGCCCGATCCCACAACGCCGGTTGTCACCATAATCCCTGTATCAGGATCAGTGATATGCATGGTGCCGCCCTTGCCTTTGCAAGTGCC
>CAZJAG010000156.1:0-3291 GCA_964543735.1 uncultured Porphyrobacter sp. | reverse complement strand
GTGCAACAATGGGTGCAACAATGGGTGCAACAATCGCAGCATCATCCAGCGCTTTGGAAGGGCAAGCGCTTATATGTCGGCAGGTCCGCCTTCGAGGACAAAACGCCGGTCGCAATAGCCGCATTCGGCCATGCCGCTTTCGTCAATCTCGAGGAAGATGCGCGGGTGACCCAAAGCCGCCGGACGATAGCCCGTGCCGTCACGAATATCGCTCGCACCATCGCAGCTGACGCGGCGCGTCTTTACCACCACGGTTTCAGGGACATTATCGCTTGCGGTCTTGCTCATCGCATCTGCCGATAATCGCACATGGCCGATGATGCAATTCTCTATTGGCTCCAATCGCGATCAATGCCCAGCCTTCGCACCAGAGGCTTGCCAATCCGCCTATCACGTTTAAGGCGCATGGCATGACTGCGCCAGAAACTCAGGCAGAGCCCGCGATTGCAATCCGCGATCTGGTCAAACGCTATGCCGCGCCCGATGGGGGCGAGGGAAAACTTGCGCTCAAAGGCGTCAGCTTTGATGTGCCACAAGGCGGGATATTTGGCCTGCTTGGCCCCAATGGTGCAGGCAAATCGACGCTGATCAATATCTTGGCAGGGCTGGTCAACAAGACCAGCGGGTCAGCTGAAATCTGGGGCTTTGACATTGACGATCATCGCCGCAATGCCTCGCGCTCGATCGGAATTGTGCCGCAAGAAATCGTCTTCGATCCCTTCTTCACGCCTTATGAAGTGCTGGAGAACCAGGCCGGATTTTACGGCGTCGCCAAGGCCTTCCGGCGCAGCGAGAAGCTGCTCGAGGCGGTGCGGTTGGCGGACAAGCGCGATGCCTATGCGCGCACGCTGTCGGGCGGGATGAAACGGCGGCTGCTGATTGCCAAGGCGATGGTGCACTCACCG
Organism: uncultured Porphyrobacter sp.; assembly: GCA_964543735.1. Lineage (GTDB taxonomy): Bacteria > Pseudomonadota > Alphaproteobacteria > Sphingomonadales > Sphingomonadaceae > Erythrobacter. The sequence continues at coordinate 2,386 of CAZJAG010000156.1, read as the reverse complement.
CCTATACTGGTGCTCGATGAACCGACCGCAGGCGTTGACGTGGAATTGCGCCGCCAATTGTGGGAGCTGGTGACCGAGCTTAACAATGACGGCGTTACTGTCGTCCTCACCACGCATTATCTGGAAGAGGCCGAGGAGCTGTGCGACCGGATTGCGATCATCAATCACGGGACATGCATCGCCAACAAGCCGACACGCGAGCTGGTGGATATGGCGCGCGAGAAGATCGTTGCGGTCACCGTTGACAAGGACATCAGCGCTGCGCCCGCGCATGACGCTTTCACCAAGGTTGAGCTATCGGGCGAACGCGGGATCGAAGTGACTTACAACAAGGATCAGCTCACCGCCGGGCAGGTCTTGGGCATTTTGCAAGAGCAAGGCCTGGTCGTTGAAGATGTCACCACCCGCGAAGCTGATCTGGAAGATGTGTTTGTCCAGCTGACCAGCGCCGAGTGATGGCAGTGCCATGCTGATCATTATGGGGACTGTGCGCTTGCCGCCGGAAAATCTCGATGAAGCACGGCTTGCAATGCGCGCCATGATCGAGGCGAGCCGCGATGAAGAGGGCTGCATCCATTACGCCTATGGCGAGGATGTGGCGGACGCCGGCCTCATTCAAGTCAGCGAGATATGGCAGGATCGTGAGGCGCTGGATGCCCATTTTGCTTCCGATCATTTGGCCGAGTGGCGTGCCAATTGGGACAGGCTCGGCATCCACGACCGTAATTTGACCTTGTTCGAAGTGTCAGGAGCAAAGCCCATTTAAGCGGCTTTGCGCTGGCGCAAACTCTTGCTCGAAATGACGGTTCAGGCCATGAGGCTCGCATGACGGGGCATGATCACGATATTCTCATCATCGGCTCGGGCGCTGCGGGACTGACGGCGGCGCTTGAACTCGCTGAGACCAAGCGCGTTTTGGTGCTCGCAAAAGGCTCGCTCACCGGAGGCTCCACCGCATGGGCGCAAGGCGGGATTGCAGCTGTGCTGGACGCTGGTGATACGTTTGAAAACCATGTGCGCGATACAATGGTGGCAGGCGGCGGCCTCAACCGTGAGGAGACGGTCAATTTCGTGATCGAGGGCGCTCCGCAAGCCATTGATAATCTCGTGAAGCTGGGCGTGCCGTTCAACCAAGAATCGGGTGATTTGCATCTCACCCGCGAGGGCGGGCATTCGCATCGCCGGATCGTCCATGTCGATGATGCGACCGGATGGGCCGTGCAGGAAGCGCTCCTCAAAGCTGCCGAAGCGCATGACAATATCACAATGTTGCCCGGGCGCACTTGCATTGACTTTATCACGGGGCGCCATGGCGAAAAATTTTCCGGCTGGGGCCGCGTCTGGGGCGCTTATGCTTTGGATGAAGCAACCGGCACAGTGGAAAAGCATCTCGCCAAAGCCACTATTCTGGCCGCTGGCGGAGCGGGCCGCGTCTATCAATTCTCCACCGCGCCGCGCGGCGCAACAGGCGATGGAATCGGCATGGCATGGCGAGCGGGCGCGCGCGTTTCCAATATGGAGATGATGCAATTCCACCCGACCTGCCTTTATAATCTGGAGGTCAAAAACTTCCTCATCACAGAGGCGGTGCGCGGCGAGGGCGGGCATTTGCTGCACCCAGAGACGGGCCACCGCTTTATGGCGGATTACGACCCTGAACGGATGGAGCTGGCCCCGCGCGATGTGGTGGCGCGCGCGATTGACGATCAGATCAAGCGCTTCGGCCTTGATTATGTGCATCTCGATATCAGCCACAAGCCACCCGAATTTGTGCGCGAGCATTTCCCAACGATTGACGAGAAGCTCTCGGGCCTCGGCATTGATATGACGAAAGAGCCGATCCCCGTCGTGCCTGCCCAGCATTACACATGCGGCGGAGTGCTGGTGGGGCTGGATGCGCGCACCGATTTGCCCGGCCTTTGGGCAGCGGGCGAATGCACCGAAAGCGGGCTGCACGGCGCGAACCGGCTGGCGTCGAACTCGCTGCTCGAATGCTTTGTCTTCGGCGAGGCAGCCGCGCGTGATATCTTGGCGTGCTGGGATGAACTGTCCGACCCGCCTGCAATCCGCGAGTGGGATGAAAGCCGTGTTTCGGATTCGGACGAGCAAGTCGTCATCAAGCAGAACTGGACCGAAATTCGCCGCTTTATGTGGAACTATGTCGGGATTGTGCGCACCACCAAACGGCTTGAGCGGGCGGCAAACCGGATCGCGCTCTTACGCCAAGAGGTAGAGGAATATTACGGCAGCTTCGTCGTCACCACTGACCTCATCGAATTACGCAATCTCTTGCAAGCAGCCGAGCTGATTGTGCGCTCAGCGCTGCAGCGCAAGGAAAGCCGCGGGCTTCACTATACGCTCGATTATCCTGAAAGCGATGACAGCG
>CAZJAG010000155.1:0-3387 GCA_964543735.1 uncultured Porphyrobacter sp. | reverse complement strand
CAAAGCCGGTCAATCCGACAAGACTGGATGCGATGGTCCAGCTCTTGAGCGTTTCAGCCTCTGTAATCCCAAAGTAGCGCGAAACGAGCCAGAATCCGCTGTCATTGACATGGCTGGCGACGCTCGCCCCTGCTGCAATTGCGATCGTCATGAGAGCAAGATCCCATCCTGCAAGGCCGGCAGAAGCCGCAATAGGAGCAGCAAATCCCGCTGCGGTTAGCATCGCCACCGTTGCAGACCCTTGCGCAACCCTGACAATCGCGGCGAGCAGGAATGCTGCGACCAGCGGGGCGATCCCGAAACCCAGCAATCCTTCGGCTATCATCTTGCCTGCGCCAGTATCGACCAGCACTTGCTTGAACGCGCCGCCTGCCCCTGTCACCAGCAGGATGACCGCGGCCGGCTCAAACGCGCGCGTCAACGCATCAGTCAGCCGCTCACGCCCCGCATTGTCAGTTGGGCGCAGCAAAATCGCTGTCGCCCCGCAGGCCAGCAACAGAGCAACAAACGGATGTCCGGCAAATGCGAGCATTTGCGCAGGCGCGCCTTCTTCCCAGCCCGTAGCCTTGGCGATTGCCGCCGCCACGATCAGGACGAGCGGGATCAAGATCGCTGCGATTGCCTTGCGGGCGAGAGCGGGATCAAAACGCTCCCCCCCTTCAGCTTCGCTGGGCACAAACGCAGGCAGCCAGCCGCGACTATCTGCTAAATGCGCGAACATTGGACCGGCAATCAGCATAGACGGGATGCCGGCGAGCAGGCCCGCAACGATCACAAGGCCAAGTTCGGCTGATAGAATCTCCGCCACCGCGACCGGCCCTGGCGTGGGAGGTATAAAGGCGTGCGCTGTGGCGAGACCTGCCAGTAGAGGCAAACCAAAATAGAGCGAGTGTTTGCGCGCCTTTTGCGCCAGCGCCTTCACAAGTGAAATTAGCAGAATAAGCCCGACATCGAAGAAAACCGGTATAGCGACGATCAGTCCGACCACGCCCATCGCCACGCTGGAGGCGGTTGGCTTGCGTTCACCGATGATACTGCGCGCCAGCGCCGCCGCCCCGCCACTGGCCTCCAAATAGGTGCCCAGCAAAGTGCCAAGCCCGACGATCACCGCGATGAACCCGAGAGTTCCGCCCATTCCGGATGTGATGGATTCAATCACGCTTGCCGGTGCCATGCCCGCCATCAATCCCGTGGCGAGCGCAGCCACAAGCAGTGCGGCAAAGGCGTTTACGCCTCTCACAAGAATGAGGAAGAGCAATCCGGCCACGCCAATCAATGTCGCAAGCACCGGCTGGGCTTGTGTCAGCCAATCCATAAAACGTCCCCCGGGCCGCCCAACCTGTTTAACTGGCACTCAGCTCCCATGGCGTCCTAGCAACCCCCAATGGGCAGGTCGAGATGTAGTCAGCTGGCTATCCTGAAAGCTCATCCACGATGCGCGTATGCAGGTCGCGGTTCAAAGGCATGAAGCTCAACACAATAGCTGCGGCAACCAGCAAAAGTGGCGGCACGAGCGCGATAAACGCGCCTATTCCTGCTCCAGTTTCGGCCTCCTGTTCGGCCAGATTGGGGTCATACCCAAGACCTGCAAGCACATAGCCTATGGCAAGCCCTGAAAGAGCACCAGCGGCCTTCTGCGCAAAAAGGCTTGAGCCAAAAACCGGGCCTTCATCCCGTTCTCCGTAGGTGAACTGGCCATATTCAACTGTGTCAGGAACCAGGGCCCAGGTGACCACTGCGAATGCTGAGTTTCCAAAGCCCATCAAGATGATCTGAAGCGGAACACCATAGGTGATTAAAGGGCCAAAAAAGAACAAATGGCAGCCAACCGCAACCATCAAAGCCGTGGCTACATACCAGCACTTCTTCTTCCCAAATATGCGCGCGAAAATCGTCCACAAAGGGGTCGACAGCAAAGTCGCCAAGGCGAAAATGGTCAGGGTCAGTTCCTTTTCGGCAAGGACTGTTCCTTTTGCCTCTAGATAGAATGTCATCGGGATCAGCAAGGCAGCGCCTGCTGCCGAATTGATCAAGAGAACAACTAGCAGGATGCGCAAGGCGGCATTCATGCGCAAAGCTTCCAAAAACGCGCGCATACTTACGCGCCTGGTCTTGCTCTGCTTACCAAGAGGCTCCTTTTCAGACGTCAAGAAGAAGCATGAGATCAGAACAGCGGTGGCCAAGATCGCACCCAAAGATGCTGCCTTGAGGAACCCTTCAGGAGAATGCTCAAGCCCGTCTGCAAACCACCTGCTAAGCGGAAAGAAGAATGTCGTAACGCACAACATACCGCCAAACGCGAACATCATGCGCACACCCGCCAAATCTGATCGCTCGGTCGAATCAAATGTCAGTCGCGACGAGAGCGCAGCATAGGGAACCGCTACAATCGTATAGCAGGTACGAAAAACAATGGCGGCTGCCAGCAGGGCTAGGAATAGTGCTGTGCCCTCGAGTGGCGGACGCCAGAACAGCAAGCAGAATGATGCTCCAAGCGCAATACTGCCATACAGAATAAAGGGTCGATAGACCCCGTGACGGCTCCGATTGGCCGCAGCGAAGGATGCGACGAGCGGATCAGAAATCGCATCCCACAAGAGGCCCAATGCGTAAATCCAACCAGCTAATTGCGGTTCCAACCCCACCACTTCTGCGTACCAGAATACGAGTATCAGCGAGAGCGAGTGCCAATAAATATTGAGGCCAAAATCACCCAGACCATAGCCAACAAGCCGTTTCGAATGCGCGCGCGAAGCCATCACGGGTGAGCTTTTTCACAAAGAGAATTCTGGAAGGGCATCAGATGGTTCTTCGCAAGCTTTGGCTCACCCTAACCTCTTCGTTACGGATCACTAAGCCGGCCTAGTCTCTCTCGTTGGCCCATGGTGTGTCGGGGCCGTTCTAACAACCAAGACGCATGAATGGCAACGGATAGACGGAAGATGGGACTGGCAAGGCGGAATGGGCTAATTCCGCGATCAACTTTGTCCTGTGCCAAAAAGATTCGGAATTTTCGACGCGACAAAGATTGACGTGCTCCCCTGATGGTGCTGTCAGTCTAACGCGAACTCGTCTCCGATTGGCACAGCTGTCGCAACATTGAGCGCAGTTTAGGCAGCAAGAAACTGCCACTCGGCCAATGCGGCTGAGCGGCTTTCCTTGAAGGTTTGTCGATCGACGAGATGACGCTGGGAGTTGAAGTGATTGTGGATGTTGGCGTGGACGGAAGCGAATTTCTGCAGTGATTTCATTTGCCGGAACCGCTGCATGGCGCGCTCCTTTCGTCGGAACGGTAAGTGCGAATTCTCGACCCGGTTATTCCTCCATCTGCCCATCTCGCGGCGGCTCTCGTTACCAAGTTCGCGCATAGCTGAGGGATAGGATTTC
>CAZJAG010000154.1:1401-3434 GCA_964543735.1 uncultured Porphyrobacter sp. | reverse complement strand
CCCAGCTTTTCAGCCATCAGTGCTTGCATATCGGCCTCTGGGCGCGGGCCGTAATGCGCAATCACTTCAGCTGCTGCAATCGCGCCGCGTTTCAAGCACTCTTCCAAAGGCGCGCCTTTCACATGGCCTGAGAGGAATCCGGCAGCAAATTGATCGCCTGCGCCAGTGGTGTCGATGACTTGAGCAACTGGCTCAGCGGCCACTTCAGCACGCTCGCCATCAGCAATGGCAACTGCGCCATTTTCGCCCTTGGTCGCAACCAGAACAGGCACTTTGCCAGAAATCGCATCAAGGCCAGCATCAAAATCCGCTTCGCCTGTCAGAGTGGCAAGTTCGCTTTCATTGACGAACAGAATGTCAATCAGCCCATCGTCAATCATGGCGCGGAAATCATCGCCATGCCGGTCAATGACAAAGCTTTCGCTGGCTGTGAAAGCAACTTTGCGGCCAGCTGCGCGAGCGACGTCAATCGCGCGGCGCATTGCGCGGCGAGGTTCTTCCGGGTCCCACAAATAGCCTTCAAGATAAAGGATGCTGGCCGAAGCAATCAGCGCTTCATCCAATGCAGCAGCAGGCAGGAATTGCCCCGCGCCCAGAAAGGTGTTCATTGTCCGCTCGCCATCGGGTGTGACAAAGATCAGGCAGCGCCCTGTTGGCGGCTCGGATGGATTGTCCGAAGACGCGCGCATAGGCGTTTCGAAAGTGATGCCCGCTGCGCGAATATCATGAGCAAACACTTCGCCAAACTGGTCATCAGCCACTTGGCCAATGAAAGCGCAGCGCGTGCCCAGCTCAGCCAATCCAGCCAGAGTATTGGCCGCTGATCCGCCCGATTTCTCAGTCGCGGGGCCCATCGCTGCGTAAAGCGCATCTGCGCCATCAGCATCCACCAATGTCATTCCGCCGCGGTTTAATCCCAGCTCGTCCAGAGTGGTCTCCTCGCAAGAGGCAATGATGTCGACGATTGCATTGCCGATCGCAATGACGTCAAAACGCGCTTCAGTCATGAGTGGGAAATCCCGCCTGTTTTCGTTCAAGAATGGCCAGCGCCTAGCGGTTTGCCGTCGCAGCGCCAAGAGTGAATGAGCGGGAAAGAGCGGGAAAGCGCAGCCTAAGCAATTGACTTGGGCACAGGGCAATGCGCTATTCTGGGATTACTATGCAGCTTGTCATTCAGTCCCTCATCAAAGCCATTGGCCAATTGACCGATCGCAATATCCTGATTGTGCTGGCCAAAAGTCTGGGGCTGACTTTGCTCATTCTGGCTGTGCTTGGCGGCGGAGTGGGCTTTGGCATTTATTGGGTGCTCGATAAGCTGGGAATGATGGAAGCGATTGGAGCCGAGGCAGGCGGCATTGCGATCACTGTCATCATGCTGTTTGCCGGATGGTTCCTGTTTCGCATTGTCGCCTTGGCTGTGCTGCAATTCTTCGCTGACGATGTTGTCGCAGCTGTTGAGGGAATGCATTACCGAGAGCATGGCCAAGCGCTTCCTTTCGCGCAGGATGCGAAGAACAGTTTGAAAGGAATGGGTCGCACGATCCTGTTCAATCTGCTTGCAATGCCAGTGGCATTCTTTCTGCTGTTCACTGCGATTGGGCCGGGCATTGTCTTTGTGCTGGTGAATGCAGTGCTGCTGGGGCGCGAGCTAACCGATATGTGCTGGCTCAGGCTGTGTTCAGCGCCCCAAGCAGATATTATGCCTCAGACTGATATTGCACATGGCAATACTCCCGTCAGCGGGTTCGAGCGCGTAATGCTGGGCGCAGCTGTAACAGGAATTATGTTGATCCCGCTCGTCAATTTGCTCGGGCCGATTATAGGTGCAGCAGCAGGCACGCATTTGGTTCATGCCAAGCGGCTCAGCGGATAAGGATTATTGAAGTGATTGAGACGCGTAAGGGAGTAAGTGCAGCTGCATTGGCGATGTTGCTGGGCGCATGTGTTGGCGCGCCTAAGGAACTGCCTTCAACTGGCAATGCGCCGGTCGCGACAAATCCTACGGGGACTTCCACTGCATCACGGCCTTCGAC
>CAZJAG010000154.1:0-1301 GCA_964543735.1 uncultured Porphyrobacter sp. | reverse complement strand
CCTGCCGGCATTCCGCCTGCACCTCCTCCGCCCAGCTTTGCCAATCCCACAGTGATGAATTTGCCGGGCCTTGTCGGAGTGATTGGAGAGACAGCAGGCCAGCTGCGCCGCACTTTTGGAGAGCCTCGGCTCGATGTGATGGAAGGCGATGCTCGCAAAATGCAATTTACAGGGCAGGCCTGCGTGCTCGATGTCTATCTCTACCCCTTGCGCCCCGGTGCAACGCCCACTGCCACTCACCTAGAAGCGCGCCGCGCCAGCGATGGCTTTGAAGTCGACCGGGTTGCTTGCGCCAATGCTTTGAAGCGCTGAAGATATAGTAACCACAATTTAAGGGCGTTCATGCGATAGCTCCTGCAAGCAATTGATAGGGGCACTTCCGCTATGAGCATGCAATTCGCAGACCTTGCACAACGCGCGTCACAAGATGGTGTGATTGACGCTGAAGAACTGCTTTCGCTTCGCCAGATGGGATGGGGTGATGGACAGATCCATCGCGGCGAAGCGGAAGCCATTTTCGCAATCAACAATGCGCTGGAAAAGCGCGATGATGCATGGGTAGACTTCTTCGTCGAAGCGATCAGCGAATTTGTCCTCAATGGGACGCAGCCGCGCGGCATGTGCGATGAAGCCGAAGCGCGCTGGCTGATTGATCAGATTGATCACGATGGCAAGCTTGAGAGCATGGCAGAGCTGGAATGTCTGGTTCGCATTGTCGAGCGAGCGCAAAATGTGCCTTGCTCGCTCAAGCATTATGTCTTGCGCCAGATTGAGGCTGCTGTGCTGACCGGCGAAGGCCCGACCCGTTATGACAATCACGCAGAAAATGGCGGCCTCGCGGCTTGCCATATCTCGACAGTTGAATGCGCGCTATTGCGCCGTGTGATCTTCGCCAGCGGCGGCCATGGCCCTGCTGCTGTCAGCCGGTTTGATGCCGAATTGCTGTTCGGATTGAAAGATGCCTCGCTTGGCAAGGACAATGCGCTCGACTGGCAGCATTTGTTTGTCGATGGGGTTGCGAATTACCTCAAAGGCTTCGCATTGAAGAATGCGCAAGTCAGCCATGAGCGGATGAAAGAGCTGGAAAGCTTCATTGCGGACAATGATACGAATGTGGGCCGCTTTTTTGGCCGGATGGCGCGCGAAGTGCCGCAAACCGCCAATCATCTGGGCAAGGTTTTCGGCAAGAAGGAAGTTCGCAAGAGCTTTGCCGAATGGGAAGCTGATGGCGCTGAAGTGACTTCTGATGAGCAGAAATGGCTCGATGCAATGATTGATGCCGATGGCACGGTCGATCCGCT
>CAZJAG010000153.1:0-3467 GCA_964543735.1 uncultured Porphyrobacter sp. | reverse complement strand
AGCCTGCGCGCCGCACCATCGCTCCTCCGGATTGGGCGCGCTTTCTGATTGCGATCTTCCCAATGGCAGCCTGCGCAAAAACGCGCATTTACAGATATAAAAATATCTTTATATCCCTCCTTTGAAATGCAGACAGAAGCCCTTTTCAGAGCCCTTGCTGACCCGACCCGCTTGCGCATTGTGCGCCTGATCGGGGCGATGGAATTGGCAGTGGGCGAGCTTGCGCAGGTGCTCGGACAAAGCCAGCCGCGTGTCTCGCGCCATGTCGGCATTTTATGTGATGCGGGCCTTGCCGAAAGACATCGCGAGGGCAGCTGGGTTTTCCTGCGTGTTCCTGCCACTTTCAAATCTGGCGCTGCAACGCATATGGCGCTTTCCGCTCTGCTCGACAGTGCGGAACAGGACGATCCAGAGCTTGCGGCTTTGTGTGCCACCGACCGCGCCAAGCTTTCGGCGATCCGCTCCTCTCGCGAGCGGGCAGCAGAAAAGTATTTCGCCCAGCACGCCGAAGAGTGGGATCAATTGCGCCGCCTTCACAGTCCCGATGACAAGGTTGAGGCCGCATTGCTCGATGCCTTGGGCGATGCGCCAGTGGGTCAAGTGCTCGATATTGGCACGGGCACGGGCCGGATGGCAGAATTGTTTGCGCCTGCTGCTGATCACGTGGTTGCGCTCGACAAGAACCTCGAAATGTTGCGGATTGCGAGAGCGAAGCTGCAAAATCTGCCTGCGAACCGGATCGAGCTGGTGCAAGGCGAGTTTACCGATTTGCCCTTTGACGCGGCGCGGTTCGATACAGTGATATTGCATCAAGTCCTTCACTTCGCGCAGCAACCCGAGCGCGCTTTGGCAGAAGCGGCGCGCGTCACGAAACCGGCAGGGCACATCGCGATTGTCGATTTCGCGGCGCATTCGAAAGAGGAGCTGCGCGAGGTTCATGCACATGCCCGGCTCGGCTTTTCTGACCGGCAGATGGCGCAATTGATGAAGGACGTTGGCTTTGCGCCGAAACAAACGCTGACATTGGAAGGTGAGGAACTGGTGGTGAAAATCTGGCTCGCTGAAATGCAGGGCGCGACCCAAACGGAGAATGCACAATGAGCCCCACGCTCGACCCCCAGCGCGAGGCGCATACAGCGCATGATGCTCCGCTATTTGCCGCTCTTCCCGGCGATATTGATGTGAGCTTTGAATTTTTCCCGCCCAAGACGGACAAGATGGGCGAAACGCTCAAAGCCAGCGTTGAGACATTGCGCCCGTTTGATCCACGCTTTGTTTCTGTCACCTATGGCGCGGGCGGATCGACCCGCACCCGCACGCATGAACAAGTCGCTTGGATCAACAATGAGGTCGGCATTCCAGCGGCAGCGCATCTTACTTGCGTCAATGCGACCAAAGCCGAGGTGGACGAGGTTGCGCGCCATTATTGGGAAAGCGGCATCCGCCATATTGTTGCTTTGCGCGGTGATGCGCCCGATGGCGGGGCCTATACGCCGCATCCAGGCGGCTATGCCAATGCGGTCGAGCTGATTGCGGGTTTGAAGAAAATCGCTGACTTTGAAATCTCAGTCGCCGCCTATCCCGAGGTTCATCCCGACAGCCCCGACGCGCAGTCAGACCTAGATAATCTGAAAGCCAAATTCGATGCGGGTGCGACCCGCGCGATCACGCAATTCTTCTTCCAGCCCGATTGCTTCTTTGCTTTCCGTGACGAGGCAGCCGCGCGCGGGATTACTGGCGAGATTGTGCCCGGCGTTATGCCAGTTCTCAGCTTTGCGGCGGTCGAGCGGATGAGCAGCCTTTGCGGCACGGCAATCCCTGAATGGATGGCGGGCTTGTTCGACGGGCTCGATGATCATCCCAAGGCGCGCCAGCTGGTCAGCGCGACCATCGCAGCCGAGCTATGCCGCAGGCTTTATGCAGGCGGGGTTCGCCAGTTCCATTTCTACACGCTCAACCGGGCAGAGCTAAGCTATGCGATCTGCCATATGCTGGGGATGCGCCCGAAAGGTATCCAGTCATGAGCGCCCCAATGAACAAGCGCGAGCAATTGCAAGCTGCCGCTGCCGAGCGGGTGCTGATCTTTGACGGTGCGTTCGGCACGCAGATTCAGGAACGCGGCCTTTCGGAAGAGGATTATGCGGGCGATCTGGGCCTCAAGGCGGACCAGAAGGGCAATAATGACATCCTTGCGCTGACGCGGCCCGATGTCTTGTCGGACATTACCCGTGCCTATCTCGATGCGGGATCGGATGTTGTCTCGACCAATACGTTTAGCGCGAACACGATCAGTCAAGCCGATTATGCCGCTGAAAGTCAGGTCAAAGCGATGAATATCGCCTCGGCCAAATTGGCGCGCGAGCTGGCGGATGAATATGCGGCTAAAGATGGCAAGCCGCGCTTTGTCGCAGGCGCAATCGGCCCTACTAACAAGACGCTTTCCCTCTCGCCGGACGTTGAGGACCCCGGTTTTCGCGAGATTGATTTTGACGAGCTGGTGGCCGTCTATCACGAGCAAGCCGCAGCCTTGGTAGAGGGCGGAGCGGACTTCATCCTGATCGAGACGATCTTCGATACGCTCAATGCGAAGGCGGGCATTTTCGCAGTCAAACAGCTCGAAAGCGAGCTTGGCCGCGATGTGCCGATCATGCTCTCGATGACGCTGACCGATCTGTCCGGTCGCAATCTGTCAGGCCACACGGTCGAAGCGTTCTGGAATGCGGTGCGTCATGCGAACCCTGTGACCATTGGTCTCAATTGCAGCTTTGGAGCGGATCAATTGCGCCCGCATGTGCAATTGCTTTCCGGCATCGCGGATACGCTGATCCTCGCTTATCCCAATGCTGGCCTGCCCAATGAACTTGGGGAATATGACGAAATGCCCGAGACGACTGCTGGCCTCGTCAAGCAATGGGCGGAGAACGCGCAGGTCAACATCCTTGGCGGGTGCTGCGGATCAACGCCCGAGCATATCGCCGCGATGAGCGAGGCTGTGGCAGGGCTTGAACCGCGCGCCATTCCCGAAGTCTCGACCGAAATGCGGCTCGCGGGCCTCGAACCCTTTACGATGGCTGCTTGAGCATGACGGACACACCTTCAACCGCCCGTTTCGTCAATATTGGCGAGCGCACCAATGTCACTGGCTCTGCGCGGTTCAAAAAGCTCATCATGGCGGATGATTATGCCGCCGCTGTCGAGGTGGCCCGCCAGCAGGTTGAAAACGGCGCGCAGGTGATCGACGTCAATATGGACGAGGGGTTGCTCGACGCTGAAAAAGCGATGACGACCTTCCTCAAGCTGATCGCAGCCGAACCTGACATTGCACGGGTCCCGGTGATGATCGACAGCTCGAAATGGGATGTGATTGAGGCGGGGCTGAAATGCGTTTCGGGCAAGCCCATCGTCAATTCCATCAGCATGAAAGAGGGCGAAGAGCCTTTCTTGGAGCAAGCGCGCAAATGCATGGC
>CAZJAG010000152.1:0-3546 GCA_964543735.1 uncultured Porphyrobacter sp. | reverse complement strand
CGCTCGGGCGGAAGCTCAATCTCGGGTCCAGCCTGATACCAGCTGTGCTTGCACTTGGCGCAGCGCACAGTGCGGCCATCCACTCCGATGGCCTCGTCCGGCACGACATACCGCGTATTACAGTCTGGACAGGCTATAAGCATGCTTAACGTGCACTAGGCCCATGCAGCCCTTGCAACAAGGGCGCTTTGCTTCGCATTGGGCCCAAGAGGCGCCTTTTCCACATGCATGAAACGTCTTGGAACATATTCGTTTGCCCTATGGCTTTCATGCAATACGGGCATTAGATAAGGCCGGATAATGGACGAAACGCCGGACACAGTGGTCAATTTCGAGAATATCGGGCTGAGATATGGCACCGATCCAGAGGTCCTGCGCGATGTATCTTTCACGCTGTTTCCGGGCAGTTTCTACTTTCTCACAGGGGCAAGCGGCGCGGGCAAGACCTCGCTTTTGAAGCTGCTTTATCTGGCGCAAAGGCCATCGCGCGGGGTGATCCGCATGTTCGGCAAGGACATGATCACGCTGCCGCGCGGCGATTTGCCCGATTTTAGGCGGCGGATCGGGGTGGTGTTTCAGGACTTTAGGTTGGTCGAGCATATGACCGCGTTTGACAATGTCGCGCTGCCCTTGCGGATTTCAGGCGTGAGCGAGGCGAGTTTGACGCGCCCTGTGTCCGAAATGCTTGATTGGGTGGGGCTCTCGCACCGCGCGCAAGCCTATCCCACAACGCTTTCGGGCGGCGAGCAGCAGCGCGTGGCAATCGCGCGCGCAGTGATCGCAAGGCCCGATGTGCTGGTGGCAGATGAGCCAACCGGCAATGTCGATCCTGAAATGGCTTTGAAGCTGCTGCGCCTGTTTGAAGCGCTCAACCGGCTGGGCACGACTGTGGTGGTGGCAACGCATGATGTGCATTTGCTCAAGAAAGTGCCGGATTCGCTGATCATGCGGCTCGACAATGGCAAGCTGTCCGACCCGACAGGCGCATTGCGCTACCCGCCCAAACGCACCAGCGGCAAAGCTCAGGGTAAGGGACAGGGTAAAGGGGCAGGTTCCCGATCATGAAACCGTCTCCTTTTAGCGACGAGAAATTTGCATCCGATCTGGATGAGTTTTCGGGCGAGCGCGCCGCCAATCTTATTCCCAATGCGCGTGTATCCGGGCCAATTCCCTGGGTGATCGCGATTATGATTGCGCTCACCGTGATGGCCGCAGCTGGCGCCATGGCTGTCAGCAATCTTGCCGCAAGGGCGAATGCGGATTTGTCCGGCGCGGTTACGGTGCAAATCGTCGAGGCCAATCCCGATACCCGCCGCCAAAGCGCTGAAAGAGCAGCAGCCTTGCTGGGCGAGGATGCTGCCGTGCAAAGCATTCGTCTGGTGCCGCAGGAAGAGCTCAACGCCATGCTCGAGCCGTGGCTTGGGCAAATGGCGGAAGGCGAGGCTGTGCCGATCCCTGCGCTGATTGATGTCGAATTGAACGAGGCAGCAAGCGAGGCGGAAATCGCCCGTTTGCAGGGCGTGCTCGACCTGAGCGTGCCCGGTGCGAGAGTGGACGCGCAATCCAGCTGGTTGCAGCCTGTTTATTCCGCGCTGGCATCGCTGCAATATCTCGCGCTTGTGCTGATCATATTGCTGGCCATCACCAGCGCCGCAGCGGTCTGGCTGGCAGCGCGCAGCGCGTTCACCACCCATCGCGAGACAATCGAGATTGTTCATCATCTGGGCGGAACCGACCAGCAAATCGCGCGCGTTTTTCAAAAGACGGTCGGGATCGATGCAGCGATTGGTTCAGGGCTTGGGCTGATCTTGGGAATGCTGGGCGTCTATTTCATCGGGAGCCAGTTCTCAGCACTGGAATCCGGCATGATTGACGGCGGCGGTCTGGCTTTTTGGCAGTGGATATTGATCATCCTGATCCCGCTTTTCGGGGTAGGCATGGCAGTGCTTACAGCGCGGTTTACAGTGATCCGCGCATTGGAGCGGATGCTCTAGCGATGCGCCGCGTTCTTGCTGTCCTCTTCCTTGTCTGGGTCTTTGGCTTCCTCTGGTTCGCGAGCACTTTGCCGCAGCCACAAGACGGCACAAAAACCGATGCCGTGATTGTGCCAACAGGCGGCACGGGACGGATTGCTTATGGGCTCGATGTGCTGGGGAAGGAGCTTGCTCCGGTGATGCTGGTGAGCGGGGTTGATCCCGATGTGAAGCCCGCCGAATTTGCTGAAGAGTTTAAAGTCGCCCCTGAAACGATGGAATGCTGCGTCACCTTGGGTTTTAGAGCGGTCGACACGCATTCCAACGCCACCGAAATTGCAGAATTTGTGAAAAGCCGCGAGATCAGCTCGCTTAGGCTGGTGACGACCGATTGGCATATGCGCCGCGCTTCGGGCGAGCTGGAGCGGGTGCTCCCGCCCGATGTCGCGATTGTTCGCGATGCCGTTCCTTCAGAGCCGGGCATACCGATCCTGTTCCTTGAATATCACAAGCTGCTCGCAAGCTGGGTGGCGGGAATGCTGCCGGTATGAATGTGATCCGCAGCGCGCTCTTCTATGTCCTGTTTTACGGGATCAGTGTGTTTCTGGTCATGGGCGCAGTGATCGCGCTATTGTTCGGGCAGAGTGCCTTGCGAAGCGTGGTGAGCCGCTGGACCGGCTGGCATCGCTGGTGCGTGCGCAATCTCTTGGGCGTTAGACTGAGGATCGAGGGACAGCTGGCTGACCGGCCCGTGCTCTACGCGATCAAGCATGAGAGTTTCTTCGAGGCTATCGATGCGCCAACCTTGCTGCCTTTGCCCGCCGTCTTCACCAAGCAGGAACTGTTCGATATTCCCGGCTGGGGGCGTTCGGCGCGGATTTACGGCCTTATTCCGGTCGCGCGCGATGGCGGAGCGGTGGCCTTGCGCAAGATGCTGGGCGAGGCGCGCGAAGTGATCGCAGCTGGCCGTCCTCTGGTGATCTTCCCCGAAGGGACGCGCGTGCCGCATGGGCAAAGGCCTGCGCTGCGTTCGGGCTTTGCCGGGCTTTACAAGCTTTTGAAGCTGCCGGTTGTGCCCATCGCAGTGGATAGCGGGGAATGCTATCACCGCTGGATCAAGCGATCAGGCACGATCACTTACCGGATTGGCGAGGAGATTCCGGCAGGGCTTCCGCGCGAAGAGGCCGAGGCGCGTGTCCACCGCGCCATCAATGCTCTCAATAATCGCGGGCACAAAGCGAATGGCAATGGGGCTTCAAACCTTAATGATCGCGCCCGAAATCAGGGCTCGCATCATCCTGACCCTGCTCGATAATCGAGCGGCGGATTGTCCGCGTGCGCTCGAACAGATCGAACAAAGTCTCCCCGTCGCCTGACCGTATCGCGCGCTGAAGCGCAGTCAAATCCTCGGTAAAGCGGCCCAGCATTTCGAGCACTGCGCCCTTGTTGTTCAAGAACACATCGCGCCACATGGTCGGGTCAGAGGCGGCAATGCGAGTGAAATCGCGAAAGCCGCCTGCGGAATATTTGATCACTTCGCTGCGGGTCACGTCTTCCAGATCGGACGCAGTGC
>CAZJAG010000151.1:0-3576 GCA_964543735.1 uncultured Porphyrobacter sp. | reverse complement strand
CGACAATGCGAGCATCGCGGCGCCGGATCATGGCGATCTGGCTCGCTCGACTGTCGGTCGAGCGCTGGCGGCTCTCTAACGGGCTTGAGCCGGGCGAGGGGGCGGATAGCGGCCCGCTCGCGCTGATTGCAGAGACTGCGCATGGCCCGCGGCTTGAGGCGGTGAACGCGGCTGCGCGCGAGGCTGGATTGCACAGCGCGATGATGCTGGCCGATGCGCGCACTTTGTGTCCTGAACTGGCGGTGGAGCCTGCTGATCCTGCGGGCGATCTCGATATGCTGGAAAAGCTTGCCCTGTGGGCGCGGCAATGGGGGCCGTGGAGCGCGACCGACCCGCCAGACGGCGTGCTCGTCGATGTGACAGCAGTGGCGCATCTGTTCGGCGGAGAAGAGCGGTTGCTCGAAGATGTGAGTGGGCGCTTTGCTGTACGTGGGCTTACAGCGCGCGCGGCCATCGCACCGACAGCGGGCGCGGCATGGGCGCTTGCGCATTACGGGCCGCATCACGCATTGCTCAAAGCTGAGGATGATCTCGGCGCGCGGCTTGCCGATTTGCCGGTTGCAGCGCTCAGGCTGGATAGCGATGTGCTGACAGTGCTTAGACGTTTGGGTCTCAAGCAATTGGGTGATCTGAACCGTATCGAGAGCGAACGGCACGCGAGCGGAGGCGGGCGCGATGCCTTGCAGCGCCGCTTCAGGAACCGCAAATCACCTGCTTCCAACCCGCTGGTGCGGATGGATCAGCTCCTAGGCCGCGTGCCCGAGCCGCTTGTGCCGATCGTGCCGCAGGATATTCCGCTGGTGCAGCGCCGCTTGATGGAGCCGCTCCGCCATCGCAGCCTGCTGGATCAGGTGCTGGGCGATCTGGCCCGCGATATGGCGCGGTTGCTGGAGGGGAGGGGCGTGGGCGCGCGCAGGCTCGATCTGGGGCTGTGGCGCGTGGATGGAGAGGTTATCATCCGCCAGCTGGAACTGGCGGCCCCCACACGTGATCCGGCGCATATCACCCGGCTGTTTGCCGAAAAGCTTGAACGAATCGAAGCCGGTTTCGGGATCGAGATTGTGCGCTTGCGGGCAAGCTGGGCAGAGCCTTTGGCGCTGGAGCAGGCAGCAATCAGCGATGAGAGCGAAAATTCCTCTCCACTCGGCACATCTCTCTCCGCCTTTATTGACCGGCTGACAGCGCGTTTAGGACCGCGTGCGGTCAGTCGCCCGGCGCACTATCCCAGCCATCTGCCAGAGCGCGCATGGGTGAGCGTCCCACCGTTGGAGATGGATTCTGGTCACCCTATTGTGAGATCTAGGAACTTTCGAAGAAGGCCTATCAAACTGTTTGATAAGGCAGAGAAAATTTCCGTTCTTTATGCGGCGCCAGATGGCTTTCCACAGCGCTTTCGCTGGCGTGGCGGGGTGCATGATGTTGCGCGGGTTGAGGGGCCGGAGCGTGTCGCTCCTGAATGGTGGCGCGAACGCTCGACCGCTCGGCTACGTGATTATTACCGGATCGAGAATGCAAACGGTCAGCGCTATTGGATTTATCGCCACGGCCTGCTCGATGACGGGCGGGGTGGGGCGCCCGATTGGTATCTTCAGGGGGTCTTCAGTTAACGCATAAGTAACGCCCGGCGGCTATAGGGATGTCAACGAAACCCCTTGCGGATTGGGATTATGCAAGAAATCGAAGTACCTCGCTCTAATGACCGACGCGAACTCAACATTCTGGTTGAGGGTCGTTTGCGTTCGCGCGGGATCTGCGTTGAGCTCGTCAATTTGTCGGAAGGTGGCTGCAAGTTGCGGGGCCGGTTTGGCTTTGCACAAGAGGGCGAGACAGTCACGCTAAAGATCAACGGCATTCGCGCGCCGCTCGGCACAATTGTGTGGGTGGACGGAAAATATGCCGGCCTGTCCTTCGATGGCCAGTTGCATCCCTCGATCATCGATCATCTGTGCGAAGAGCACAATATGGACCGCTCTGAATTCGCTGCATAAGCGAAGGCACCATTCCTCACATTTTGATCGTTGCACCGCTTGTGGAAGCGCGTTGCCTGTATGGACTTAAGGTTGGAACATATGTAGAACAAATGGCTTTCGCCAAGGGGATTCGCCCCAAGCTCAAAGCCCTGTTCTATGCCCGATGCACCGCTCACCCCTGACAAACGCACACTGGTTATTGATCCAGACGATGTTGCTGCACCTCAGCGTGCCGATTTTGTCGAACTGGGTGTTCTCAGCTGTTTCAGCTTCCTGCGCGGCGCGAGCGACGCGGTCGATCTGGCCAGCACAGCGCGCGCTTTAGGGTATGACGCGATCGGAATTGCCGATGCGAACTCTTTTGCAGGCGTGGTGCGCATTCATTCAGAGGCGAGCACGCTCAAGCTAAAACCGGTAATCGGAACGCGGATCGAGACTGTGGAGGGGCTCGCATTCCTCGCTTATCCCCGGAACCGTGCAGCCTATGGGGCATTGTGCCAGCTGATCTCGGCCGGACGGATGGAAACGCTTGATGGCGAATGGCAGACCAAGGGTGATTGCCACATCTCGCTTGCTATGTTGGCGCAATATGCCGGCGATGCGGCGGTGCAGCTGATCCTGATTCCGCCCGACGATCTGAGCGAGACTTTCACTATCACTGCTTGGGTCAACAATGTTGTTACGCTTGATGGGAGCGATCTGGAGAGTGATATCACAGGCGATCTGTCGGCGCTTTTGCCGCATTTGACCGGCAGGCTGGCGGGGCTGCGCTATCTGGCGGCGCATTATCGTTATTTTGGTGATGATCAGGCGCGGATCGACCGGCTTGATGCTTTGGCGCGGGCGAACGGGCTGGAACTGCTGGCGACCAATAATGTCCATTATCACGCAGCCCAGCGCCGTCCTTTGCAAGATGTGATGACCGCAATCCGGCACAAGTCGACTGTGGCGAAGGCGGGGCATTTGCTCCACCCTAATGGTGAGCGGTACCTCAAATCTCCTCAAGAAATGCAGCAGCTGTTTGCGCGCTGGCCCCATGCGATTGCAGCTGCGCGGGCGGTGGCGGATGCGTGCGATTTCTCTTTGGAAGAGCTCAAATATGAATATCCTGAGGAGATTTATCCAGACGGTATGTCCCCGCAGGAATATCTCGAGGCTGAGACATGGGCGGGGGCAGCGCGGCGTTATCCTCAAGGGACGCCGGAGGTGGTGCGCGATACGCTGAAGCGCGAGCTGGCCTTGATCGCAAAGCTCGACCTTGCGCGCTATTTCCTCACCATCAAGGATATCGTCGATTTCGCCCGCAGCGTCGATCCACCCATCCTGTGCCAAGGACGCGGCTCTGCGGCCAATTCTGCGGTGTGTTACTGCCTTGAGATCACCAGCGTTGATCCGGCCAAGCATCAGCTCTTGTTCGACCGCTTCATCTCTGAAGAGCGCAAGGAGCCGCCCGATATCGACGTTGATTTCGAGCATGAGCGGCGCGAGGAGGTGATCCAGTATATTTACGCGAAATATGGCCGCCACCGTGCTGGCCTGACCGCGACTGTCATCCATTACCGCCCGCGCATGGCGATCCGCGAAGTGGGCAAGGCGATGGGGCTTT
>CAZJAG010000150.1:2005-3593 GCA_964543735.1 uncultured Porphyrobacter sp. | reverse complement strand
TGCGTTTCCATTGCAACTGAACCGCTTGTGGCTTCCAAAAAGCCCGACCAAGCCGCCGCTGCCATCTTGCCGCCGTCAACCGGGCCATGCTGTTTGAAGAAGGCAACGAAGTGATCGGGCGCAAAGAACAAGGTCGGCTGCGGTCCCGGCAATGGCTCGCTCGAACCGCTACCGCGCTCCTCAATATGGGTCGCCCCAACCAGGCATGAATATTTGAGATTGTCGGCAAAGCGCGTGTGCAGCTCGCCCAAAAGCTTGGCATTGCCAGCAAAATCCACGCTGACGCTGGGCACGGTTTCCAGCGCGTCCAGATCATCATAAGCGATCACCTGATCATAGAGCCCCGTCCCCTCGACGAAGCTCACATTGCCAGTGGACGTAAGCCCCACGCGCTTAATCTGCGGCGAATTTGCCTTCACAACGCTGGCATGGCCCATCGCAGTTTTGGATGAGGCGCTCGTCATGATGACTTGGCTTGCACCGAACCAGCTCTCGCCGCGCATAAAATATTCGATGATGAAGCCGGTTTTGAACAGCGGCCCGAACACCATCCGCTCAGCTTCGTGGGCAGGATCATGCTCGGGATCAGCTGAAAGCCTCGAATATTGGTTGTAGATCGGGCTCATCGGCTGGCGATGTTCCGCCATATCAACAAAACTGGCGGCAGAGACATTGCCCGGAATCACATCCAGATGCGTCGCCATCGGCAAATAGCCATAAACGCGCTCGCCCACGGGCACATCGGCGCACTTGCTCTCGGTCACTTTCGCATGGCCCCACATGGGCACGATTCCATGACCTTCAGGCGCAGGGAAAAAATTCCAATAGCCAAAGCCGTCGCCCACCACCGCATAGGTGATGTTGTTGGCTGTGACCGAGAAGCTCTCAATCGCAAAGCGCACCGCGCCATCGGCCAATTCGCCCAATTCCATTTCGGCGAGCTGCGCCTCACCCAGAGCGGCCTTCTTCACATGGACTTGTTGAAGTGTGGTCACGAATCTCTCCTCTGCTTGGGAGAAAGCCTAGAGCATCAAGTTTCGGTTTGCCACCGAGTAGCTTGAATGCTGGGCCGCTGCTCCAGCTCTTCCATCCAAGCTGTGATTTCGGGGCATTGCGACAGGCCGCTTGCCCCTTGCGGTGTGAGCTGAAGCCCGCGCAGCACGGGATACATGAACACATCCGCAAGGTTGAAAGGCCCCCTCACCCATGCGCCATCCTTCGCAATCTCCGCCTCACAAAAGCTGAGCGCGCGCGCGACTTGCGGCAGCGCTTTAGCGATTTTCGCCTCGTCAAACGGCTCGCCCACCACGCGATGCATGATCCAGGGCATAACAAGGCCATGCTCGAACAATGGGAAGAGGTAATTGTTGGCAAGCGCAATCCACTTGTCCATCACCGCGCGAGTAGCGGGGCTTTGCGGCTGAAGCGCGCCAGAATTGTGCTCATTATCAATATATTGCGTGACGGCGACGCTCTCATACAGCTCCAGCCCGTCCACCTCGACCACTGGAACTTTGCCGAAGGGATGGCGGTTCTCGGGGCTATGCGCAGGCGTCGCAATCGTCTCATGCGAGATGCCCGCTTCTTC
>CAZJAG010000150.1:0-1905 GCA_964543735.1 uncultured Porphyrobacter sp. | reverse complement strand
CGCATCGGCATCAGCACGTAGAGCGCAGGCGATTTCTCGTCCGTGCGGATCAAAGTCGGCGCGCCTGCATCGGCAAGGTGCAATTCGACCAAATCCGTGTCGATCTGGCCGAGTATGTCCTTGAGATAATTGGCGTTAAAGCCGATCTCCATCTCGTCCGAACCATATTCGCCCGCCAGCTCTTCCGCCGCCGTGCCATTGTCGGGCGAGGTAACCGACAAAGTCACCTTGTCGGTCGAAAGACCCATCTTAACCGCGCGCGTTTTCTCGGTCGCGATTGTAGCAACACGGTCAACACCTTGGAAGAAACTCTTCGGATCGACTTTCAACAATTTGTCATTGCCCTTGGGAATCACGCGGCTGTAATCGGGGAACGTTCCATCGATCAGTTTCGAGGTGAGGACAACGCCGCCCTCCCCGCCAAGAGTGAAGCGGATTTTGCTGGCCGAAAGATCAATCTGGACATTGCCGTCCATCGCCTCGTCCAGCAGTTTGCGCAGCTCGCCCACGGCTTTGCGCGGGATAATGACATCGGGCATTCCCTCAGCGCCATCGGGCCGGTCAATCGTGAAGCGTGCAAGGCGGTGGCCATCGGTCGCTGCGGCTTTCAGGACGGGCTTGTCATCATCGGTGACATGCAGGAAAATGCCATTGAGGTAATAGCGCGTTTCCTCGGTCGAGATGGCAAACCGCGTGCGGTCGACCAATTCGGCCAGAAGCTTTGCCGGAAGTTCAAAACTGGTGGGCAGATCGCCCTCTACGATCACGGGAAAGTCATCACGCGGAAGCGTAGGCAGCTTGAAACGGCTTCGCCCGGCCTTGATCTCCATCCGGTTCTCGCCAACTTCAAGGCTGACTTGGGAGCCATCGGGCAGTTTGCGCGCAATGTCGAACAATAGATGAGCAGACACGGTAATCGCGCCGGGCGTATCCACCGAAGCTGCAGCCATGTTCTCCACCACTTGCAAATCCAGATCAGTCGCCATCACTTTCAAAGTGCCGCCATCACCTGCCTCGATCAGCACGTTGGAGAGGATGGGAATGGTGTTGCGCCGCTCAACCACGGATTGCACGTGGGAGAGGCAGCGAAGCAGCGTTGCGCGTTCAATCGTGGCTTTCATGAGTCCTATTCAGCCCTTTTTGTGCCGTTTTTGTGCCAAATCGTGCAGATTCGCGCCAAAAACGCGTAAAACTTTGCGTTTTTGACATTAGCGCGCGCGGTCAATGCGGCAAGCAATCATGCATCCGTATCGCACCTTCCTTGGGGATAAATGGTGCATGATTTGGCTCGGAATAGACGATCCTGCGCCAACTCTAGCCAAGCATCGCCATCCCGCCGTTCACATGGAGCGTTTCGCCTGTGACATAGCCCGCCTCTCTGCTGGCGAGAAAGGCTACCGCAGCACCGATATCGCCGCCCTCGCCCATACGCCCCATCGGAATACGGGCATTGAGCGCATCTTTCTGAGCATCGGGCAGCTCGTCTGTCATGGCGGTGCGGATGAAACCGGGCGCGACGCAATTAACCGTCACGCCCCTGCTGGCGAGTTCCTGACCCAAGCTCTTGGACATGCCCACGATGCCGGCTTTGGCCGCGGCATAATTCATCTGACCCGGATTGCCCGTTGCCCCCACAACGCTGGTGATCGAGATAATCCGTCCAAATTTGGCCTTCATCATCGGGCGAGCGCTCGCGCGCATCAGGCGAAACGCAGCCTCCAGATTGATGCGGATCACATCGTCCCATTCCTCATCCTTCATCCGCATCGCCAGATTATCACGCGTGATGCCGGCATTGTTGACGAGGATGTCGATCCCGCCCAGCGTATCAACGGTTGCAGGGATCAGCTCGTCAACCTGTCCCGTATCCCCCAGATTGCAGGTAATCTCGACATGATCGCCGCC
>CAZJAG010000149.1:2614-3675 GCA_964543735.1 uncultured Porphyrobacter sp. | reverse complement strand
GATGGCTCGGCTGACCAAGGCAATGCTTTCATCATTCCGACGATGGGGTAGGTGAGGATGATGGAAGTGTTGCGGATAGTGCTAGCCAGCCTTTTGGCTCTCGTGCTTGCAGCTTGCGCATCGGTTCCCGAAGGCCCTGCGCCCAAGCGCATCGCGCTCACTTTTGACGATACGCCGCGTCATCCCGGCCAATTCCTCAGTGAGGATGAGCGGACCAGACTGCTGATCAAGGCGCTGGAGGATACCGGCGTAGAACAGGCCGTTTTCTTCATCAATCCGGGTAAGATTACCGAACGCCAAGGGGCGGAAAAGCGCATCGCGGCCTATGTCGAAGCAGGGCATGTTCTGGCCAATCACACAGCGGATCATCTTCAGCTAAGCCGCACGGATGCGGACGAGTATATTGCCAATATTGATGCCGCGGCGCAGTGGATGCAGGGGCTTGAGGGGGTGCGCCCATGGTTTCGCTACCCCTATCTTGACGAAGGGCAAGGCGACATAGCGAAACGCGACCGCATAAGGCAGGCCCTTGCGCAGCGGCAATTGCTCAATGCCAGCCCGAGTGTGGGCGCGTCTGATTGGTGGATGGATGATGCGCTGAATGCGGCGAAGAGAGAGGGCAAACCTCTCAATCTCAAAGCAGCTGGTGCATTGTTTGTGACCGAACATGTCAAAGCGGCGGCATTCTACGATGACTTAGCGCGCAAGACGTATGGGCGGCCGATTGCGCATAACATGCTTTTGCATGAAACCGATCTTTCGGCGCTTTTTGTCGCCGATCTGGTTGTGGCGCTGCGCCAGGATGGCTGGACGATCATCACCGGTGATGAGGCATATGAGGATGCGGCGCTCCTCAATCTGCCTAATGTTTCCAATGCTCATGGCACGCTGGTTCAACTGGCAGCGCAGGAAAAGGGCATTTCCGGCCCGCTCACATACCCCGGCAGCAATACACAGAGGTTACGCGAGCAATTTGATACGAAGGTTTTGGGCCTGCGATCGAGATCGAAGAATCCAGAATAATGGTTGCCTTTGACACTTCCCACGCACTCAACCACCCG
>CAZJAG010000149.1:0-2514 GCA_964543735.1 uncultured Porphyrobacter sp. | reverse complement strand
ATGGAGGCGATGGCTTATGGCTGTCCGTCGACCAGCGCCTTCATCTCGATCCACAATATGGCCGCATGGATGATCGACCGTTTCGGCAGCGATACGGTCAAAGGCAAGTATCTGCCTGACCTTGTCGGGATGGACAAAATCGCCAGCTATTGCCTCACCGAACCGTCCAGCGGATCGGATGCAGCGGCGCTCAAGACCACGGCCAAGAAGGATGGTGACGACTACATCCTCAATGGCTCCAAGCAGTTTATCTCCGGTGCAGGATCAAACGAGATTTATGTCGCCATGGTGCGCACAGGTGAGGATGGGCCCAAGGGTATCACTTGTATGGTGATCGAGAAGGATATGCCCGGCGTTTCTTTTGGCGCGAATGAGAAGAAGCTGGGCTGGCATTCGCAGCCCACAGCCCAGCTGATTTTAGAGGACGTGCGGGTTCCGGCTGAAAACATCGTCGGCAGCGAGGGTGAGGGCTTTCGCATTGCAATGATGGGGCTGGATGGCGGGCGGCTCAATATCGGCGCGTGTTCGCTGGGCGGGGCGCAAAGGTGTTTGGACGAGGCGATCACTTATACCAAGGAGCGCAAGCAGTTCGGCCAGGCGGTTGCAGACTTCCAAAACACGCAGTTTACGCTGGCTGATATGGCGACCGATCTGGAGGCGGCGCGAGCGCTCCTTTATCTCGCCGCATGCAAAGTGACCGAGAATGCGCCCGATAAATCGCGCTTTTCCGCAATGGCGAAACGTCTCGCAACGGACAATGGCAGCGCTATCGTTGACCGCGCGCTGCAACTGCATGGTGGATACGGCTATCTACAAGACTATCCGATCGAGCGGTTCTGGCGCGATTTGCGCGTGCATTCGATCCTCGAAGGGACAAACCAGATCATGCGAATGGTCGTAGGAAGAGACTTGCTTAGACAATGACAGATTTTGGGACTGACCAAATCGTAATTACGCGCGAGGGGGCGGTTGGTCGCCTGTCGCTCAACCGGCCCAAGGCGCTGCACGCGCTTACGCTCGAGATGTGCCATGCGATGAGCGCGGCTCTCACCGAATGGGCCGATGATGACAGCGTGCAAGCGATCGTCATCGATCACCATGCCGGGCGCGGATTTTGCGCGGGCGGCGACATTGCTTTCCTGCGCGATAGCGCTCTGAATGATGGCGGCGCATCAGGCCGCAAATTCTTCCATGACGAGTATCAACTCAACCACCAGCTGTTCACTTATGCAAAGCCCGTGATCGCCTTCATGGACGGGATCACGATGGGCGGCGGCGTGGGCATTTCGCAGCCTGCCAGCATTCGGGTTGCGACCGAGAATACGCGCTTCGCCATGCCAGAGACCGGCATTGGCCTGTTCCCCGATGTGGGCGGCGGCTGGTATCTCTCGCGCCTTGGCGGGCGGCTTGGGCAGTTCCTTGCGCTGACCGGCGCTCGCCTTGACGGAGCAGAATGCCAATGGGCGGGCCTTGCCACCCATTACGCGCCATCAGATATGCTCGATGAATTGAAAGCCCGTATTTTCGAAACGCCTGCACGCGCCAAGGGCATCTTGTCCGAAGCCGTTGGCACACCGCCCAAAGCGCGGCTGGAAGACAATGCGGACAAGATCATCAAGCATTTCGCCTCGGACAGATATGAGGATATCCTCGCCAGCCTCGAAGCTGCGATTGAGGATGGCGACACATGGGCGGTGAAAGAGCGCGATACGCTCGGCACAAAATCACCGCAGACGTGCAAGGTCGCCTTGCGCCAATTGCAGGTGAGCAAGCAGCTTTCGACTTTCGAAGAGAATATGAGACAAGAATATCGCATCGCCTCGCGCGTGCTGACGCGGCCCGATTTTGCCGAAGGCGTGCGCGCTGTAATCACTGATAAGACCAACGATCCAAAATGGGATCCGGCGACGCCTGAAGAGGTGAGCGAGGAGCTGGTGAACAGCATCTTTGCACCGCTGCCCGATGATGAGGAATGGAAGCCGTTGGGCTGAACACAATTGCGGATTGCATTCCTCGTCATTGCGAGCGTAGCGAAGCAATCCATGAACCAACGCCGTGGATCGCCGCGTCACCTGCGGTTCCTCGCGATGACGAAGGAAAGTGAATGAGTTACGAAACGATCACCGCCGAGAAGGACGCGCAGGGCACCAAGGGTGTCACGCTCTTGACGATCAATCGGCCCAAGGCGCTGAACGCGCTTAACTCGCAAGTTCTGGCAGAATTGATCCAGGCTTTCGCTGACTACCAATCGGACGACAGCCAGCTGTGCGCAATCCTGACTGGCTCAGGCGAGAAAGCTTTTGCCGCAGGCGCTGATATTAAAGAGATGTCGGACAAGGCGGCAGCGGATTTCTATCTCGAGGATTTCTTCTCGCCCTGGACTTCGGAGATTGTGAAGAAGACCCGCAAGCCGTGGATCGCAGCGGTCAATGGCTTTGCCTTGGGCGGCGGGTGCGAGCTTGCGATGATGGCGGACTTTATCATCGCCAGCGACAATGCGAAATTCGGCCAGCC
>CAZJAG010000148.1:0-3740 GCA_964543735.1 uncultured Porphyrobacter sp. | reverse complement strand
ACGCAGCGTTGTCGATGCCCAGATCGGAAAGCTTGCGATAAAGCGTTGAGCGGCCAATGCCGAGGCGGCGCGCTACTTCTGTCATGCGGCCGCGATAATGCCCGATGGCAAGGCGGATCACATCAGCCTCGATCTCTTCAAGCGGGCGCAAATTGCCGTCCTCGGTGTACAGCATTACGCCAACCGCTTCTTGCAGGGCGGCGGGGCTTTCTTCCGGTTCGCCCAACAGCTCGCACAATTGCGGGAAGCTTTGCGGGGTGAGCGATTGGTTGTCGCAGAATACGGCTGCGCGGAACAGAACGGCTTGCAATTGGCGGACATTGCCCGGCCAATCATAGGCTGCCAGCAGCGCTAGCGCGGAATCTGAAATAGACAGTGGGCGCAGGCCCGGTTGCTCGCCAATCCGCGCAAGGAAATGGCGGGTCAGCCCGGGAATATCCCCTGTTCGCTCGCGCAAAGGCGGCAGTTTTATGGTTGTCTGGCCGATCTTGTCCATCAGCTCGGAATTGAAATGACCCGACGTGACGAGCGCATCCATTGGCAGATTGCTCGCGCACAGCAGGCGCACATCGACGCGGAAGCCGTGGGTTGCCCCCATTGGGCGAACAATTCCGGTCTCCAGAGTATCGAGCAGGCGAACCTGCAAGTCTGGGTTCAACCGGTCAATATCATCGAGCACCAAGGTGCCATTGTCGCAATGCTGGAGCGCACCGATCTGACGGTCAAATGCGCCGGGAAAGGCGTTCGCCTCATGCCCGAACAGAACCGATTCAAGACTGTTTGTAGGCACGCCGCCTGTGTTGATGATACGAAACGGAGCCTTTGCACGGGGCGAGGCTGCATGCATCGCGCGCATCAGCATTTCCTTGCCTGTGCCGCTCTCGCCCTCGATCAATACGCTGTTATGGCCGCGCGCAGCCTTGGCCGCTTGCGCCAGCGCGGTGCGAAACCGCGGAGCTGTTCCGATCATCGCGTCGAAATCGAGATCAGCGGGCATTTTCTCGGCGAGCGGTTGCAGCTCGTCTTGCGGTGCTTCTTTCTCGGTTGCAGAGCGCAAAGCTTCCATCAAACGATCGGGAGCGACCGGCTTGATCAGATAATCGGTAGCCCCTGCGCGCATTGCGTCCACCGCCAACATTGGAGAGGCGCTGGTCGTGAGCATGAGAATGGGGAGAGCCGGGCGGCGGCTTTTCAGCTCTTCAATGAGCGTGCAGGCATCATCGCCGGGCACCCATTGGTCGAGGATAATCGCAGACAGCTGCATTCCTTGCCGCGTGCCGAGCATCGCAATCGCAGTCTCGGAATCGGCGGCAACCAGCGTGCGCCATCCATCGCGCGCAGCCAATGCCGAGATGAGCCGGCTTTGTGCCGGTTCATCATCAATAAGCATTAGCAATCGCTGTTCTAACTCAGCCATAGACCTTGTTGCGTCCCGTCTTGATACGAGTTTCGCTTTAGCGCGCAGTCGTAAAGACGAGATTAAGGCTGTTGACGGAGCGAAGGAGCGCAATTCGCCAACAAGCGCTAGCACTTGAGAGCTTGAGTAGCCGCGCGAGGCGCGATAGAGGCTTGTCGAGAGACGAAAACAAACAGGGCAAGGACACCGGACATTATGGCCTCGCAGGATATGAAATCTGCAAAAGCAACCTATGACAGCTTTATCGGATCGCTCAAATGGAGCGTGCCTCTGATTGCGCTGATCACGCTTGTCGTTGTCGTTTTGATTGCTGACTAGGCGGCGCTGGTTTTGCGGATAGCTATTCTTAAAGAGCGAGCGGCGGGTGAAACCCGTGTGGCTGCAAGTCCGGAAACGGTGAAGAAATTCGCTGCTTTGGGCGCTGAAATTGCGGTCGAGAAGGGCGCAGGCGCTACGGCCTCGTTTGGCGATGCCGATTACGAGGGAGCAGGAGCGAGCATTGGCACAGCGGCGCAAACCGCTAAGGGTGCAGATATCGTGCTGGGCGTGCAAGCCCCATCGTTGACCCAGCTAAAAGGCGCGAAAAAAGGCGCAATGGTCGCCGCGCTGTTCGATCCGTTTAACGAGGGTAAGCGGGTAAAGGATTACGCCAAGGCGGGTCTCGAAGCGCTCTCGATGGAATTTATGCCGCGTATCACTCGGGCACAGTCGATGGATGTGCTCTCAAGCCAGTCCAATCTTGCCGGATATAAGGCGGTGCTGGCAGCATCCGATCACTATGGTCGCGCTTTCCCGATGATGATGACGGCGGCGGGCACGGTTCAGGCCGCGCGCTGTTTTGTGATGGGCGTTGGCGTTGCAGGTTTGCAGGCAATTGCGACCGCGCGGCGTTTGGGCGCGCAGGTTTCAGCCACCGATGTGCGCTCTGCCACGAAAGAACAGATCGAGAGCTTGGGCGCGAAACCCGTCTTTGTCGAAGATGTAGAGGGAATTGAGGGCGAGGGCAGCGGCGGCTATGCCACCGAAATGAGCGAGGAATATCAAAAGGCGCAGGCCGAGCTGGTATCATCGCATATTGCCAAGCAGGATATCGTGATCACCACAGCGCTAATCCCGGGCAGAAAAGCGCCCCGGCTGATCTCTGACGCGCAGATCAAGACGATGAAACCGGGCAGTGTGATCTTTGATCTGGCAGCGCCTGCGGGCGGCAATGTCGCCGGTTCCAAGCCCGACGAGATCGTCACCAAGCACGGCGTCACGATCATGGGCTATTCCAACACGCCTGCGCATTTGCCCGCAGACGCATCCGCGCTGTTTGCGCGCAACCATTACAATTTTCTCTCAGCATTCTGGGATGAGGAAACCGGCGGGCCTGTGCTCGACGAAGAGATTGGCGACGCTGTCCGGCTGACGAAGGATGGCGCGATTGTAAATGAAAGGCTTACACAATGAAGAAGCTAGCAACTATGGGTGTCGCGCTGGCAATGGCGATGACTTTGAGCGCCTGTGACAGTTTGGGCGGCGGCAGCTACAGTGCCAATGATGCACAGGCTGGCGCGCAATTCCGCTTTCACTCGCGTGATGTTGTGGCGGGCTTGAACCCTGTTTGCCCATATTCGCAAAACCCCGAATTGCTCGCGCAATATGACGAGGTTATCGGACGTTTCGATGCGGTTAGAGAGAGCATTTCAGGGCGCTCGCTGGAGACTGATCTTGCCATTGTTCAGGCGGATTATAACTATTATTGGGACGTCAATCAGGCCGAATGCGGCGAGGTTGATGCCCCCGGTGCTGCCGAGCAGATCGCGCAGGAAGTGGCGAAAATGTCGGGCCAGCTCGAACAGCTTGAGCGGATTGTCGGCGGACTTTGATCTAAGCACTTCCTAACCGCATATCCAACGAGGCAGCCGCATGGACTTCATTTCAATTCTCTCGATTTTCGTGCTGGCCTGCTTTGTCGGCTATTATGTCGTGTGGTCGGTCACGCCTGCGCTGCACACGCCGCTGATGGCGGTGACCAATGCGATTTCTTCGGTGATTATCGTGGGCGCGCTGATTGCGGCGGCTGAAGCGAGCAGCCCGGCGGCGAAGTATCTCGGCCTTTTCGGGGTTGTGCTCGCCAGCGTCAACATCTTCGGCGGCTTTGCCGTGACCGAGCGAATGCTGGCGATGTATAAGAAGAAGGAGAAGAAGTGATGAGCTTCTCTATTCTCGCTGGCGCGGCTGACGGCGCAGGAACCCCCGCATGGGCGATGCTCGCATACCTCATCTCGGGCGTGTTCTTCATCCTTGCATTGCGCGGGCTAAGCTCACCTGAATCGAG
>CAZJAG010000147.1:0-3758 GCA_964543735.1 uncultured Porphyrobacter sp. | reverse complement strand
CGCGAATGGATTGGCTGCGAGCGGGAGGAAAACTACCGCGAGGCGGCGCTCAAACGGATTGCGAAGGAATTGCCGCTCGATGAAAGCGCGATTGCGACCATGCAATCGAAGAAGGCTGCACCGCGTGTTGCCTTCGGAGCTTTGGTGGAAAGCGGCGCTATCAAGCCGGGCACGAAACTGTTCGACAAGAAGCGTCGCTGGATCACGACCGTGCGGGCCGATGGTTCGCTATCGGTGGATGCTGATCCCAAACATGTCGGCTCGATCCATGGTGTCGGCAAGGAATTGCAAGGCGCGCCCAGCTGCAATGGCTGGACGTTCTGGCATTATGAGGTGGCTGGCCCAAGCGGCATGGAAGTGAAACCGATAGACGCCGCGCGCCAACTCCACTTACTCGCAATGGAAGACTAGAGCCATTTCTGCCAGAACCTATCTGCGCCCGATAGGGATTGCGGCCTCTCCTCAGGCCGAGGATGGCGATGCAATCCGGCTGGGCGGGAGCATGGTCTATGCCGCGCGTTTTGCGCTGATTGCATGCGATGAAGACGGGAAAGTCATTTCCCGCGATCTTTGCCACCTGACACAGCTTGATGCAGCTATTGCGAATTTGCCGCAAAGCGTTCGCGAAGAGGCGCAGGCACAGCTTGCAAACTTGCAGAAAACTCATGCTGATCTCTCTTTGGGAGAGCGCACAATCCGGCTCGATCAGCCGCAAGTGATGGGCATTTTGAACGTTACGCCGGACAGCTTTTCGGACGGCGGCGAATTTCTCGACGATGCCGAGGCAGGGCGAGCGCATGCCTCTGCGATGCTGGAGGCAGGCGCTGCGATCATCGATATAGGCGGGGAAAGCACGCGTCCGGGCGCTCAGGCGACATGGGAAGGTGACGAGAAAGAGCGCACTTTACCAGCGATTGAATATTGCGCGAGCATGGGCGCTGCGATCAGCATCGACACGCGCCGCGCTGGCGTGCTGGAGGCGGCACTGGGGGCAGGTGCGCATATCGCCAATGATGTCTCTGGAATGCGTTATGATCCGCGCAGTCACGAGGTCGCGGCGGGGTCCGATTGCCCTGTCATCTTGATGCATGCGCCCGGAACTGGCGATGATCTTCATGCGGGCGCTGAATACACAAATGTCGTGTTTGATGTGTTCGAAGCCTTGCGCGATATTCGCGATGAGGCCATTGCCAAGGGTATCGCAGCAGAACGGATCATTCTTGATCCCGGCATTGGATTTGGCAAGTCACTGGCTGAGAACCTGCAACTTATCAATGCTTTGCCGCTGTTTCATGCACTGGGTCAGCCGCTCTTGTTGGGGGTTAGTCGCAAGCGGATGATTGGCGCATTGTCGAACGAGGCAGGTGCGCATGAACGCAAGGGCGGCTCGCTTGCGCTGGCCACACAGGGCATGAATGCTGGCGTGCATATCCTGCGCGTGCATGATGTCGCCGAAACGGTGCAAGCGCGCAATGTATGGCGGGGCTTGCGCGATAGTGCGCTCACCGAATTTGGCGATTTGCCGCATTAGGAATCCAGCTGCAGCGTCTTGAAGTCGTCATCCTTAGCGCGCACAAGGCGCTCTGAGATTCGATTGACGAGGAACATTCATGCGCTTTCCCGCTTTTGCTATGGCTTTGGCCGCTGTCGCCGCAACGCCTGCTCTTGCTGACAATCACGCCAAGGTTCATGCAAAGAATCATTCTGGGCATTCGGTGCCAATGAGCGCGGAAGAACTGCTCGCGCCTTATTACACCAAGCTGCGCCAATCTGTGCAATTGCCGGTGGCTGCGCCCAATGTGTCCGTCCCTCAAGGCGAGCGGATTGACCGGATTGCCTTTGGCAGTTGCAATCATCAGCTGCGCCATCAGGATATGTGGGGAACGATTGCGGCAACAGATCCCAACCTTTTCCTGTTCATCGGGGACAACAATTACGGCGATCAGGGCTGGGCAGGTGACGCTTCGCTTGGCACTTTGCGCGAGGCGTACCGCGTGATGGCGACATCGCCCGAGCTTACGGCATTTCGCAGCAAGGTTCCGATGATGGTGACATGGGATGATCACGATTTCGGCTTCAATGATGGCGGCGGCAGCTTTGCTTATCGCGGCTGGTCAGAGACAATCTTCGAGACATTCTGGGGGTCCTCCCCCGAAGTTCGCTCGCGCCCCGGTGTCTATGAAAGTGTGATGCTGGGCGAGAGAGGCAAGCAGGTGCAGGTCATCACGCTCGACACCCGTTTCTTCCGTTCCGATTTTGAGCGGATGCCGTATCAGAAGGAGCGCCCGCCACTTGGCCCTTATGTGCCGTCAAATGATGCGTCCAAGACGATGCTGGGCGGCGCGCAATGGGCGTGGTTGGCGCAAGAGCTGGCCAAGCCAGCCGATGTGCGCATTCTCGCCAGTTCGATACAGGTGATCACGGACGCGCATAATTACGAAAGCTGGGAAGCCTTACCGCTGGAGCGTGCGAAGCTGTATGAAATGCTTAGCAAGCGCGAGGAAAGCGGGCTGGTGCTCTTGTCGGGGGATCGCCATGCAGGCGGCATCTATTATGACCAGCAAGAAGGCGATGACTTCTGGGAGCTGACCAGCTCTTCGATGAATTATTCCTTCTCCTCAACCGAGCGCAATACGGCGCGCGAGCCTGATCCCAAGCGTCTGACCGACTTTATCTCGGAAGAGAATTTCGGGCTTGTCGACATCAATTGGACACGGCGCGAGATCACAATGGAATTGCGCGGCAATCAGGGTGAGAGCCGGGTGAAGGAAACCTTCGCGTTCTAGGCGGCGTTAGAGCGTGAAGCCGCCATCGCTGACCAGCACTGTTCCGGTGATGTTGGACGCTGCGTCTGACAAGAGGTAGAGGATCGAGTTTGCCATCTCCTCAGAGGATGCAAAGCGGCCATTGGGATTGACCGAGGCCATGCCATTGATGGCGGCATCGCGGCCATGCTTGGCAGCTGCATCGCGAAAGGCTTCGGAGCTGTCCCAGATATTGGTGTCCACGCCGCCGGGAGCGATGGCGTTGACGCGGATGTTCTTGCGCGCATTTTCGGCCGCAGCAATGCGGGCCATATGCGCAACTGCTGCCTTGGAAACGCCATAGGGGCCGATACCGGGCACAGGCTTTAACCCTGTGGTTGAGGAGACAACCACTGCGCTACCTCCGCCTTTAGGCATGCAGCGAAGCGCCGTTGAAAGGGTGAGAAATGCTCCGTCAAGGTTCACATCCATCACCTTGCGCCAGTCTTCGAAACTGATTTCGTCTACCATACCAGCTGTGCCGATACCCGCATTGACGATAGCGTGATCGATGGTGGGAGAGGCCGCTTCCAGATCAGCCCAAAGCTGACGGTCGGCAACGCTTCCGGTGATGCATTGCACGTCGCACGGCAGGTCAAGCGCTTTGATGCCATTCTCGTCCAGATCGATCAGGATCAGCTTGGATGCACCGCGTGCGGCAAGCCCCTCGGCGCAAGCCTTGCCAATGCCCGATGCAGCGCCAGTGACAAGCGCGGTGCGCCCCTTAAAGTCTTGGGCGAAATCTGGGATGTGTGTCATGCCAAGCGCGCTAGGAGAAAGCGCTGACAATAACAAGAGAAGTGCTGGGTCTCGGCGCCCTTCACGCAAGCAGGGCGCCGCAAGGACGACCGTCTGCCCCGCAGCGACTGCAAGGAGCGAGGACAATCACAAAAGGGGTTACGCAGCGTTGTCGATGCCCAGATCGGAAAGCTTGCGATAAAGCGTTGAGCGGCC
>CAZJAG010000146.1:2415-3786 GCA_964543735.1 uncultured Porphyrobacter sp. | reverse complement strand
GATACTGCGCTCTATGATGGCAGCTGGCTCGATTGGGGAAGCGACCCTGACACTGCGAAAGCGGTCGCGTAATCTGATGGCATCGGATAAGAAAGATACACATCCTGACACGCAAATTGTCGAGGCGGGCCGCAAGGCGGAATGGACAGGCCTCGACAAGGTAAGCCGCGTGGTCAATCCGCCCGTCTGGCGTGCGAGCACACATCTTTATGCAAACGAGGCAGAGCGCAAGGCCGCGCTCAAGAACAATGCCGATGGCCAGTTCTATTACGGCAGACGCGGTGCGCCCACGCAATGGGCATTGGCTGAGGCGCTAACCCAGCTTGAACCTGAGGCAGAGGGAACCGTTCTCTATCCCAGCGGCGCTGCAGCAATCACGGGCGCGCTGATGGCGGTGCTGCGCCCGGGCGATGAATTGCTGGTGACGGACAATGCTTATGAGCCGACGCGGACAGTAGCCTTGGGCCTGCTGAAGCGCTGGGGCGTCACCACACGCTTTTTCGATCCCCTCGACATTGATGGTTTTGAAGGTTTGTTTGAAGCGAACACCAAAGCGGTGTGGCTCGAAAGCCCGGGCAGTTTGACGATGGAAGTGTGCGATGTGCCAGCGCTTGCTTCTATCGCGCGCAAAAAAGGCGCGGCCAGCCTAATCGACAACACCTGGGCCTCGCCCATTGGATTTGCCGCATTAAAGCATGGCTGCGATATTTCGGTGATGAGCCTTACCAAGCATGTCGGCGGGCATTCCGACATGATGATGGGCTCAGCCAGCGCAGGCGAGCGGCTCTACAAACGATTGCGGCAAACCAGTCAGCAGCTTGGCCATGTCGTCTCGCCCGATGATGCGGCGTTGGCCTTGCGCGGATTGCGGACAATGGGCGTGCGGCTGGAGCGAAGCACTGAAAGCGCGATAAAAATCGCCCAATGGCTAAGCGCTCATGAGAAAGTCGCTCATGTCATGTGTCCGATGCTCGAAAGCGATGCGGGCTACGATTTGTGGCAGCGTGACTTCACTGGTGGATGCGGATTGCTCAGCTTTGCCTTGCGCGACGCAACCGATGGACAGCGCGCCCAATTGGTCGACGCGCTTGACCTGTTTGGGATCGGCTACAGCTGGGGCGGATATGAGAGCCTTGCGCTGATCTTCGATGCCGAAACCACCCGCAGCGCAACACCGTGGCCGCCGCAAAAATGGAACAAAAGCGATGGTTTGGGCATTAGACTGTCAATTGGGCTAGAAGATCCCGACGACCTGATCGGCGATCTCGCTCAGGCCCTTACAAATATGTAGCCCCAAATGGATGACTGAATGACCACGCCAGTAATTGCAGCTGACACGCAAACTGAAACTTCCGAAACTGAAACAACCGC
>CAZJAG010000146.1:0-2315 GCA_964543735.1 uncultured Porphyrobacter sp. | reverse complement strand
GCGGCTACCGCAGATGCAACTGTTCAAGCGCCCGCAGACGAGGAAGCGCTCGACGTCGCCGATGGTCTCAAAGAAGGCGTAGCCGCCAATAGCGAGACCGCCGGCAATTTTATCGAGACGCTGGATGCGGCTGCGATCCAGCTGGGCGACATGCGTGTTTCCTTGTGGGATGGATTGGTCGTTGCTGCCGTCATCACTTTGGTCATCGCTGGCGCTTGGCTGATCAACAAGCTGAGCAAGAATGCGATTTCGCGAGCGAGCCGGTTTGATGACACACAGAAATTGCTCGCCGAAAAACTCGTCACGATCCTGATCTGGGCAGGCGCATTCTTTGTCGGGATCGACATGCTGGGGATCGACCTGACAGCCTTGGCGGTCTTCTCCGGAGCCTTCGGCCTCGCGATCGGTTTCGGCTTGCAGAAAACCTTCGGTAATCTGATCGCGGGCATCATTCTATTGATGGACAAGTCGATCAAGCCGGGGGATGTGATCGCTGTTACCGATGCGGCGGGCAATGAGCGCTTTGGCCAGATCCGCAAGATCGGCATTCGCGCCGTTTCGGTCACCACGCGTGACCAACGCGAATATCTCATCCCGAACGAAAATCTGATGGTCAATCAGGTCGAGAACTGGTCCTATTCCTCGCGCAATGTACGCATGCAAGTGCCCGTCGGCGTCAGCTATGATGCGGATATGGACAAAGCCGAGGAGCTTATGCTGGAAGCCGCCAAAGCCACCAATCGCGTTTTGCAAAGCCCCGCCCCGACCATCTGGATGAGCGAATATGGCGACAATTCGGTCAATTTCGTGATCCATTGCTGGATCCGCGATCCCGAGGCCGGTGTGGGCAATGTTCGCAGCGCGGTGCTGAAGAACCTTTGGAAGCTGTTCAAAGACAACGATATCGAAATCCCGTTCCCGCAGCGCGATTTGCATATTCGCTCAAGCAAGCAAATGGACCAGTTGATCGAAGTGCTCTCAGCCAAGAAATAGGTCCCGCGATAAAGGGTTACATTGGAGCTGCAAAAGCTTTGCTACCATATCGCAAATCCATTCTGACTGGTGATCAGTGCTGCGCGCGCCGATATCGCGCTGCATGACAGAAACAGGCACTATTTATCTTGTTGGCGCAGGGCCGGGTGATCCTGACCTGCTGACTTTGCGTGCTGCTCGGCTGATTGAGCAGGCTGAACTTATCGTTCACGACGGGCTGGTTGATCCAGCAATTCTTGCGATGGCCCGCCCTGATGCGCGGCTGATCTCGGTTGCGAAGAAGCGCGCGCGCCACACCTTGCCCCAAGACCAGATCAATGCGCTGTTGATTGCAGAAGCGCGCAAGGGCCGCGATGTCGTTCGCCTCAAAGGCGGCGACCCGCTGATATTCGGTCGCGGCGGAGAAGAGGCAGAAGACGCCAAAGCCGCTGGTATTGCAGTCGAGATTGTCCCCGGCATCTCCTCTGCCAATGGAGCAGCGGCCGCCTCCCACATTGCGCTGACCCACCGCGATGCATCCAGCATCGTCAGCTTTGTCGCGGGCCAATGCAAAGGTTTATCGGACCAGGATTGGTCAGGCCTTGCCGGCAAAGGGCGCACGCTGGTCATTTACATGGGCGTGAAGACAGCGCCGCAAATCGCTGAAAAGCTGATGGAAGACGGGCTTTCCCCAGAAACGCCGTTGGCAGTGATCGAGAATGCATCGCGCCCCAATATGCGCGTCGTGCGCGGGCTGCTCGCAGCCTTGCCTGATCTTGTGAAGGCTCAAGCGATCAAGAGCCCCGCGCTCATCGTGATTGGCGATGTGACAGCACGCGAAGACGCAGCGATTGCCCAAACCGCTCAAGCAGCAGCAGGAACGGAGGCTGCGATATGAAAATCCTAACCGGAAATGACCTGAAATCCGGCGCAGTTGTCTGGTGGGATGGCCAAGGCTGGTCAATCCATGTCAATGATGCAGTGGACGTGGCCGACGAAGCCGATCTTATCGCGGCGCGCGAAGAAGCCGCCCGCCGCGTTAATGTCCCTTACGCCATTGAGGCCTCAAGAGACGAAAACGGCGTGCGCCCTGCCCATATCAAGGACCGCGTGCGCGCGCTCGGGCCCACTGTGCGCCCTGACCTAACCTTAAAACCCGCCGACCCTGATGCCGGCAATTGGGTGATCTGACATGTACAAATATGACAATTACGACCAGCAGATGGTCGACACACGCGTGGCTGAGTTTCGCGATTCTGCCAAGCGGCGGTTGGAAGGCAAGCTGTCGGAAGACCAGTTCAAGCCATTGCGGCTGATGAACGGGCTCTATCTGCAACTCCACG
>CAZJAG010000145.1:0-3901 GCA_964543735.1 uncultured Porphyrobacter sp. | reverse complement strand
GCCATCGGTCCCTCTCCTCCAAAATGCGTATGGCGTAAGCGACAAAGATGGCGCGATAAGAGTGCCATTCCAACTAACGGAAATGGTGAGGGGTAAGTATGGACGCGCGGCTGCAGCAATTGCTCGACAAGCATGAAATCTGCGATGTGATCCAGCGTTATGCGCGCACGCTCGACTGGCTCGATGCCGAGGGTCAAGCGAGCTGCTATTGGGATGATGCGCATATTGAGTATGGCTTTTTCACTGGCCCTGCGAAGGATTTTCTTCCCGTCGTGATGGAGACAGAGAGCAATCTGGCGCGGCGCTGGCATATGCTCTCCCAGCCGCTGATTGCTTTCCACTCTGCAACCTCGGCCAGCAGCGAATGCTATGGCATCTTTGGTGGCGGGCGGATGCAGGAGGATGGCACAATCGCAGGCGATATGATCGGCGGGCGTTATTTGGACGAGTGGGCAAAGCGCGGCGAAGACGATCGCAATGGCGAGGGGGCCGAGTGGCGCATTTGCGCGCGCAAATATATCCTCGACTGGAGATCACCGCTTAAGGATCAACCGATGTTCGCGCCCGATCCGGAGTTTCCGCTGCCGACACTCAAAATCCACGAGGCCGGCCACACGGAATATCGCAAGATGTGAGCGCGGGAGGGAGAGCTATTTCTTCTGAAAGGCCGCGATCCGCTCTTGCATATCGGGGCCGCGCCCTTCGCCGTCCATCCATTCGCGCACTATAGCTTCATCGGTGGACTTGCCATCCGCGCGGTCGAGCAAGCGCTTGTTCGCGGCATGGCTGTAAGGGCTTTGCGCAGCGATTTGTGTGGCGAGCCGTTCAATCTCTGCATCAAACCCGTCTTGCGGAACGCTATATTCGGCCAAGCCAAACCGCACCGCTTCATCTGCCCCGAACATTTCGGCCGTGAACATCAGCCGCTTGGCAGTTGCTAGGCCGACCCGGCGGGGCAAGCGCGCGCTCATCCCCCATACTGGCACCAGCGCAAATTTGGCATGCGTATCTCCGAAACGCGCCGTGTCAGACGCGATAATGAAATCGGCTGCCAATGCGACCTCAAGCGCGCCAGTATAGCAATGCCCATGCACTGCTGCGACGACAGGAATGGGGAGCTTTTCCAGCATCCGCAAAGTTTCCGAATGCCATCCCTTGGACGGGGGATGCTCGCCTTGCGCAATTCCGCCCAGATCGTGCCCTGCGGAAAAGCACTTGCCTGCCCCGCGTAACACAACGCAGCCCACGCCTTCGCTTGCTGCCAATTCCTCGACATGGCCGCGCAGCAGTTGAAACATCTCGACATCGAGCGAGTTCAATTTGTCAGGCCGGTTGAGCGTCAATTGCACCCAGCCGTCCCTATCTTCGCGCAAGACCTTGTCTGGCATGTCTATTCCTCTCCCCCATCTCCGCTTTCAGTAGGTGGGTCCATATAGTCACGGTAATAGGTCATTTTGCCGCCTGCGACCTTGTAAATGCCAACGCCGCCGCGCGAGCCTTCGGGTGAGTGCCCATCCCCTTGATGCATAGTCCAGCGCGCCCAGACCGCATGATCATCGCCGTAAATCTCGTCGACAGTGAAATGGATTTTGCGCTCCCCCATTTCGGCAACCATTGTGGTCATAAAGCCAAGGATCGCCTCGCGCCCTTCATAGCGGCCCCAGATCGGGTCTTCGAGCAGAGCATCCTCGGCAAACAGAGGCGCAAGCTTGGTGTAATCGCCTGCGTCCTGAATGCGCCAAAACTCCTCGATAACGCGCTGCGCTTCACCTTTGTGTGTCTGGGACATCGCTTCTCTCCTAATTGACCGCCTTGTCCTTGCCTTCCCAATAGGGTGCGCGAAGTTCGCGCCGCAGAATTTTGCCAGAGGGGTTGCGCGGTAGTTGAGTGATAAAGTCGACCGACTTGGGGCATTTGTATCCGGCGATATGTTCGCGGGCATGAGCGATCAGGTCGGCCTCGTCGAGCCTCTGCCCCTCTTTCACGACCACGCAGGCTTTTACCGCCTCGCCCCAT
This sequence comes from uncultured Porphyrobacter sp., assembly GCA_964543735.1. Classification (GTDB taxonomy): domain Bacteria; phylum Pseudomonadota; class Alphaproteobacteria; order Sphingomonadales; family Sphingomonadaceae; genus Erythrobacter. The sequence continues at coordinate 1,885 of CAZJAG010000145.1, read as the reverse complement.
TTTTCATCCGGCACGCCAATCACAGCAACATCAGCGACAGCCTCATGCGCATAAAGAGCGTTCTCTACTTCAGCCGGATAGACATTCTCGCCGCCTGAAATGATCATGTCTTTCACCCGGTCGCGGATGAAGAGGTAACCGTCCTCATCAAGATAGCCTGCATCACCTGTGCGTAGCCAGCCATCGCTATCAATCGTCTCAGCGGTTGCATCGGGAAGCTGCCAATAGCCCGCCATATTCTTGGGCGAGCGTGTCGCGATCTCGCCGATTGTGCCAGCGGGCAGGCTATTGCCATCCTCGTCGATGATTTTCAGCTCCACGCCTTGCAGAGCTGTTCCCACAGAACGCATCCGTTCAGACCCTTCGGGAACGTGATCGGCTGGATCAAGCGCGACGATTGTGCCTGAAGTTTCCGTCATCCCGTACATCTGGACAAAGCCGCAGCCCAGCACATCCATCGCTTGTTTCATCAGCTCAAGCGGGATGGGGGATGCGCCATAAGTGATGTATTTCAGGCGAGAGAAGTCCACTTCGTTTGCGCGTGGATGGTTGAGCAGGATCTGGATCGCTGCGGGGACAAGGAACAGCTTGGAAATCGGATATTTCTCGATCAGGTCCAAGGCTTGTGTCGGGTCATATTCAGCCAGCACAATCGAGTTCGTGCCCGAAATGATATTGGCAATGCCTGTGCCCGTGCCGCTGATATGAAAGCACGGCATGGCGAGCAGGCTAACGTCTCCTGCAACAGGTTCCTGCCATTCGCGCAAGGCTTCTTCGCGGCCATCTGCTGAGCGTGAGGAAAGGATCGAGGCATTGGTCATCACCGCGCCTTTGGGGCGTCCAGTGGTGCCTGACGTGTAAAGCTGGAGGAAATCATCTTCAGGCAAGAGCGCGACTTGCGGGTCATCTGCCCCATGTGCATCGCGCCATTCGCGATAGTCAGGCAGCGTAGCGACGCCTGCATCCATCCCGATCACTTTTTTAACGCGCGGGCAGTCGCTCTGGATTTTGGCAATCGTCTCGCCAAACCCTTCAGCGACGAAGACAATTTCCGCCTCGCAATTGTCCAGGATGTAAGCGACTTCAGGCGGAGCAAGCCGCCAGTTCACAGGCGTCATCACGGCGCCAATTTTGGCCGCGCCCATGAAGACTTCGAAATAGAGATGATGGTTCTTGCCAAGGTAAGCGACGCGGTCACCCTTGGAGACGCCCTCTGCCAAAAGCGCATTGGCCGCGCGGTTGCTGCCTGCGTCAAGCTCCGCGAAAGTCATCACTTCATCGCCGAAGGTGAAGGCGTGGGTCGCGCCATCCTCTGCTCCGCGAAGGCGCACCACATCGGCCATGGCCCTGCATTCAGTGATTTTCTCGTCCAGATCAGCCATGCAGCTTGTGTCCCTCATCCCTTATTCCTCGCCACTCTCGGTTTAGGCAGCAGCGCGAAAGCGACTATTGGCATAATCACTAGCCACATGGATTACACAAGCGACAAAGGTTTTGAGCGGGCGGAGTTTACGCCGGGCTTTCTTGATCACGGCGGGCCTTATTGGCTCAAGCGAGTGGAAGAGCGCACTTTGGTGGGGCTGCAGCTGGCAGACCACCATGCCAATTACCGCGATGCGGCCCATGGCGGCGTGCTGGCGACATTGGCGGATGTTGCGCTTTCCTATCAGGCATATGCGAGCGAGGAGCCGCCCGTGCCGGTTGTCACAAGCTCTATGACAGTGAATTACTTAAGCCCCGCGATCATTGGACACTGGATTGTTGCAGATGCGCGCATTGACCGGATTGGCGGGCGGCAAGCGCATGTCTCTGGCAAGATCTATGATGGCGAGACGATCCTTGCGACGATGAGCGGTGTGTTCACGCTGATGCGGGTTTCTTGAAT
>CAZJAG010000144.1:2793-3959 GCA_964543735.1 uncultured Porphyrobacter sp. | reverse complement strand
GGTGTTTCGACATCAACTGGCGGCGTTTCGACTTCGACCGGTGGCGTGTCTTCCTCGTCAGGTAACGTGTCGAGCACGAGCGGCAATGTTTCCAGCTCTTCGGGCAATGTCTCAACCTCAACGGGCGGTGTTTCGACATCAACCGGCGGCGTGACGACATCAACTGGCGGCGTGACGACTTCGACCGGCGGTGTCTCAACCTCAACTGGCGGCGTTTCAACTTCGACCGGTTCGGTATCGAGCACTTCGGGTAACGTCACCAGCACGAGCGGCAGCGTAACCAGCTCCTCTTCGGGCAACGTATCGAGCACGACTTCGACCACGAGCGGTGTTTCGACATCGACCTCGGGCAACGTATCGAGCACAAGTTCGGGCGATGTATCGAGCACGAGCTCCAGCACCAGCGGTGTGACCAGCTCTACCTCGGGCAATGTCTCGAGCACGAGTTCGACTTCGGGCAACGTGACAAGCTCTACCTCGGGCGGTGTTTCGACAACCACGTCGACTTCGGGCGGTGTGACCAGCTCCGGCGGTGTTTCGAGCACGTCGTCCTCTTCGGGCAACATCTCGAGCTCGTCTTCGGGTAACGTCACCAGCACCACTTCGACTTCGAGCGGTGTGAGCAGTTCGACCTCGGGCAATGTATCGAGCACGTCGTCCTCTTCGGGTGACATCTCGAGCTCGACCTCGGGCAATGTCTCGAGCACTTCGTCCACCTCGGGCAATGTTTCGAGCAGCAGCTCTGGCGACATTTCGAGCACGACTTCAACCTCGGGCGGCGTGACCAGCTCTTCGTCGGGCAACGTATCGAGCACATCTTCCTCTTCGGGTGATGTAACCAGCTCCTCTTCGGGTGGCATCTCAAGCACATCGTCCACTTCGGGCAATGTATCGAGCTCCACTTCGGGCGGTGTTTCGAGCACGACCTCGACTTCGGGCAACGTGTCGAGCTCTGGCGGAACGACTTCGGGTGGCAACACCTCGGGCGGTTCGACCACGACGACGACAACCACTTCGGGCGGCAACACTTCGGGTGGAACCACTACCGGCGGTTCGAGCAGCAGCTCTAGCTCGTCCAGCTCTTCGTCTTCATCGAGCTCAAGCTCTTCGTCGACATCGGGCGGCACGACTTCGGGCGGCACGACTTCGGGCGGCACGACTTCGGG
>CAZJAG010000144.1:0-2693 GCA_964543735.1 uncultured Porphyrobacter sp. | reverse complement strand
CCTTTCTCTTTGGCCTTTCTCTTTGGCCTTTCTCTTTGGGGCCTTTTCCTTCGGGATCAATCACTGAGCGTTTGTGAACCGTGCGAGCAGAGCGGTCGATATGACGGAATTGATCGTGGCCAAGGTCAATTGGCAGCGCTCAGCAGGGCCACAGAGGCCGTTTCAGGCGCAAAATCGCATCTGTTTTGCGCCTTTTTCGCGCTATTTTGAGCTAAACTGAGCTTAGTTGCGTCTAATTGAGCCTAAAGCGGCTCTATTATTGCGCTATTTCGAGAGATTTTCCGCTCTCTTCCCAGCCTACAATTCCGTCCACCAAATGTTGTGCGGGTTCGCCCGTCAATCCGGACAGCATTTTCGCAGCGCGCTCGGACCGGCCACCCTTTGCACAATAAAGCACGATTTCGCGGCCATCGCTCAAATCCAACTTGGACGGATCGAAGCTGGCAATCGGGATGTGCTCGGCGCCGGCAATGTAACCCTCGGCCCGTTCCGCATCGCTGCGCACATCGATCAGGCGGACATTGCCTGCTGCGATCTTGTCTGAAAGCTGATCGACCGAAAGATCAACCACCTTGGCAGCGTGAACCGAAGTTTCCGCCGCATTATCATTCGCAGCCTGCGGCGAGCACGCTCCCAAGGCCATGGCCAATGCAAGAGCTGCGCTCGCCTGAAACCGCATCAATCCGCCGCCAGCTTGCGCAGGACGTAATGCAGGATGCCGCCGTTTTTGTAATATTCCATCTCGTTTGCAGTATCGATCCGGCAAAGCGCTGTGAAAGTGAAATTTGTGCCGTCAGTACGGGTCACTTCCACTTCGACATCTTGTCCCGGCTGAAGATCAGCCAGACCTTTGATGGTGAAAGTATCTTCGCCTGTCAGGCCCAGACTTTCGCGGCCCTGGCCGTCCTTGAACTGCAAGGGCAGGACGCCCATGCCGACAAGGTTCGAGCGGTGAATGCGCTCAAAGCTTTCAACGATCACGGTGCGCACGCCCAGAAGGATCGTGCCTTTCGCTGCCCAGTCGCGCGAGGAGCCGGTGCCATATTCCTTGCCGCCAATCACGATCAGCGGCGTGCCATCGGCCTTGTGCTTCATCGCGGCGTCATAGATTGCCATCTGCTCGCCGCCATAGGTGGTGTAGCCACCCTCAACGCCGGGAACCATTTCGTTCTTGATGCGGATATTGGCGAAGGTGCCGCGCATCATCACCTCGTGATTGCCGCGGCGCGAGCCATAGGAGTTGAAGTCTGCCTTGGCGACCTGATTGCTCATCAGATATTCGCCGCCCGGGCTATCTTCCTTGATCGCGCCAGCAGGCGAGATGTGGTCGGTCGTGACAGAATCGCCCAATACCGCGAGAGGCTTCGCGTCAATCACATCGGTGATCGGCGCAGGGGTCATCTCCATGTCTTCAAAGTAAGGCGGGTTGGCCACGTAAGTGGAACCCGGGCGCCACTGGTAAGTGTCTGAAGCCTCGACCTTAATTGCCTGCCAATGCTCATCGCCCTTGTAAACGTCCGCATAGCGGGTTTCGAACATTGCGCGGTCAATCGCGCCTGAACGCACTTCGGCCACCTCGTCATTACTCGGCCAGATATCGGCCAGCATCACATCCTTGCCGTCCTTGTCTTGGCCAAGCGGTGTCTCGGTGATGTCTTCGGTAACCGTTCCTTTGAGCGCATAGGCTACCACCAGCGGAGGCGATGCCAAGAAGTTCGCGCGCACATCAGGCGAAACGCGCCCTTCAAAGTTGCGGTTACCTGAGAGGACCGAGGCGGCAACAATATCATTGCCATTGATCGCTTGGCTGATCGGCGGGGCGAGTGGGCCGGAATTGCCGATACAGGTGGTGCAGCCATAGCCAACAAGGTCAAAGCCGATTGCGTCCAGATGGTCTTGCAGGCCGGCCTTCTCAAGATAATCGGTCACAACTTGCGATCCGGGCGCGAGCGATGTCTTGACCCAAGGCTTGGGTTTGAGGCCTTTCTCGACCGCCTTTTTTGCCACCAGACCTGCGGCAATCAGCACATCGGGGTTCGAAGTGTTGGTGCAGCTGGTGATTGCAGCGATCACAACGTCGCCATCGCCGATATCGTGGTCTTTCCCGTCGACAGCGGTGCGCACGGGCGCGGACTTCTTATAAGTCTTGGCAAGGTCATCGTTAAACAGCTCGTCCACCATCGGCAGCGTCACCTTGTCCTGCGGGCGTTTTGGCCCGGCGAGCGATGGGACAACCGATGCGACATCAAGCGACAGCGTGTTCGAGAAGACCGGCTTTTGCGAGGGATCGAACCACATGCCCTGCTCTTTGGCATAGGCTTCAACCAATGCGATTTCTTCTTCCGAGCGGCCTGTCAGGCGCAGATAATCAATCGTCTTCTGATCCACGCCAAAGAAGCCGCAAGTCGCGCCATATTCAGGTGCCATATTGGCGATTGTCGCGCGGTCAGCCAGCGTAAGATTGGCAACGCCTTCGCCGTAAAACTCCACAAAACGGCCCACCACGCCCACTTCGCGCAGCATTTGCACGCAGGTGAGCACGAGGTCGGTTGCGGTCACGCCTTCGGCCATTTTGCCGGTTAGCTCAAAGCCGACGACTTCGGGGATCAGCATGGAGATCGGCTGGCCAAGCATGGCGGCCTCTGCCTCGATCCCGCCAACGCCCCAGCCCAAAACGCCAAGGCCGTTGATCA
>CAZJAG010000143.1:0-4017 GCA_964543735.1 uncultured Porphyrobacter sp. | reverse complement strand
ACAGTGCTTCCGCACCAGCAATGATTTCGATGAGTTCGGTGGTGATCGCGGCCTGGCGGCTGCGGTTGTATTGAATGGTCAATTTGTTGATCAGGTCGCCCGCATTGCGCGTGGCATTGTCCATCGCGGTCATCGAAGCGCCTTGCTCGGATGCTTCACGCTCAAGCAATGCCCCGAAAAGCTGCGTTTTGACATAACGCGGGAGCAAGGCTTCGAGAATCTCTTCTTCCCCCGGCTCATATTCGACCACAGCGCCGCTATCCTCGCTTGCCTCGGGCGAGGGGACGGGGATCAGCTGGGTTGTCGTCGGGTTTTGGACCAGCGCCGACTGGAATTTGGGTGCGACCAGATGCGCGACATCAAATGCGCCTTCGTCAAACATCGCGACCAGCTCGTCAGCAATGCCGCCAGCTTCTTCAAAGCCCGGCGTGCGCACGGTGGAGGTGTCAAAATGCTTGGCGATTTGATTGGCGTAATCGCGCTTCAACGGCGCGCGTCCCTTTTTGCCGACGAGGTAGAAGGACACGTCCTTGCCCTCGGCCTGCAAACGCTGCGCCTGAGCCTTCGCCTCTTTGACGATGTTCGAGTTGAGACCGCCGCACAGACCCTTGTCCGTGTTGACGACAACCAGCAGGTGCTTTTTATCGGCACCTGTTCCGGCGAGCAGTTTGGGCGCGCTATCGCCGCTAACTTTACCGGCGAGTGACGCCATGACGCCCGAAAGACGCGTAGCATAGGGGCGTGCAGCCTCGGCAGCGGCCTGCGCACGGCGCAATTTCGCCGCTGCGACCATCTGCTTGGCCTTGGTGATCTTCTGGGTCGATTTAACCGACCCGATCCGATCTTTCAGTTCCTTGAGTGAAGGCATGAGCCGCTGGCCTCTTTACGCGAACTGCTTGGCGAAAGCTTCGAGTGCGGAAACGGTGCGATCTTTCACATCGTCTTCGAACTTGCCGCTTTCGCGGATGTCCTTGAGCACATCGCCATGTTCGGAGCGGAAGAACGACAGCATCGCTTCTTCATATTCGGTCACGCGGGCGACATCGACATTATCGAGGAAGCCGTTGGTGCCTGCGAAGATCGATACGGTCTGCTCTTCAAACGGCATCGGCGAGAACTGAGCCTGCTTGAGCAGCTCAGTCAGGCGCGCACCGCGATTGAGCAGCTTTTGCGTTGCTGCGTCCAGATCCGAGCCGAACTGGGCGAAGGCCGCCATCTCGCGATATTGCGCAAGGTCGAGCTTCATCGAGCCGGACACTTTCTTCATCGCTTTGGTCTGGGCAGCGCCGCCAACACGGCTCACCGAAAGACCCACGTTAATCGCGGGGCGGATGCCTTGGTAGAACAGGTCTGTCTCAAGGAAGATCTGGCCATCGGTGATCGAGATCACATTGGTCGGAATATAGGCGGACACGTCGCCCGCCTGCGTCTCAATAATTGGCAGCGCGGTGAGCGAGCCATGACCATTGTCAGGGTTCATCTTAGCCGCACGTTCAAGCAGACGTGAGTGAAGGTAGAACACGTCGCCGGGATAGGCTTCGCGGCCCGGAGGACGACGCAGCAGCAGCGACATCTGGCGATAGGCCACAGCCTGCTTCGACAAATCGTCATAAACGATCACGGCGTGCATGCCATTGTCGCGGAAAAACTCGCCCATCGCGCAGCCGGTATAGGGCGCGAGATATTGCAGCGGGGCAGGCTCGGACGCGGTTGCGGCGATCACAATGGAATATTCCATTGCGCCGTTCTCTTCGAGCTGCTTGACGATCTGGGCAACGGTCGAGCGCTTCTGGCCCACCGCGACATAGACGCAGTAAAGCTTCTTGCTCTCGTCATCGCTTTCATTGACCGTCTTCTGGTTGATGAAAGTGTCAATCGCGACAGCGGTTTTACCGGTCTGGCGGTCACCGATGATCAGCTCGCGCTGACCGCGGCCAACAGGAACCAGCGCGTCAATCGCTTTGAGGCCAGACTGCACAGGCTCCGACACAGATTCGCGCGGGATAATGCCGGGCGCTTTCACTTCGACCCGCTCGCGCTTCACGTCTTTAATAGGGCCCTTGCCGTCAATCGGATTGCCCAGAGCATCAACCACGCGGCCAAGCAGACCCTTGCCAACAGGAACGTCCACAATCGTGCCGGTGCGCTTAACGCTGTCACCTTCTTTAATCTCGGCATCAGAGCCGAAGATCACAACGCCGACATTGTCCGCTTCCAGGTTCAGCGCCATGCCTTGCACGCCATTGGCGAACTCTACCATTTCACCGGCCTGCACTTTGTCGAGGCCGTGGATGCGGGCGATCCCGTCACCCACGCTGAGGACGGAGCCAACTTCGCTGACTTCGGCTTCAGTGCCAAAGCTGGCGATCTGGTCTTTGATTACCTTGGAGATTTCTGCGGCACGGATTTCCATGTTTTGTATCCTTTAAGCCTTCATGGCTTGTGCAAGTGAATTCAAACGGGTGCGGATCGAGCCATCAATGCGCTTCGATCCAATGGTGACGACGAGCCCGCCCAGAAGGTCGGGATCAATCGTGCTTGTGAGTTTGACCGTGCGGCCTTCGCGCTCGGTCAGTTTTTTCTTCAATTTGTCGAGCTGGGTCTTGCTCAGCGGGTGGGCGCTGGTGACTTGCGCTGTCACTTCGCCGCGCTGGGCAGCTGCGATTGTCTGGAACGCGCCGATCATATCGGGCAGCGCGCTCAGGCGGCGGTTTTGCGCCAGCACTCCCAGAAAGTTCTGAGTGAGGCCATCGAGCTTCATCTTTTTGCCCAAAGCCGCCAGTGCGCCTTCTGTCTCGGCGCGGCTGATCTTGGGGTTTGAGGTGAGGGCGGCAAGCTGCGGCGATGCGGCAAGCGCCTTGGAAAGCGATTCGAGATCACTTTCGACTGCGGTCACATTGCCAGCGTCTGACGCCAAATCGAACAAAGCCGATGCGTAACGTCCTGCCAGACTGGCCTGAATTCCGGCGGAAATATCCACGCGTGAAGTGTCCTTCATGGATCTTGAAATAACGATGCATCGTTTCGAGGGGACAGCGCGCTAACGCCTCGGGGTGCCTGAAACTGGCGCGCGCCTAGCATTGCAACTGTGCCAGCGCAAGCGGCGATGAGAGAGAGTCTTTGCACTCCCCCACAATTTGGTTATGCACCGGCTAAAGCGGCGCGGCAAAGTGCGCAGTAAAGACATCTCAGGGGAGAGAACATGCAATTGACACCAATGGCACCGCGTTGCGGCGTAGAAGTTTCGGGCATTCAGCTGGCGAAGGCTGAAGGCGATATTATGGAAGCTATCAAGCAAGCCATTTACGAGCATGGCGTGGCCGTGTTCCGCGATCAGGAATTCTCACCGGAAGATCACATCAAATTCGGCCGCCGCTGGGGCGGGATCGACGTGAACAATTATTTTCCGCTGCAAGAGGATTTCAACGAGATTGCAGTGGTGAAGAAAGAGCCTGACCAACAGACCAATATTGGCGGGGCATGGCACACCGATCACTCCTATGACCAGATCCCTGCGATGGGTTCGGTGCTGGTAGCGCGTGAGCTACCCCCCAAGGGTGGCGACACGATGTGGGCGCATATGGGCGCAGCATATGATTCGCTGTCAGACGAGCTGAAGGCGGCCGTTGAGGGGCTGGAAGCCTATCACACCGCTGACCATGTCTACGAAGAAGGTGGCCTTTATGCGCAAACCGATATGGGCGAGCATTTGCGCGGGCAGAATTTGAAGACGGGCGCAGTGCATCCCGTCGTCATCCGCCATCCGCAAACGGGCAAGAAGATGCTCTATGTCAACGGCGGTTTTACGATCAATTTTGTCGGCCAAACCCGCGAGGAAAGCATGCCGCTGCTGCAAAAGCTGCTCGATGCCGCATTGCTTGAAGACAATCAGTGCCGCCTCGAATGGAAACCGGGCACAGTTTCGATCTGGGATAACCGCACGACATGGCACAATGCGATCAATGACTACACGGGCCATTACCGCGAGATGCACCGGATTACATTGAGCGGGGAAGC
>CAZJAG010000142.1:0-4057 GCA_964543735.1 uncultured Porphyrobacter sp. | reverse complement strand
GACGCACTGCTCGAAGAGTTTGGCAGCTGGGATGCAGTCGCCAAAGTGCCTGCGGAAGAATTGGAGGAGCGGCTCCAGCGCCAGACCTTTCCTTCGGTTGCGGCCAAGCGGCTATCCGATTGCTTGCGCGCGATCCAATCAGAGCGCGGCGCAGTCACGCTCGATCATCTAAGCGATATGGAGCTGGGCGCTGCGATTGGCTGGCTCGAGCGCCTCCCCGGTGTCGCGCGCAAGAACAGCGCGGGCGTGATGAATGCCTCGACCTTCAACCGCAAGGCCATGGTCATCGACGGGCATCACCGCCGGATCATGCAACGCATGGGGATTGTTCCAGTCAAGGCCGATACCGCTAAAACCTATGATGCGCTAATGCCGCTGTGCCCGCCTGAGTGGTCAGCTGCGGATATGGACGAGCATCATTTGCTTCTGAAGAAGCTGGGACAAACCCATTGCCGCCCTCGCAAGGCGGAATGTGCAGGCTGTCCCGCACGCCCCGATTGCGCCAGCGCTCCAAGCGGTGCATGAGAGCAGCGACAAGCAATTGAGGGATTGGCTGCAAGAATGAGCTGGGACGATTATTTCGCTGAAGATGCGGGCGCTGCCGAAGCCGAAACACGCGGCAAATCGCGCACGGTGACAGTGGGGTGGACTTTGCGATTCCCCCAAGGTTCGGATGCGATCTGGGCTCCGCCTGAACGCTTCAAACGCTCTGACCCCAAAGCGGCCAGCGGCAAGAGCATTCAAGCGTGTCCTGCTGCGATTGATTTTGACCGGCGCAATTTCATTATCCCGTGCCCGGTCGATCTGACGCTCGCCTTTGTGCGGCAGGCAAACGGGCAATTGCAGCTCACCGATGCCGATGGCGAGAATTCCGCAATGCGTCCGCAAGGCCGCGCGAATTTGTTCATGGTGCAGCCGCCCAGCGAATGGCGCCATCCCGACCGCCCGATTATCCAGTTCACTGCGCCCTATGTCTTCGTGGCTGACGAGCCGTGCTTTGTCGTCCAGACTGCGCCGCATTTGCACTGGTTTCCTCAAGCGCGGCCGGGCGTGCAAATGGGTGGGCGCTATCCGATCCACATCTGGCCGCGTCCGCTCGCCTGGGCATTCGAGTGGTATGACATTGAACAGCCATTGGTGCTCAAACGCGGCGATCCGTGGTTCTATGTGAATTTCGAGACGGAAAATCCGGCGGCGCATGTCCGGCTGGTCGAACAGGAAATGACGGACGAGCTTTCGACCTATCTCGATTCGATCATTGATGTGTCGAACTATGTGAACAAGACCTATTCCTTGTTCGGCGAGGCGCAGCGGATCAGGCCATCGACACTGCTTAAGCCGAAGGGCTAGGCTTTGAGCACGTCTCACCCGCGTTCATTGGCGGCGATAATGAGCCTTGCGGCGCTGGCGATTGCAGCGTTTGCGGGCAATTCGCTGCTCGCGCGTGCGGCGATTGGTAGCGGCGCGATTGAGCCGGGCGCTTTTTCGGCGATCCGATTGGCCGCCGGCGCGCTTATCCTGCTTCCGGTTTTGAGCGCGCGACCTTCGGTGAAAGACCTGCCCGGTGCATTTGCGTTGGCGATCTATGTCGCAGGGTTCTCACTCGCCTATGTCAGTTTGGAAGCAGGGCTTGGCGCGGTGATCTTGTTTGGCTTTGTCCAAGCGACCATCCTTGGTGTGGGAGTGGTGCGCGGCGAGCGGCTTGGTGCGCATGGCTGGGTAGGGGTTGCACTGGCGCTGGCTGGCATGGTGTGGCTGTTCGCGCCTTGGGAAGTCTCGCAAGGGGCGGACAACATCTTGCTACCAGGAGCTATGATGGCAGCGGCTGGGGTCGCATGGGGAGCATACACTTTGATCGGGCGATCCTCGGCTTCGGCTCAGGGCGGCGCAGCGGGAAGCACGGCGCGCGCGTTCTTGATCGCGAGCGTGGTTACCGCTCCAATGGTCCTATTGGATAGCGGATCGCCGAGTGGGCATGGCATAATGCTCGCGATGATCGCCGGAGTGGTAACATCCGGGCTGGGCTATGTCGTGTGGTACAAAGTCGCACCGCAATTGGGACTTGGCACCGTCGCCAGCGTGCAATTGGCCACCCCTGTCGCCGCGGCGATTGGCGGAGCGCTGTTCCTGTCAGAACCGCTGACGATGCGATTGACGGTGGGCGCGGCGCTGATTCTGAGCGGCATTGTTCTCACATTGATGAAACCCAAGACCGCTTAACGCTACGGCTTCGCGACCTTCACAAAAGTGCGCTTGCATAGCTACGCGACATAGGCTTTTGCGTTGCAAACAAGCACTCAAACCAAGAGGGGACAGCCCAATGAAAACCGCCATCACCGAAATGTTCGGCATCGAGCATCCGATTATCCAAGGCGGCATGCATTATGTCGGCTTTGCTGAAATGGCGGCGGCTGTTTCCAATGCTGGCGGCTTGGGTATTATCACGGGGCTGACCCAAGGCACGCCCGAAAAGCTCGCGAATGAAATCGCGCGCTGCAAAGATATGACGGACAAGCCCTTTGGCGTGAACATCACGATCCTGCCAACGCTCACCCCGCCGGATTATCCCGGTATTGTGAAGGCGGTGATCGATGGCGGCATTCCTGTGGTCGAGACGGCTGGGCGCAATCCGATTGAATTGCTCGGGCCGCTGAAAGATGCTGGGATCAAGGTGATCCACAAATGCACCAGCGTGCGTCATTCCTTGAAAGCGCAGGATATCGGCTGTGATGCTGTTTCGGTCGACGGGTTTGAATGCGGTGGCCACCCGGGCGAGGATGACATTCCCAATATGATTCTTTTGCCGCGTGCAGCGGACGAGCTGGAGATTCCCTTTGTTTCCTCAGGCGGCATGGCGGACGGACGCTCGCTCGTCGCATCGCTCGCGCTTGGCGCGCAGGGCATGAATATGGGCACGCGCTTTATCGCGACCAAAGAAGCGCCCGTTCATGAGAATGTGAAGAAGGCGATTGTCGCAGCATCCGAGCTTGATACGCGTCTTGTGATGCGCCCGCTGCGCAATACAGAGCGGGTGATGACCAATGAAGCGGTTGAGCGCCTGATCCAGAAGGAAAAAGAGCTGGGCGATGATATCAAGTTTGAAGATATCATGGCCGAGGTTGCAGGGGTCTATCCCAAGATCATGATGGAAGGCGCAATGGATGAAGGCGCGTGGAGCTGCGGCATGGTCGCAGGTCTCATCAATAATATTCCGACCTGCAAGGAGCTGATCGACAATATCATGAGCGAGGCGGACTCGATCCTCGAGCGGATGAATGGGCTCAATCAAGCGGCCTAGGCGCAGCCATAAACCGTCCTTTTGAAAAGTAAGGTGATCGGAAGCGGGCCCACCAAGCCAGAAGCCCGCTTCGATCTGCCCCCTTTTTGCGGGGCATGGCTGGCGCGCCTTGCGAGGACGCCCCCGAAAAGCCGTTGGCTTAGCTTTCCGTGTCGTCCTTCTTCACCCGCGTGTAGGGGATGAAGTCGGACAAGAAGACGTTGCCAGCATAAATGCCGCTGGTTGCGTCCACCTTGGTCACGATGTCGGTCCGGCAAATTTGCGACCCGAAGCGGCGCGTGACCAGAGTGTCCCAATCGTCAATGTCATCAGGATTTCTGGTGTAATTGACATAGATGGTCTTACCGCTGCCATAAACCAGGGCGGTTCCATCGATGATCTTAAGGTCGTTGCGCGCTCTGAAGGCATTGATGCAACTGCGCGGTTCACCCGCTACGCGCCCTTCGAGCAGCTTGGCGAGCTTTTTCTCGCCCTTGGTCAGCTCGCGCTGAGGCTCCCCCTCGTGATCATCCGCCATGGCAGAAGGTGCTGCACCTAGCGCCACCACGCTGGCAGCCAAAGCGATTGCGGAAAAACGGGGGGAAAGGGCCACGATTCGTCTCCTCAATTAGATACCTTGTAACATTAGCACACATGGCTGAACGCGCCATGAGCGAAGTTTTGTATTAGTTTTTCAAGGGCTTGAGTGGGTTGTGTTCGCCCCTGTGCAACAATGGGTGCAACAATGGGTGCAACAATCGCAGCATCATCCAGCGCTTT
>CAZJAG010000141.1:0-4110 GCA_964543735.1 uncultured Porphyrobacter sp. | reverse complement strand
ATGCCTCGCATTAAACGTGGTGTCGCATCGCGCGCCAAGCACAAGCGGCTTTTGAACCAGGCCAAGGGTTATCGCGGCCGCCGCAAGAACACTATCCGGATCGCTCGCCAAGCGGTCGAGAAGGCGGGTCAATACGCCTATCGCGATCGCAAGGTTAAGAAGCGCAATTTCCGCAGCCTGTGGATCCAGCGGATCAATGCTGCGGTGCGCGCTGAAGGGCTGACCTATTCGCAATTCATGCATGGCGTGAAGCTGGCGGGGATCGAGCTTGACCGCAAAGTGATGGCGGATCTGGCGATGAATGAAAGCGCGGCTTTCAAAGCGATCATCGATCAGGCGAAGGCTGCTCTTCCAAGCTGATTTGAGCGCAATCTAGCGCGAAAACGCACAAAAACGCTCGAAATTGCCGCATTTTTGCGTCTTTTTCGGGCGTTTTTTGCATGATTTTGACGCGTTTCGGCCCAGTTTCGCCCCAGAATCGGTCAAATTGCTCTGTTTCCTGCACATATTTGACCGTTGTAAAAATGCGCCGATTTTGGCACATAAGTGGACATGGGTGGGGATATAGCAAGCGGAGCGCAAGCTTCCGATAATGGTCAAGTGGATTACACAGCCACGAGCGGCTTTGTCGCGCCGCCCGAAGAGTTTGCAGGCTGCTTCACCACCTTCTACAAATTGCATGTGACGGTTGAGGGCGAAGGGCGCATCCACGACTATCTCCAGCCCGAATGGGGCAATATCCGCTTCTTTGCAGGCGCGGCTCCGATTGCGCGCATTGGCGATACCTCGATCAACAAGGCTGCATTCTCGGCCACCGGGCCAAGCTCGCTTCCCAATGAGTTCCTGATCGGCGAGGCGAAGATGTGGGGAATCGGCTTCCTCCCGCTTGGCTGGTCGCGCTTTATCGACGTGCCCGCGCGCGAGCTCGCGAATGTGGTCACTGACGGGTCGACCCATCCCGCCTTTTCGAAATTCGCTAGCTTGCAAGACGTGCTGTGCGATCCGGATGCGAGCGAGGATGAACAGCTTGCCGCAATCATCGCGGCGATGCGGCAGCTCATGCGGCCCAATCGTGATGAGGCGAAGATCACGCGGGTGCATAATGCTCTGCTCGACACCAAGCTCACCAGTGTTGCCGAATTTGCCGATAGTGTCGCGATGAGCGTGCGCACTTTGGAGCGTGTGTGTGGGCGTTACTTTGGCTTCCCGCCAAAGCTGTTGATGCGGCGCCAGCGTTTTATGCGCAGCCTCACCACATTCCTGCTTCACAAAGGCGGCAGCAGCTGGACGCAAGTGATGGATGATCATTATCACGACCAAGCCCATTTCACTCGCGAATTCCGCGAGTTTATGACCATGAACCCGTCCGAATATGCAGCGCTTGATCACCCGATATTGAGCGCCTTTATGGAAGCGCGGGCCAAGATCTGGGGCTCGCCTGCACAGACTTTGGATAAGCCCGGCACTTAACCCTGTTCGCATGGCGATACATTGCCCCTTTGCCTTGCGGGGCTGAGGGCGCTAGGGCGCGCCTTCAACACACTGGCTAAGCACATTTCTATGACCGAACTGAACGATCAGAAAACGGCTGCACTGGCAGCGATTGAAGCGGCCGAAACGCTGGATGCGTTGGACGAGCAGCGCGTGGCGGCTTTGGGCAAGAAGGGCTGGGTGTCGCTCGCCTTGAAGACGCTTGGGCAGATGACCCCTGACGAACGCTCCGAAGCTGCGCCTGCTATTCAGGCAACGCGCGCCGAAGTGGCAGACGCGATTGCGGCCCGCAAAGACAGTCTGGAAAGCGCAGCGCTGGAGGCGAAACTGGCAAGCGAGACGCTCGATCTCACTTTGCCTTCGCCCGAACGCAAGCGCGGCAGTGTGCATCCTGTCAGCCAAGTGATGGACGAGCTGGCAGAGATTTTTGCAGACCTTGGCTTCTCGGTCGCAACTGGGCCTGAGATCGAGGATGACTGGCACAATTTCACCGCGCTCAATATGGATGAGAGCCATCCGGCGCGTGCGATGCATGACACGTTCTACTTCCCCGATGAAGAGGGCGCTGAAGGCCCCGCCTCAAGCAGCGGAGCGGTAGGCGAACAAAAACGCATGTTACTGCGCACGCATACCTCGCCTGTGCAAATCCGCAGCATGAAAGAGCAGGGCGCGCCGATCCGCATTATTGCACCGGGCCGGGTCTATCGCAGCGATAGCGATGCAACCCACACGCCAATGTTCCATCAGGTCGAAGGGCTTGTGGTCGATAAGGGCATCCATCTGGGGCATCTCAAATGGACGCTGGAAACCTTCCTCAAAGCTTTCTTCGAGCGCGAGGATATCGTGCTGCGCCTGCGCCCCTCCTACTTCCCTTTCACCGAGCCTTCGGTTGAAGTCGATGTCGGTTACGCGAAAGAAGACGGGCCCACAGGTTCAAGGCGCGTTGTCGGCGGTTCGGGCGATGATGCAGGCCATGACTGGATGGAGCTGCTCGGCAGCGGAATGGTCAATCGCCGCGTTTTGGAAGCAGCCGGTGTCGACCCTGATGAATACCAAGGCTTTGCATTCGGCGTGGGCGTCGACCGGCTCGCCATGCTCAAATACGGGATGGATGATTTGCGCGCTTTCTTCGATGGTGATGCGCGCTGGCTGACGCATTATGGCTTCTCCGCCTTTGATCAGCCGACCCTGTCCGCAGGTGTGGGGGCGCGTTCTTCAGGAGGTGGGGCATGAAGTTCTCGCTCACATGGTTGAAAGACCACCTCGAAACAGAGGCGAGCCTCGCTGAAATCACAGACGCGCTGAACGCTATCGGCTTGGAAGTGGAAGGGGTGGAAGATCCGGCTGAGCTGCTCGCAGGCTTTACGGTGGCCGAAGTGCTTGCGGCAGAAAAGCACCCCGATGCGGACAAGCTCAAAGTGCTCACCGTTTCGACCGGAGAAGGCGATCCGCTGCAAGTTGTGTGCGGCGCGCCCAATGCGCGCAGCGGTATGAAAGGCGTGCTGGGCCTGCCCGATGCAGTTGTGCCTTCGAACGGAATGAAGCTTCGTAAGAGCGCCATTCGCGGGGTCGAATCCAACGGCATGATGTGCTCCGCGCGCGAGCTGGAATTGGGCGATGACCACGATGGAATTATCGAACTTCCAGCCGAGGCAAGCGTCGGCAAGAGCTTTGCCGATTATCACGGCTCCTCGCCCGTAATTGACGTGGCGATCACGCCCAACCGGCCTGATTGCATGGGCGTTTACGGGATTGCCCGCGATCTGGCAGCGGCGGGCTTGGGCACGCTCAAACCGATTGCTTTTCCCAAGTTTGAAAGCGCGGGCGCATGCCCTGTAGACATTCGCACAGACGATCCTGAAGGCTGCCCCGCCTTTTATGGCCGCGTGGTGAAGGGCGTGACAAACGGCGCATCGCCTGACTGGCTCCAGCAACGCCTGCAAAGCGCGGGGCAAAAGCCGATCTCGCTGCTGGTCGATCTGACGAACTATCTGATGCTTGCCTATGGGCGCCCCGCGCATGCCTATGATCTTGCCAAGCTAAGCGGTGCTGTCGTGGCGCGCCGTGCGAAGGATGGCGAGACGTGCGAAGCTCTCAACGAGAAGACGTATAAGCTTGACCCTTCGATGACTGTTATCGCGGATGATGCGGGCGTGCATGATATTGCCGGCATTATGGGCGGGCTGCATTCGGGCTGTTCGGATGAGACGACGGATGTGCTCTTGGAGATTGCTTACTTCAATCCGGCGCAAATCGGAGTGACAGGGCGCAAGCTGGGCTTGGCTTCGGATGCGCGCACTCGGTTCGAGCGCGGGGTTGATCCGGCTTTTCTCGATGATGGTTTGGACTTGCTCACTGGCTTGATTGTCGAGCTGGGCGGCGGCACGGCTTCCGAAGTTACGCGCGCTGGTGCGGCTCCTTCCGAGCCGAAAGTGGTCGCGTTCGATCCGGCGATGACTTTGGCGCTGGGCGGAGTGGATGTTGCTGCAGATGAGCAGCGCCGCATTCTAGAAAGTCTGGACTTTGCGATTGATGGCGAGTGGTCTGTCACTTGTCCGCTGCGCCGACACGATATTGAAGGGCCAGCTGATCTGGTCGAGGAAGTCGTGCGCATTCACG
>CAZJAG010000140.1:0-4278 GCA_964543735.1 uncultured Porphyrobacter sp. | reverse complement strand
AGCTCGCTCGACCAAGCAGGCCCGATGGCGCAGGATGTAACCGATTGCGCGATCATGCTGGGCGCGATGGCGGGCTTTGATCCCAAAGATTCCACTTCGCTCGATATGCCTGTGCCCGATTGGGAAGCGGCCTTGTCTTCGGACCTCTCTGGCAAGAAAGTCGGCATTCCCAAGGAATACCGCATGGATGGCATGTCTGACGAGATCGAGGCAAGCTGGGAACGCGGCAAGGAGATGCTGCACGATGCGGGGGCGGAGATCGTCGATGTCTCGTTGCCCCACACCAAATACGCATTGCCAGCTTACTACATCATCGCGCCTGCTGAGGCGTCCTCCAACCTCGCGCGCTATGACGGCGTACGTTACGGTTTGAGGGACTTACCCGATGGTGCAGGCTTGCAGGATATGTATGCCGAAACCCGCGCCGCCGGATTTGGTGATGAGGTCAAACGCCGCATTCTGATCGGCACTTATGTGCTGTCGGCTGGTTTTTACGATGCCTATTACAATCAGGCGCAAAAAATCCGCACGCTTGTCAGCCAGGACTTCGCGAAGGCGTTTGAGCAGTGCGATGTGATCCTCGCGCCGACAACGCCCACGGCCAGCTTCCCCTTGGAAAGCCTGACCGATGATCCGCTGACCATGTATCTCAATGATGTGTTTGCCGTGCCCGCATCGCTCGCCGGATTGCCGGCAATGAGCGTGCCGTGCGGAGTAAATGCTGACGGGCTGCCATTGGGTCTGCAATTGGTCGGCCCGGCTTTTGACGAGCAAGGCGTGATGAACGCAGGCCTTGCGATTGAAGAGCGCGCAGGCTTCACCCACCGGGCGGAGAAATGGTGGTAGCATGATCTTCATGGCCATCCTGCTTGTGTCGCTCGTCGCGGTCCTTGGCGTCGCGCTGTATGTCTCGCGCACGGTTGATCATGGCGAGGCGCGCTTTAATGCGCAGGGTGAAATCAAGCATAAGCACAAGCAGGAACCCGAGCACGCCGAGCCTGCCAGCCGCATCAGGCCTAACGATCAGACAGACACCCAGAAGTGACCATAAACGAGCCGCGTTCCTTGCAGGATATGCGGTTTGAAAGCCTCGATGCCATGCGAGGCATTTGTGCGCTGATGGTTGCGCTCTATCATTTCAAAGCGCCCGGAATGATCGGTCAGCTTGCGCTCGTTCAAAACGGGTGGCTCTTCGTTGACTATTTCTTCGTCTTGAGCGGGTTTGTTATTGCGCACAGCTATGGCCGCAAACTGGCTGAGCGAAGCACATCAATTGCGCGCTTTATGTGGCTGCGGATAGGCCGGATTTACCCGCTCCACGCGGCGGTTCTGGTGGGGTTTGTCGCGCTCGAACTGCTTTTGCTTGTGTTTGGCGATGCGATGGGCGGACTTGTTTCACGCGCTGTGTTCACGGGATATCGCGGGCCGGAAAGCCTCATCCAGTCGGTCTTTCTGCTGCAAAGCTTTGGCTTGCCGGAGGCGCATGGCTGGAACATTCCAGCTTGGAGCATTGCAGCCGAGATGTGGACCTATCTGCTGTTCGCCTTTGTCTTCCTATTGCGCGGGCGAGCAATGCTGTGGGTTACGGCTGCCTTGGTTGCGGTTTCGGCTGCGATCGTGACGCAGATTTCCAATGACCTGTTTATCACATTCAATGGCGGAATTGTGCGCTGCATTTACGGGTTTGGTATAGGCGTGCTGGCCTATGTAGCTTTTCGCCGCTGGGGCGGGGTGGGCGGCACTGTGTTCGAAGCTGCGGTGTTGATTGCGACCCTGCTG
This sequence comes from uncultured Porphyrobacter sp., assembly GCA_964543735.1. Classification (GTDB taxonomy): domain Bacteria; phylum Pseudomonadota; class Alphaproteobacteria; order Sphingomonadales; family Sphingomonadaceae; genus Erythrobacter. Next base: position 2,499 of record CAZJAG010000140.1, on the reverse strand, counting down.
TTTGTCGCCATCGCAAAGCTCGCTGTGACCTATGCTGCGCCGTTTGTGTTCGGTGCGATGATCTTCGTCTTTGCAAGCGAGAAGGGCGCGATAGCGAATGCGCTAAAGGCGCGCGTTCTCGTGGGTTTGGGGCTGATCAGTTATTCCGTCTACATGGTGCATATGTTCGTGCAGGCGCGACTGGCAGAATTCTTTCAAGTGACCAAGCTTGTCAAAGTGGAGGCGGACGCGATGGGGCGGACCACGCTGGAGGCGTCGCCGCTGGCTGGCGATCTGATTACTTTGGCGATGGTTGGTCTGGTAATCATGGCATCGATAGCGACCTATCAACTGGTTGAGAAACCCGCGCGCCAATGGTCGCGCAAACGGTTTGCGGCGCATTCTCGATAGGTCTTGCTATGATCCTTTATGCTTTGGGTCTCTCCCATCGCATCTTGATCTGCGAAGCGAATATATGGTCAAGTATCCCCAACGTCAGCTTGGCGGGATAACGGAACTTGCGGCCGGCATAATTCATCGATTGCGCGCAGACATTCAAGCCGGCTTGCTGAGCCAGTTCGCGCGCGCTTTTCGGTGTGAACCAGCGCAAATGCGTGCGATCCATAATCCCCGCATCGCGATATTCGAAACGGCCTTTTGCAAGGCCCCAAATGACGCTGAGATGGGCGATATTGGGAAGGCTGACGATCATGCATCCCTGCTCACTTAAACGTGCGGCGAGCATTTGTGCGCAGCGCAATGGATCGTTGAGATGCTCAAGAATATCGAGTGCCAAAATGCAATCGAACGGGCCATTGCCGTCGAGCGCTTGCGCAATCGCATCGGCATCGTTCAAGTCGATCGCAATTGCTGTGTCGACCCCGTCCTTTGCCTCGTCAGCGCATTGATCAAGCAGGGTGATGTGTTCGGCCTGACCCTGCGACTTGAGCGCGACGGAGGTCGCCCCGATACCGCCGCCAAAATCGAGCAGCCGCCCCGCCTTGGCAGGCACCAGATCGAAAATATCGCTGCGCACGCGATCATGGTAGCTTTCAATCATGCAGCGCTCCTGTTGAAGGGTTTGACACGGTCACCAATTGTATTACCGAGCAGCTTGTCAGCCCAAGCGCTAACAAAAGAGATTTGGACAGCCAATTATGAGCACATACCGCATACAGGGCGCAACCGGCGAATGGGAGGTCGTGATCGGCCTCGAAGTTCATGCGCAGGTGACATCGCATTCGAAACTGTTTTCCGGTGCCTCAACCGAATTTGGCGCAGAGCCTAATGCGCAGGTCTCGCTCGTCGATGCAGCGATGCCCGGAATGCTTCCTGTGCCGAACGAGGAATGCATTCGTCAGGCGGTGCGCACGGGCATGGCAATCGAGGCTCAGATCAACAAATATTCGCGCTTTGATCGCAAGAACTATTTCTACGCCGATTTGCCGCAAGGCTATCAGATTTCGCAACTCTACCACCCGATTGTGGGCGAGGGGCAATTGCTGATCGAGAAGGATGAGAAGGCCGGAATTCCCGAAGACAAGGTGATCGGGATCGAGCGTATCCATGTTGAGCAGGATGCGGGCAAGCTCATGCATGATCAGCACCCGACCATGTCCTATGTCGATCTCAACCGCTGCGGCGTGGCGCTGATGGAGATTGTCTCCAAGGCCGATATGCGCTCGCCTGCCGAAGCCGGAGCATACGTGCGCAAGCTGCGCTCGATCCTGCGCTATGTCGGTAGTTGTGACGGCAATATGGAAGAAGGCTCGATGCGCGCGGATGTGAATGTCTCGGTGCGCAAACCGGGCGAGGAGCTGGGCACGCGCACAGAGACGAAGAACGTCAATTCGGTGCGTTTCGTCATGCAGGTTATCGAGTATGAGGCGAGCCGTCAGGTCGATGTGATCGAGGGTGGCGGGGCAATTGATCAAGAGACCCGCCTGTTTGATCCCGGCACAGGCACTACGCGCACGATGCGGTCTAAAGAAGATGCGCATGATTACCGCTATTTCCCTGATCCTGATTTGTTGCCGGTCAATCTGGAAGATGACTTTCTGGAAGAATGCCGAGCTTCATTGCCCGAGCTGCCCGATGCCAAGCGATTGCGCTACATCAATGAGCTGGGATTGAGCGACTACAATGCCGCCACTCTTACCGCCGAGGTTGAAACTTTCGCACGGTTTGAAACGCTGCTGGGCGCGGTTGCGAAACAACTCGGGAAACCCGAAGCAAAAATCGCCACCATGGTTGCAAACTGGTCGCTCTCCATCGCGCCCGGTGTGATCAAGTCTATCGGGGACGAGGCGAACCTCGAATATGCGACGGCCGAGGCGCAGGCAGCGATCCTCGAGATGCAGGATGCAGGCGAGATCAGCGGCGGCCAAGCCAAAGAGATTTACGAGATCGTCCTCAAGACGGGCCGCGAGCCCGGAGAGATCGCCGAGGCTGAAGGCTTGAAGCAGGTTTCTGATACCGGCGCTATCGAGGCGGCGATTGACGATATTCTCGCCAATAATG
>CAZJAG010000139.1:2343-4378 GCA_964543735.1 uncultured Porphyrobacter sp. | reverse complement strand
CCGAGATGGTGCATCGGGTGACGCGCTTTGGTCCCGGCTAGGTCGGAGCCTTTGAAGACCAAATCTTCTTCCTGTCGGAAGCTGCCATCGACGCGCTCTGTCGAGGGCTCCAAATCAATTTGGATTTGCTGCAGCCATTCGTTGTCTGAGTCCGTTGCCCTCGCAAAAGCTGTAAGCCGTTTCGAAATGCTCTCGATCAAATCTTCAGCGACCAGAAATTCGTCCGCAAGCCAAGGGAGACTGCCTTTTAGAGCCTCCATATCTTCTGTCACGTAATCGAGCGAAGGATGAAAAATCGAGATTCTACAGAAGCCGTATCGGACATCCGGCCCATAGGCCAAAGCCTGATTGACCGGAATCGTCCAAGGCGTCGTTGTCCAGATCACTGCATGCGCGCCGACCAGCTCGGGCACATTCGGGCAGTCGGTAATCTCAAACGCCACATCGATCTGCGGGCTATCGGTCAGGTCCTCATACTCAACCTCAGCCTCAGCCAGCGCTGTCTTCTCAACTGGCGACCACATCACTGGTTTTGACCCGCGATAGAGATTTCCGCTCTCCGCAAACTTCATCAGCTCGGCAACGATGGTCGCTTCGGCTTCGAAATCCATCGTCAGATAAGGATTGTCCCAATCACCATTGATGCCCAGCCGCTTCAACTGTTCGCGCTGCGTATCCACCCATGCTTGAGCATAAGCGCGGCATTCAGCGCGAAATTCCTTCGGCGGAACCTCGTCCTTATTCTTCTTTTTCTTGCGGTATTTTTCCTCAACCTTCCATTCAATCGGAAGGCCGTGGCAATCCCACCCGGGCACGTAGGGCGCATCACGCCCCAGCAGGTTCTGAGTGCGGCAGACCATGTCTTTCAAAACATGGTTCAGCGCATGGCCGATATGAATCTCGCCATTGGCGTAGGGCGGGCCATCGTGCAGGATGAACTTTTCGCGGCCCGCACGCTCCTCGCGCTGTTTCTCATACAGATTGATTTCCGCCCAACGCGCTGCAATGCCCGGCTCTTTCTGCGGCAAGCCAGCTTTCATCGGAAAGGCGGTTTTGGGAAGGAAAACCGTATCCTTATAGTCGCGCGTATCTTTGGGCGTATCGGTCATGCTGCGCCGCTTAGAAGCCTCTTCGCTTCTTCGCAATCCTTCTCCATCTGCGCGCTTAATTCATCCAAACTATCAAACTTGGCTTCACCGCGCAGGAAGTGGTGAAAGGCGACTTCGATCTCTTGCCCGTAAAGGTCGCCGGAAAAGTCGAAGAAATGCGGCTCGAGCAGCTCTTTGGGAGGCTCAAACTGCGGGCGAATGCCCATATTCGCTGCTCCTTTGAGGGTCTGCCCCGTGCTCAGCACTTTGCCTGTGACGGCATAGACGCCGTATTTGGGGCGCAAATAGCTTTCCATCGCAAGGTTCGCCGTGGGATAGCCCAGCTCGCGCCCATTCTTGTCGCCATGTTCGACAATGCCGCGCACTGCGAAGGGGCGGGTCAGGAGCTGGGCGACCAATTCCGGTTTGCCATCGCGCAAAGCAGTGCGAATGCGGCTGGAGGAGACCACTTCTCCTGCTCCTTCGACCACATCGACCACGCGTGCTTCCAGCCCGTCAGAGGCGGCAAGCATTCCCACATCGCCTTTTGCACCTTTGCCGAAAGTGAAATCGCCGCCGGTGACAACGCCATGCGCGCCAAACCGCTCGATCAGAATATCCGTGATGAAATCTTCCGCAGGCGTGCCAGCCAGTTCGCCATCGAAGTGAAACACCAGCATCGCGGTTGCGCCTGCCGCAAGATACAGTTCTTGCCTCTGCTCCAACGTAGTGAGTCGGAAAGGCGGTGTATCCGGCTTGAAAAAGCGCACGGGATGCGGATCAAAGGTGGCTATGATGGAGGGGCGACCTTCGGCTTGAGCCCAGCGGATTGCCTCGCCTGCCACTGCTTGATGTCCCTGATGGAAGCCATCGAAATTGCCCAATGCAATGATCGCACCGCGCAATGCGGCAGGAACGGACGAACGATGATCGAGCCAGCGCATCAG
>CAZJAG010000139.1:0-2243 GCA_964543735.1 uncultured Porphyrobacter sp. | reverse complement strand
ACATGGCCCATTTTCCGGCCAGCGCGCACTTTGCTCTTGCCATAGTGATGGACATGCACTTCGTCGCTTGCGCTCAATTGATCGAAGATGGTCTTGGCATCCTTGCCAACGACATTCTCCATTTCAACGCGAGCAAAGCGGGTGTCAGTTGCGCCTAGCGGCAAGCCAGCAATCGCGCGAATGTGATTTTCGAACTGGCTGGTGACAGCGCCCTCGATTGTCCAATGACCCGAATTGTGGACGCGCGGTGCCATTTCATTGAAGATCGGGCCGCGCGACGTTGCAAAGAATTCCAGCGTCAACACGCCAACATAATTTAGCGCTTCAGCGGTTTTTTGCGCAATGCTGCGCGCTTCTTTGACTTGCGGGGCGAACCTGTCGGGCAGAGGCAGCTTGCTGGTCGCCAGCATCCCATCCTCGTGGGAATTCATCGGCGAATCCCAGAACACAATCTTGCCATCCATGCCGCGCGCGAGAATGACAGAGAATTCCGCTTCGAAATTCACCAGTCCCTCGTAAAGGCAGGGGCTGCCGGGGAAGCGAACGGCGCTGGCATCCATCGCCGTTGTGATCCGCCACTGGCCCTTGCCATCATAGCCTTCGCGGCGAGTCTTCAAAATGCCCAGCGCGCCCAATTGTTCGACAGCACGGGCCAGATCCTCTTCCGAATCGACGGGCATATAAGGCGCGCATTGGCCGCCATGCTGCTGCACGAAATTCTTCTCATTCAAGCGATCTTGCGCGGTTTCCAGCGCGAGCGGGCCGGGGCGCATCAGATCTGCGGGAATGGCGGCAATTGCGCTCAATGGGACATTTTCAAACTCCCAGGTCACAATGTCACACTTCGCAGCCAAGGCGGCCAGCGCGGGCATATCGCCCCAGCCCTTGGCGAAGAAATCGGAGCAGACTTCTGCGGCTACATTGTCATCTTGAGGGGCATAGCCAATCACGCGCAAACCCAATTGCGCAGCGGCCATGGCCAGCATCCGTCCCAGCTGTCCGCCGCCCAAAATGCCTATGGTTGATCCGGGTTTGAGCATATCCATCAGTCGACCGGCCTTTCTGCCACAGCTTCGCTGCGTGCTGCGCGGAAAGCCTGGAGGCGCTTGGACAAAGCCTCGTCTTGCAAGGCCACTATGCTCGCTGCCAGAATGCCAGCATTGGTTGCGCCAGCCTCGCCAATTGCAAGAGTGCCAGTGGGAACGCCCGCTGGCATTTGGACAATCGACAAAAGGCTATCCATTCCCGAAAGCGCTTTGGATTGAACAGGCACACCTAGCACTGGCAAATGCGTCATTGCAGCGACCATTCCGGGCAAATGCGCTGCCCCGCCCGCGCCTGCGATAATAACGCCAAAGCCATCATCGGCTGCTGTGCGGGCGAATTCGCTCATCCGGTCAGGTGTGCGGTGGGCCGAGACAATCCGCGCTTCATGCTCCACGCCCAGCTCTTCAAGCACTTCGGCGGCTTTGCGCATCGTTGGCCAGTCAGACTGGCTGCCCATAATGATGGCTACTTTTCCGCTCATATCCGCCCCTTGTTCTCGATCCGCAGCTTTAGCTGTCTTTGAGATAATACCGCTCGCCCGGCTGCATCTGCTCATTGAACTCATAGATGATGGGTTGCCCTGTGGGAATCTCCAGACCTGTGATGTCCTCATCCGAAATGGATGAAAGATGCTTGACCAAAGCTCGTAAAGAATTTCCATGCGCTGAAATGATGACAGTCTCGCCGCTGGCCAGCACGGGCAGGATATCGCTTTCCCAATAGGGCAGCACGCGCTCGATTGTCAGTTTCAGACTTTCGGTTTGGGGAACATCTATCCCGTCATAACGCGGATCAGCGCCCGGATCATATTCGCTTCCCTTCTCCATCGGCGGAGGGGGCGTGTCGAAACTGCGACGCCAGATGTGAACCTGTTCATCGCCATGCTTCTCGCGGGTTTCCTGCTTGTTGAGGCCGGTAAGCCCGCCATAGTGCCGCTCGTTCAAGCGCCAGTCCTTGATAACTGGAAGCCACAGCAATCCCGCTTCTTCCAATGCCAGATTGAGCGTTTTGATCGCGCGCGTCTGGAAACTGGTAAAGCAGCGCGTTGGGATGACGCCCTTTTCCTTGAGCAGCGCGCCTGCCGCTTTCGCCTCACCGACACCTTTCTCGGTCAGGTCAACGTCCCACCATCCGGTGAAACGGTTTTCCAGATTCCACTGGCTTTGGCCGTGGCGAACGAGGATGAGCTTGGGCAT
>CAZJAG010000138.1:0-4469 GCA_964543735.1 uncultured Porphyrobacter sp. | reverse complement strand
CAAAGACATGATCATCGCCGTCTGGAAAGTTTCGAAGATAGGTCTTTTGAGAGAAGCGATCCCACTCGCTCGTGAAAACGCATTTGCCGCCAATGGCTTCAAATCCAATGCGCATGCCGCCAATGCCTGCAAAAAGATCGATAAACCGGAAGGCTGGTTTTGAGTTTTGCACTGGCAACCTAACTCTGGCTAGCTCGCGCATGCGCTTGGACGCCAGTTTACCCGGATCGCAATCCCCAGTGATGTAGCGTTTGATCTGACGGGTGGATTGGCCCAGTTCATCGGCAACTGTTTCAACATTCAGCCCCGCTTTTTCAAAGTCATAAGCGAACTCGGTCAATTTGGCGGTCATGCAAACTCCGACTGTTACCGGGTGAACTAATGACGGAATGGCACAGAGACTCATAGAAGGCAGGTTTGTATCTGATTTGTTCTACGACATTTCCACCGGAGTATGGCTATCGATGCGGTGTAAACTTGTCGGCACTTGGGCCGATTTTCGAATGTCAGCATCTGATTGAACGCGGCAACAAAACCGAAGTGTGGCTTCCACTCCCATAATCCGTCTTAGATTAGCGACTGCAGGTGGGCCGAATGCGGATTGTCTGATTTTAGATGCTTCAACTCGAAAAGCGGACATTCTGCTTACGACCCAATTTCTGCCATATAGGCATAGGCACTTAGCATGCGCAGCTAAGGCACCGCCGCTAGCTAAAACACGAATGGGAAGCGCAGCATCATTCGCATATCGGTCGCGTCGTCGGTCAGCCCAGCCTCAACCGCAAAGTTCACGCTGGTCCGCTTGTTGAGTTTATAAGTCGTGCCGAACAATAAGCGCCCCACTTGCAAATCGCGCGATAATCGAGTGACTTCGTCCGCTGGCTCCGCACCATCTTCGACGATCGCTCTTGTGGTGGTTTCTGTGCCAAAGCCCCAGCTGTGCGCATATCCAAGGTTGAGCGAGAGGCGTGGGTTGAGCGCAAGGCCAATACCTGCGCTAAACGACAAGGAATCTCCAGGGTCAACGCCGACGATCTCGACAGGCGGGATGGTGGAGTTCACATCAGCGCCAAAGTTCTTGGTATAGCTGAGGCTGCCAAACAGAACGCCGGGATCGCTTGGTAGAATGGCGGTAATGCCCGATGTTACGCCATAGAAACCTGATCCGGTTGAAGCCTCTTGTGCCTCGCCAAATTCATTGCGAGCGACTTCGAACGGGCCAGTGCCGGTCGGCAACGTGACTTGCAGATTGCCAACCAGATAAGGGCCGAAACCTTTGGGTGCGAGCAATTGCTTGCGCGCGGAAATGGTCACATCGCCAATACCGTACCCATCGGCGCTATTGTCTATTTCGCGCGTGACACCGTTTTCATTGGGTCCTGCGACAGGGGTAAGCACGGACGTGTCCCAGCGCGCGATGAAGGGCACATCGACGCCAATTTCTAGATCATGGGTCAGACCATACTGCAGGCCGACTTTTTGTTGGAGCACATCTTGGCGGCTTTCATTAATATCAAACGTGCCGATGAGGACGGATTCGACTACTTCAACACCGCGGAACAAGGCGCGATTGCGGTCAGCGCGGGCGTAACTCCATTCAATATCGCCGCTCAGCTTGCCTTTTTGAGTGATAGCACTGCCTTGCCGTCCCAAGGATGCGATTTCTGGCTGGCGTTCTTCGACTTCTGGAGCAACGCCCACCGCCCCTTGCGGATTAGAGGCGGCGGTTTGCGGCGCTGGTCGATTTGTGTTTGCAGCCATGCGTACAGGGCGCGCGGTTGGAATGGTTTTCGGGGGTTCGCCAAGCGCCAAGGAAAGCCGCTGCTCCATCGCATCAAGCCGGTCGGCCTGTGCCTGAAGCGCAGCGATTTGCTCCATCACTGAGCTGCGCTGTGCGGCCACTTCGGCGCGCATGCTTTTTAGCTCATTGGCATCGGGCATAGATCTTTGCACCTCAGCTTGCGCCTCAGTCGGGGGAGATGCGTCCATCACTTCTGCAGTCGAAGTTTCGGCATTTTCCTGTGCCAGAACGGGCGCTGGCGCCGCCAACATGGCAGCGCCTGCAAGAGCGAGGCTCCAAAATGCGTTATGCATCGATGTAATCACCCAAATGGGTTCGGTTCTTTAGAAACCGAAGCTTGCTGTTTCCAAAGCAAGTAAGCTCAGAGTGGGTTGCAGCGATCCAATGGATCCCACATCCATCCGCGACAGGTCGAGATCGACAGTCGTAATGGTGGAAATGGTCCGATTATCCGCTGTATTGGCAATAACACTGCCGGTCGCGCGCCCCATAAGGTGAGAAACTTCCGTTCCGGGAATCTCTATGGTCACTCGCATCCTTGTATCATCGCCCTCGGTGGTTGCCGAGACACCCTGAGACACATGCTCAATCGATACAATGGGTGCACCCTCGGCCAATACGTAGGACGAGCGTAAGACTAGCTCTCCATCAATGCTGGTTTCTTGGGCAATGACCATGTCCAAATCAATTCCGCCGGGAAGCAGAAAGCCGCCGCGTTCATCTGCCAATTCTGCATCATCCATCGCAGGCGCATCACCAAAAGGCGATGATTGCGCGGCGACAGGCGCAGCCAAAAAGGCAAACAATACAGCCAGAAGGCGAAGAAAACGCATTCTAAAACTCCCCAAAACCCGGCGCGGTAAGTGTCAGCATTTGCTGGCTCACCGGCTCGAACATGCTCTGATCCACGCCAAATCCAACGACGCGGCCCCATTGCCCCTCTGCATTAAGCGGAACATAGTTAATTTTTTCACTCTTGGTCACGACGAAATAGACGCCGTTCCAGACTTTTTCGAATGCATCGCGGTCCATCCGGCGCAGGCCAAGGGCGGGATCACCGACCAGAACAAAGCCGTTCTCTACGCCCTTAACCACCACAAAATGGCGGTATCCATCAGGCGCGATCAGCGCGATGCCGGGCGTCTTTGCCTTGGCAACTTGGTCAAGTGTGACCTTATAGCCATTGGCATCCATGCCGCCAGCAGCGAGATAGCGCTTCATGTCCAGCAGGGAAAAGCCCGCTTTCTGGATCGCTTCCTTATCGCCATCGCGCCACATGCCGCGAAACACGGCGCTCTCATCCTTTTCCTGACCGTAATGATAGGTCAGCAAAGTCGCGAGCGCGGCTGATCCGCAGCTAAAGTCAAATTGCTGGCGCACCACGGTGTCATACCGCGTTTCCAGCATGCTGCGCGGAGCTGTATTAAGCTCCATTGCGCCGCCATGCGTGGCAAGCTGAAAACGCCCATCATCGGTAGGCACAGCTGCGCATGCGGGGAGCAGCACTGCCCCCGCCGCGGCGGCCAAAATGTTGATGCGCGCCTTCATCACTTACTGCGCAGGCAGAGCGATATTGACTTGGACCGCAGCGTTGATCGCTACGTTATTGCCCGTGTTCGCATTCACGATTGTAATGCCGGTCATATTGTTGAAGGCATTATCGCGAAATTGGACTGTGCCGGTGCGCGAATTGTCGCCCACGCTATTGGCTTCAACCGAGTTCGCTTGGTCAGAATTGGTGAGCTGAGTAAGGTCCTCGCGCCCCGCAATTTTCGCCAATTTGGTTTCTTCAACCGGTTGCACATCTGCAAAAACAGGCGTTTCTACCGCAGCTACTTTGTCGGCGTTCGCTGGCTTTTCTTCGGCCATTGCTGGCGCAGACATTGCTGCAATCGCGCACGCCAAAGCTGTATAAGTCTTGGTCATAACCAATCCTCCTAAACTGGGCCGCCCCCGCGCTGGATCACCAGCGCAGGCGCACCCAAAGCTAACTTAATTGACGTCGAGATTGTCGGTCGAAACAGCGATGGTCACGCTGGCGTTTTGCGCCGCGCCTGCACCAGTGTTTTGGTTCATCGCGTTCATACCAGCATAATTCTGGAATGCATTGCCGCGGTTGGTCAGCTGATTGTTCAAACGCGCTGAATCTTCGACACTGCCATAGTCAACATCAACGCCAGTCACGACGTTTGAAAGGGTCGCTTCTGCAACGATTGCGCTGTCATCAAACACGCTTTCATTGGCGAAAGTGACATTGGCTGAATAATTGTCGGACAGATCATCGAAACTGTCGGTGATTGTGTCAGACGAATTGTCATTCGTGTTCACATTGTTCGTCGAGTTGTCATTGTGACTGTCATAGTCACGATTGTCATCGAAACTGTCTTGGAAATCACGGTCCGAATTGTCGTTGAGGCTGTCTTGCACGACAGTTGTGTCTGTTACGTCCACATCGGTGACTTCGACATTGGTGTTAGTCACATCGACATCAGCGCCATCATTGTCCTGAGCAAAAACAGGTGTGCTGGTCAAAAGTGTCGCAGCAACTGCAATCATTGCGGTCTTCATAATCTATTCTCCTAAAAAAACTTGGACACTTTCTGTCCCTTGCCTAGGGTAAATACGCATTGGTCTGTTCACGAATGGCAAACACTTAAAGCTAACGGAT
>CAZJAG010000137.1:0-4511 GCA_964543735.1 uncultured Porphyrobacter sp. | reverse complement strand
AGCCGCAATCCGCTCGTCTCGGGCAGGCCGCATAGGATGTTGAGGTTCTGAACGGCAGCGCCCGATGCACCTTTGCCGAGGTTGTCGAGCCGCGCAACGAGGCGCGCGTTCCAGCCGCCCTCATTGCCAAAGACCTGCAGCGTCATGGCGTCATTGGCTGGCGCGTCTTGCTCGACCAGCAATTCGCTGGGCACATCGCCAGTTTCGACCGTTATGACATCCGATTGCGCATAATGCGCTATGAGCGTCTCGCGCAAAGCATCGGCATGCGGCTGGCCCGCCATCGCGCCCAGATGCAAAGGCACTTCTACCAACATCCCGCGAAAGGCGGGCACAACGGCGGGCGCGAAGAGGACCGGATGCTCAAGCCCGGCATGTTCTTGCATCTCGGGCAAATGCTTGTGATCGAGGGTCAGGCCATAGGTGCGAAAGGCGAGGGTCGGCTCGGCGTCAAACCGCTCGATCAGCGCTTTGCCGCCGCCCGAATATCCGCTTACCGCATTGACGGTGTAGGGCCAATCGGCTGGCAGCAGGCCAGCTCGAACCAACGGGGCGACCAGCGCCAGAAAGCCTGTTGGATAGCATCCCGGGTTGGAGACAAATTGCGCATTGGCTATTGTCTCATGCCCGATGATTTCGGGAAAGCCATAGGTCCATCCCTCGGCGACGCGATGCGCTGAGGATGCGTCGATGATCCGTGTATCTGACCCTTCAGCCAGCTTGACAGCTGCGCGCGCAGCATCATCGGGGAGGCACAAAATGGCAATGTCAGCTGCGTGCAATGCTTCTGTGCGCTTGGCTTCATCCTTGCGATCCGCATCGTCCAGCTCGATCAGCGAAAACTCGCTGCGTCCCGCTAAGCGCTCGCGGATTTCAAGCCCGGTTGTTCCCGCCGCGCCATCTATGAAAATGTGGTGCGCCATCAGGCGAGGTCGCTGGTGCGGCAATATCCGGCTGGACCTTGCGGGCCAGCGCATAGCCAGACCCAGTCGCCTGCCAGATCGAGCACTTCGGCAGCGCTTCCCGCTTTGAGCACTGCGCCATCATCTGCATCATCCATCGGAGCCAGTTTGAGCGTCACATCAACTCCGCCCATTTTCGCGATTGTCGGGATGACATAATGCGCCGCCAGATGGGTCCCTGCCAAGGCGATATGTGCAAGGTCTCCGCGCAAGGGAAGCTCGCCCGGCTGCGGACGCGCAATCGGCCCGCGAAGGCCCAATGGCCCCTCGGGCAATGTGTAAAGAGCATCAGTTTGCGCAGGGCCACTCATTGCGGCGTCATCAAATCCTTCGATGGGTTAAGCGAGCGCGCTTAGACCGCTCGGGCGCAACCCTCAACCCTTTTGATAGCGGGTCTTGAGCATGTGCCAGCTTGCGCGAAGGCCCAATGCCGCCCCGCCTTTGCTGCGGCCCGGCTTGGCAGATGGCCTCCATGCGAAGGTGTCAAAATGTGCCCAGTCGATGCCTTCGCCGACAAACCGGTCAAGGAACAGGCCCGCGACGCTTGCACCTGCAAAGGGGTTGCCCGAGATATTGTTGAGGTCTGCCACATCCGAGGCCAGATATTCGCGATATTCTTCGGGCAGCGGCAAACGCCATGGCTCATCATCGCAAGTTTTGCCTGCCGCGATCAGCGCGTTTGCTGTTTCATCGCGCCGTGTCATCAGCGCGGGTAGATCGGGCCCGAGAGCGATACGTGCTGCGCCCGTTAGCGTGGCAAAATCGATCACAAGATCGGGATCTTCCTCGCTAGCGCGGGTCAGCGCATCGCCAAGGATCAGCCGCCCTTCCGCATCGGTATTGCCAATCTCAACCGTCAGACCCTTGCGCGTTGAAAGCACATCGCCCGGGCGAAACGCATTGCCCGAAATCGCATTCTCAACCGCCGGGACAAGCAGATGCAGCTTAACCGGCAAGCCAGCGCCCATTACCAATCCGGCAAGCGCAATTGCGTGGGCTGCGCCGCCCATATCTTTCTTCATCAGCTTCATGCCGACAGCGGATTTGATATCGAGCCCGCCGCTATCAAAGCATACGCCCTTGCCGACAATCGCGAGCGTGGGGTGGTCATCCTTGCCCCACTCCAGATGCATGATGCGCGGCGAATGCTTGCGATCGGCCGCGCGGCCCACCGCATGCACCATCGGATAGCCTTCTTCCAGCGCATCGCCCTTGGTCACTTTGAGCTTCGCCGAATACGCTTTCGCAAGCTTTTCAAACTCGGCCTCGAGCGCGGCTGGCCCCATGTCTTCCGCAGGGGTATTGACCAGATCGCGTACCAGCATGTCAGCGGCGGCTTCTGCTAGGGCTGGCTCGATAGCTGCGGCTTCTTTCGTCAAAAGCACACGCGGGCCGACCGGATTTTTGGGCTCTTTATAGCGGGCAAAGACATATTGCGCGGTCTGCCAGCCGTGGAGCGCCTTACCAGCTTTGGGGCCTGTCTCGCCGCCTGCCAGCCGGTAAGTGCCTTCGGGTAGAGAGCCTGCAATTCCCGCCAGACACCAGCTGGAAAGCTCCATCGCATTGGCAACGCCCAGGGCTGCAAACCAGCTCTCGCCATCGCTGACAATGGCGGTTTGACCCGGCTCTCCTGTGAACTTTTGCGCGGCAAGCGAGGCACGCTGCGCCGCGGTGAGCGATTTGCTCCATCCGGCGAAACCGTCTGTGGTGGCGAGATGTATCGATATGGCATCTTGCCCGCGATCGGGCTGGATTAGCTCAGCTTGGTCAGTCATAAGCACGCTCTTAACGGGGAAGGCCCGCTTGTCACCCCTTTTGAAAGTTTTGCGAAAAAAGGTTGAATGGATGATCCGTGCGATGTTGGGTGCAGCCTGTCTGGCTTTGACGGTGGGGGGATGCGCCCAGCCAGAAGCGGTTGCTCTGGAGGATCAGCCAGCTGGGAATAGCGCCGATGCAAGCGCGGCTTCATCTGATAGCGACGCACAAACACCGGCATCGAAAGAGAGTGCGGCGCAGCAGGTTTCGGCTTCCAGCAACAAAGCGGTTTTGATCGAGGGGGAGACGGAGGACTTCACCTTCACATATGGCTGGCCGGCTGATGCTTCGCGTGAGGGCAAGCTGAAAGCCTATCTCGAACAGGATGCCAAAAAAGCGCGCAAGGAAGTGGCCGCAGAAGCGCAGGAGACCCGCAAGGAAGCGCAGGAGAACGATTTTCCCTTCCGCGCGCACAGTCTTGAAGTGATCTGGAAAACCGTCACCGATCTGCCGCGCTTTTTGAGCCTGTCAGCAAACGTCTACACCTATGCTGGCGGCGCGCATCCCAATAGCGGGTTCGATGCGCTGATCTGGGATCGCGAGGCGGAGCGCAAGCTTGGCCCAAACGAATTGTTCGAAAGCGAGGCGGCGTTGGAAGAGGCGGTGAGCGAGCCGTTCTGCACCAAGCTGAACGCCCAGCGCGAGAAACGGCGCGGTTTGCCGATTGATGCAGCGTCTGAGGATATCTTCGATCAATGCCCCAAGCTTGCCGAGCTGACGGTTCTGCTCGGCTCTTCGAATGGCAAGACCTTCAACCGCATCGGGATGCAGGCTGCACCCTATGTCGCGGGCGCCTATGCCGAAGGGCCGTATGAAATCACGCTGCCTGTGACCGAGACTGTGATGCAGGCGGTCAAAAGCGAATATCGCGAATATTTCACTCCAAGCGGATGACGCCCGCATAAGTGCGCACTCGCAATCCGCGCGGCGAACCGCTACATAGCTCCGCATGAACCAATATCAGATCGTTGAAGGTGATCAGACCGTCTATCGCGACGGCACGATCAAGCTGCATACGCCCGAGGGCTTTGAAGGCATGCGCAAGGCGGGTCAGCTCTCCGCGCGCGTGCTCGATGAGGTGGCCGATTGGGTGAAGCCGGGTGTCACGACGGGCGAGATTGACGATAAGATCCGCGAGATGATTTTGGACGGCGGCGCGGTCCCTGCGACCATGGGCTATCGCGGCTATGCGCATTCCAGCTGTATCTCTTTGAACCATGTGATCTGCCACGGCATTCCGGGCGACAAGGTTTTGAAAGAAGGCGATATTTTGAACGTCGATGTCACCTCGCTGCTCGACGGATGGCATGGCGATACCAGCCGGATGTATTTTGCTGGCGAACCTTCGATCAAGGCAAAGCGGCTGGTTGAAGTGACTTATGAGTGTTTGATGCTGGGCATTGAAGCCGCCTCCAAACCGGGCGCGCGGCTGGGTGATATTGGCGCGGCTATCGAAGCCCATGCGCGTCAGTTCCGCTATAGCGTGGTGCGCGAATTTTGCGGGCATGGGCTGGGGCGGCTGTTTCACGATGCGCCCGAAGTTGTCCATGCGGCGAAAGCGGGCACGGGGCCGGAATTGCGTCCGGGCATGTTCTTCACGATCGAGCCGATGATCAACCTTGGCAAGCCATGGGGCAAGGTGCTGAAAGACGGCTGGACAGCGGTGACGCGGGACAAAAGCCTGTCAGCGCAGTTTGAGCATTCGCTCGGCATTACCGAGGACGGCATTGAGAT
>CAZJAG010000136.1:0-4612 GCA_964543735.1 uncultured Porphyrobacter sp. | reverse complement strand
GCTGCCCATGCGGCTCACAGCGCTGACCCAATGTTTCCGCTCCGAAGCAGGCTCGGCTGGCAAGGACACGCGCGGCTTCATCCGCCAGCACCAGTTTGAAAAATGCGAACTTGTCTCGATCACGCGGCCTGAAGACAGCGAGGCTGAGCATGAACGCATGACAGCGGCGGCAGAAGGCATTTTGCAAAAGCTCGGCCTTGCCTATCGCAAGGTGCTGCTGTGCACCGGCGACATGGGTTTCGGCGCGCGCAAGACCTATGATCTTGAGGTCTGGCTGCCCGGTCAAAGCGCTTATCGCGAGATCAGCTCGTGTTCCAACACGGGCGAATTTCAGGCCCGCCGGATGAAGACGCGCTTCAAGAGAGAGGGCGAGAAAAAGACCGAGTTCGTCCATACGCTCAACGGGTCAGGCCTCGCGGTGGGACGCACGCTGGTGGCGATTATCGAAAATTTCCAAGAGGCTGATGGCAGCGTTGCGGTGCCAGACGTGCTCGCGCCTTATATGGGCGGAGTGACGAAACTGGAGCCCACTCAATAATGCGCATTCTCGTTACCAATGATGACGGTATCCACGCGCCGGGGATCGAGGTGCTCGAAGAGATCGCGCGCGCCATGTCGGATGATGTTTGGGTCTGCGCGCCATCGGAGGAACAATCGGGCGCGGGCCATTCGCTCACCCTCACCCGCCCTGTTCGCCTGCGCCAACATGACGAGCGGCGCTTTTCCGTCAGCGGCACTCCCACCGACAGCGTGACCATGGCCTTGCGCACAGTGATGGATGCCCCGCCCGATCTCATTTTGTCCGGCATCAATCGCGGTGCGAACCTCGGCGATGACATCACCTATTCGGGCACAGTTTCAGCAGCAATGGAAGGCGCGTTGGCGGGCATACGTTCGATAGCCTTATCACAGGTTTACGCCCGCGAAGGGATGGCCGACTGCGTTCCGTTTGAAGCGGCGAGAGAATGGGCACCCAAGGTCATCGCGCCTTTGCTCGACGCCGAAATGCCCGAACGCACACTTATTAACATAAATTTTCCTCCGATAAAGGCGAGTCACATCAAGGGGATACGCGCCGTTCGGCAAGGATTCCACGATTATTCAAGGGGTTCCGTGGTTGAAGGGCGTGACCCGCGCGGCTATAAATACTATTGGTTTGGACTTCACCCGATCGAGCATACGCCCGATCACGGCACTGATCTGGAAGCGATAGAAGAGGGATATATCTCCGTGACGCCGCTGCAATTGGACCTCACCCACCATCACACTCTGGCTGCGCTGGAAGAGCGTTTTGCATCATGAAGAAGAAGCTTGCGCTGCTGCTCGCCGCCCCGCTGCTCGTTGCCGCTGGCGATCCTGCGACAGAGACCGAACATGTCGTCAAAGAGGGCGAGACATTGGGCGGGATTGCCAATCGCGCAGGGGTCGACAAATCGCTGATCGCGGTCGCGAACGGGCTGGTCGAGCCATACAGCGTGCAAAAGGGGCAAAAGCTGGTCATTCCGCGCCAGCGCAATCACACGGTCAAATCGGGCGAGAGCCTTGGCCGGATTGCCGAGCGGTATAATGTGGGCCTCAGCCAAATGGCGGTCGCCAACGGGCTGTCAAAACCGTACAATATCCGCATCGGTCAAAAACTGATCGTGCCTGCGGTCTTCAAAGCGCCCACTCGCATTGCCAGCCGCACAATTGCTGCACGCGGCCCCTTTTTCCGCCGCCCGCATGATGGACGGGTGCTACGCGCATGGCCGCGCCATGACGGGATCGATTTCGCTGTAAAGATCGGCGACATGGTGCGCGCATCTGCCACAGGAACGGTCAGCGTCGTCAATCTCAATTCGACCCGCTTTGGCCGGGTTGTGATGATCGATCACTCCAATGGCTATCAAAGCGTCTATGGCCATCTCGCCCGCGTGACGGTGAAAGAAGGCGAGTATGTGAAGGCTGGCGAGCGTATCGGGATTGCTGGCGATGCTGGCGGTGCGACGCGGCCCGAACTGCATTTCCAGATCCGCAAAAACGGCACAAAGATTGATCCGGCCCCGAAATTGCCTAAACGCTAAGGGTCATGAAGGATAAACAAGCGCGACGACGCCGCTTCAGGCCCCTGCGCCGCGCTGTGCGCGTTCCGGTATGGGGTGATCTGGGGATCAGGCTGGGCCTTGCGCTGTTCCTGATCGGGATTGTTATCGCGATCCACTGGTTTGACCGTGACGGGCTGGTGGATTCTGTCGATGGCCATGTCAGCTTCCTAGACGTTGTCTATTTCACCATGATCTCGGTCACGACGACGGGCTTTGGCGACATCACCCCCGTCAGCGACAGCGCACGGCTGGTCGAGGCCGTGATCGTCACCCCGATCCGCTTCGCCGTGTTCTTTATCTTTGTCGGCACAGCCTATAATTTCATCATCAAACGCTCTTGGGAGAAGTTCCGCATGGCCCGCATTCAGGAAAACCTTTCGGGGCATATTGTCGTTCTGGGTTACGGCGTCTCCGGCTCGGAAAGCGTGGAGGAGCTGATCCAGCGCGGCACTGACCCTGCCAATATCGTGGTGGTCGACCCGAGCGAGGACCGCTTGTCAGAGGCTGAGAAGCTGGGCGTCAATGTGATGGCAGCCGATGCCACGCGCGACAGCACGCTGGAAGATGTGCGGATTGCCTCTGCCGCCAATGTGCTGGTTTCCGCTGGGCGCGATGACACATCGATCCTGATTGTGCTCACCGTGCGCCACCTTGCGCCCGATGTGCCGATCAGCGTGGTGGTGCGCGCCGATGATAACGAGCTGCTTGCACGCCAAGCTGGCGCAAACAATGTGATCAATCCGGTGCGCTTTACAGGGTTGCTGCTGGCCGGCAGCGCGAACGGTGCGCATATTGCCGACTATCTCTCCGACCTCGCCTCGGTCACAGGCCGCGTGCAATTGGTCGAGCGCGAAGTCACAGCTGAGGAATGCGGCAAAACCATCGATGCAATCAGCTCAGGCGGCAGGGGATTGCGCGTCTATCGCGGCAATCAGGCGTTTGGCTATTGGGAGGATGAATGCGCGAACCTCCAGCCCGGCGATGTGCTGGTCGAGATTGTCCCGACAGAGAATGGCGACGCAGACTAATTCGGCCCAGGTTAGCTGCTAGCAAATAGCCACAGCAGAAAAAGTCCGGCCAGAAACATGCAATCCACGCGAAACGCCTTCGCCTGAAAGCTATTGCGATCCTTCGATGGTTTGGCGAGGACTCCGGGATAGGAACCTTGCGGCAAAGGCGGATTGGGATTGTCGCGGCGCAAATAGATCCGCACCGCCACCGCGCCGAGGCCCAAGAGGCCGACAATCTCCGCAAAACCTTCCATCGCTGTGAGGATAGCAGGACAATGCTAAGCGGGTTTTAAACCGCGCCTTTATGTTTCAATTGCCATCCCCGCCGGCGACTGAGGTTAAGCAAGATAAGCGTGCACAAACCCCATCGCGGTGTAGAACAACAGCCAATAGCCCGCATCGATAAAGAACAGCGTTTTGGACTTTTGGCTAAAGAGGTAATTGGTGCCGAGCGCGGGAATAACGAAACCAACCGCAACCCCAATTGCTGTCAGAACCTTACCCTGAAACGAGACGGGATCACCCCAATAGTCAAAGGTCGCAAATGTGTGCGCGAGCGTCCAGCTGGCGAGCAGCGAGAAAGCAAAGGCTCCTCCGTAAATCAGGCCCATCGAGCCTTCCTTGATCTCCTCTTCGGTAAGGCCAACCGCGCCCATCCACTTCTTGCCCATGATCGGGCCGTACCAGATGCCGCCCACGACAAAGCCCGCCAGCGCGCCGAGCACAATGCCAAGCCAGTTTACGTCAAACATAAGGCCTCTCCCCTTGTCTAAGTTGAGGTGACGATAGTCTTTGCTTCCAGAAGTGCAAATCTGCTGAGCGACCGCCCGGGTGGGCGCAACGCGCCCGCCATGGGGCGGGCGGGCGCGAAGTCGTTTCTGACGAAACGCCTTGGAATACGCACGCTTCAAGCAAAGCTCATCTTTGTGGCCAATCTGCAAAATCCATTGTAGAGGCCCCTCGCAATGCCCGACACAACCATTCTCCCCGACGCCAAGAAGGTTGGCATGGTCTCGCTTGGCTGCCCCAAGGCGCTGGTCGATTCCGAGCGTATCCTCACTCGCCTGCGCGCTGATGGTTATGCGATGAGCCCTGACTATGCAGGCGCGGATGTGGTGCTGGTCAACACTTGCGGGTTCCTCGACAGCGCCAAGGAAGAAAGCCTTGCCGCAATCGGCGAAGCTGTCGCTGAAAATGGCCGCGTCATCGTGACCGGATGTATGGGCGATGAGGCTGACACGATCCGCGCTGCACATCCCCAAGTGCTCGCCGTCACCGGCGCGCATCAATATGAGCAAGTGGTCGAGGCGGTGCACGAGCACGCCCCGCCCGGCCAAGGCCCCTATGTCGATCTGATACCGCAACCCGACATCAAGCTGACCCCGCGCCATTACAGCTATCTCAAAATCTCCGAAGGCTGCAATCATTCCTGCGCCTTTTGCATCATCCCTGATCTGCGCGGGAAACTCGCCAGCCGCCGCGTCGATGCGGTTTTGCGCGAGGCGGAAAAACTGGTCG
>CAZJAG010000135.1:0-4688 GCA_964543735.1 uncultured Porphyrobacter sp. | reverse complement strand
AGCTCGGCTGTTGCAGGCTGCAATGCGTTTTGCGCATTGGTTGCAGGAACAATCTCCGCTGCCTCTGCCTCATCTGCGGGCAGAGCTGTGAAGCTTAGAGCAAGCGCCATGGCGGAGAGCGCGCTGCCTTTCAAAAACTGGGATAAAGTCATGTGTCGGCTCCTAAAATGCCGCTCCACCACAGACGGCCCCTCTTTGTTAATTTCGGTTTAGCGATTCGCCCCTGACCCAAATCTGAATAAAGTGTTTAGTCTTCCGTTCAGGTTTCTCTACCTCAATATGAATGTCGTCTTGAATTGACACAGCGGGTAAGGGTGTGTTTGGCCAAGACCTATGTTTGAAACGCTCGACGAAGTAATGCGCGATATTATGCAGCGGCTGGTGCGCGGGGCCAAGGATCGCCGCAATGATATGCACACGCCTGTTGTCGCAACGTCAGATGCCGATGTGCGGGTGATGGTGCTGCGCGAATTTGATTCTGAGGCAATGCGGCTGCGCTTTCACACCGATAGCCGCTCACCCAAAACCCATGCAATCGGGGAGGGCGCCCCGGTTGGCGTGCTTCTCTATGACAAGGGCGCAAAGGTGCAGATCAGAGCGCGCGGGACAGGGCGGATCGAGCATAAAGGGCCGATTGCTGATGCGGCATGGGCGGCCAGCACAAATTTTGCGCGGCGTTGCTATTTGGCTCAAAATGCGCCGGGAAATGCGTCTGAGGAAGGCGTCTCGGGATTGCCCGAATGGGCCGAGGGGATTCAGCCAAACGAGGAGCAAGTCGCGCCAGCGCGTGAAAATTTCGCTGTGCTTTTGATCGAGCTGGAGCAGTTTGACTGGCTCTATCTCGCCAATAGCGGGCATCGCCGCGCGCAGTTTTCGTGCGATGATGGTGGCGAGTGGGAAGGGCGCTGGGTCATCCCCTAAAGCCCTTCCTCACACATCTCAGCGGATCACTGCTCGGCAGGCTTGGGAACAATCCGCATTTCCAGCAAGGCATCCTCGACCAGATATTTGCGCGCTGCGGCCTGAATGTCAGCCACAGTCACTCCTGCGGCAATGGCCTTGCGGTTGCGCCAGCGGTCGAGCCGTTCGGGCCTGCGCTGTGCCTCAAGCGCGGTGCCGATCCATGCGCCGTTCGAAGTGTCTTGCGTTTCCAGCCGCTCGGTCAGCGGTTTTTGCGCCCTTAGCAGCACATCTTGTGAAATCGGTGCATCGCGCATCTGCTTTGCAACCGTGCGGATCACGCCAAAGATCTCGTCCATGCGGGCAGGGTCAGCAACACTTGATGCAGCAACGAAGCCATCGCCTGGATAGATGCTGGAAGCCTGTGAAAAGCCGTCAACTGAATAGCTTGCGCCTAGCTTCTCACGCACTTCCTCAAGCACGATAAGGCCCATGGCTGTCGCCATCAGGCTGCGCGTGATCGAGTCTTTCTGGTTGCTGTCATCATCGGTTGGCCACACCGCCAGAGCAAAGCCCTGATCAGCCTCGCCATCGTGATAAAGCTCGATCACGTCCTTATCTTTGGGGAATGTGATCGGCTTGATCGCGCCTGCATCGCTGTCCGCAGGCGTGCGGGCGGGTAGCGCGCCGAACGTCTTGGCGACGATATCAATCGCGGCTTGTTCCTCAATATCGCCAACAATCGCAATGTGGATCTTGCCATTGGCGAGTTGATCGCCGATCAGCTCTTTCACTCTGGCCATACTCGCCGCTCCAAGCTCTTCAGGCGTCCCGCGACCATAGCGCGGATCGCCGCTCGCCAAGGCGCGGCGGAACTGGCTTTGGAGCGTAGCAATCGGAGTTGCACTGTTTTGCTTTACAATCGTGGGCAGAGCATTTTGCCAAATCGAATCGGCAGTGGTGCGATAGCCCGGATCGCTGATTAAAGCGGCCAGCAGCTTGAACTGGAATTCTGCATCGCTCGTTGGCGCCGTACCAGCAGACGTGATCGAGTTCTGGTTCGCGGCCATCGGCAGGCCAACGGTCTTGCCCACCAGCAGTTTTTGCAGCTCTTGAATGTCATGTTCGCCAAGGCCGCCAACCGCCATCACATTCTCGATGAAATAGGCAATGCCGCCAGAGTTTTCGGGGAGCACTTTCAAACCTTCGCCCACGTTCACTGTGTAGCGGATCTTGTCGTCTTCAAAATCGGTTTGCTTGATGTTGAGCCGCACGCCATTGGCAAACTCCACCGTGCGGATGCCAAGGTCCTCAACCCGTCCATCCTTCACAATCTCGCCCGGCGTGCCGAAGTCGTCATAGGCGAAAGCCTTGATCTCTTCTTCTACCGGAGCGGCGACAGCAACTTGCTGGCTTTCGGTAAGCGCTGCCAGAATGGCTTCATCGCCGCCTTCGATAGGGGCGGAGTTGGTTACAAAGACATTGCTCGGGCCGTTCTGCCATTTCTTGCGGAACGCATCGCTCACGCTTTGCGCGGTCAGCTGTGGCCGCAGTTTCTCAAACACTTCCAAGCGGCCGGCAGGCGTCATCACGACGCTATCATTGACGCTCGACTGAAGGATTGCATCGGCTAGCCCAACGCTGCGGCGGGTCTCCTGCTGCTTGGCTGCATTGGTGAAATCAGCGGTGAGATTGGTCAGCTGTTCTTCAAATTCGCTTTGGGTAAAGCCGAATTGCACTGCGCGGCGCAATTCCTGCTCTCCAACTGCCACCGCACCTTGCCAGTCGCCTTGCTTGCCGACCGCGATCAACTGGTTTTGCGTGACGATATTCTCAAGCGGGCTGTGAAGCGAGGCTCCGCCCAAAGTCTTGGAATTCTCAGCCAGAGCAAGTTTTTGGAACCGGTCGGCCATAATCTTGGAAGCGAGCGCCAATTGCAGCCCTTCCAAATTGCCTTCAACCGAATTGGGCGTTGGCTCGAAAGCTTCTGCACGCTGGAAAATTGCAACCGTCTGGATTGTAGGATCAGCAAAGCTGCCAACGCTAAACGGAATGGCCGGATCAACCGTGCCATAATCCATCGCCGCGCCCGCTGTCCCGACGCCTTGCCAGTCCGCGAATTTGGCCATGATCTTGGTCTCGATGGCATTGAGATCAACATCGCCCACGATCACAAGTGTGGTGTTCTCTGGGCGATAATAGCGCCGGTAGAAATCCCTGATCCGGCTTGCAGGTGCCGTGTCCACGACTTCGACCGTTCCGATCGGCAAGCGCTTGGCAACAGGCGTGTCGGGGATTTGCTTCTTCCACTGGGCAACCGCGCTGCGCAGCTGGGGCGAATTGCGCAATTGGCGTTCAGACTGGATGACGCCGCGCTCGCGCTCGACCGCTTCATCGCTAATCGTCAGATTGCTGGCCGTCTCGCGCATTAGCATTAGCGAGAGGTCAAGCGCTTCCTCATTCGCATCGGGGACATCCAGCTTGTAAATCGTTTGCGTAAAACTGGTCGAGGCATTGGTGTCCGGCCCGAAAGCCAGCCCCTGCCGCTCGAGCAGTTTGATCATTTCGCCCTCGGGCACATTGGTCGAGCCGTTGAACGCCATATGTTCGAGGAAATGCGCAAGCCCTTGCTCATTATCCGCCTCTGCGACCGAGCCGACATTGACCAGCATCCGCACCACCGCTGCGCCTTCGGGCGTGCCGTTCTGGCGTAAGGCATAGCGCATGCCATTGGGCAATTTGCCATATCGGATCGCGCTATCTGCGGGCAGATCGGTGTTCTCGATACCCCATGGATGGGCTTTTTCTTTTACCGCGGTGGCGACAGCTTGGGCTGTCTCTTCAGCCTCTTTCTTGGCGGCTTCTGCCGCTTTGCCATGGCCGGGATGAGCAGCGATGGCTGGCTGGCTGCTCAGCGCAAGCGCCAGCGCGATGAGCGAGGTTGAGATGGCGGATTTCTTGGCGAAAAGCTTGGTCATGATGCGGCCCCTTGTCGCGCGCAGGATAGGTGCCCGCGCGGTTGAGAATATCGGTTCTTTACAAACATAATCGCGCGGCCGGGATTGGCAATGGGGATGGTAGAGGCAGTTTTGAGAGCCCGCGTACCATGACACAACGGTTAACACCTCGCTTGACAATGTGTATAGGTGCCCTAACTTATACACATGCGTACAAATGTGGTCATTGATGATGAGTTGATGTCTGCTGCCCTTAAGGTCAGCGGCTTACCAAGCAAACGTGCTGTAATTGAAGAAGCGCTTCGGCGCTTCGTTCAGCTCAAGCAACAGTCGCAGGTACGCAAACTTAAGGGCAAGATCGCTTGGGATGAAGACCTTGATGCCATGCGCACAGACCGATGATCTTGGTCGATTCAAGTGTGTGGATCGACTACTTTAACGGTACGAATACAGCTGAGACAGATTTTCTTGATAGCCGCCTCGGCGTGGAAGAGCTTGCCATTGGCGATCTCATCCTTGCCGAGGTTTTGCAAGGATTTCGGAGCTACGGTGACTATTCCGCTGCCCTATCGGCACTAGGAGCTTTCGAAATCATTCAGATCTGTGATCCTATTCTCGCGATCAAGGCGGCCAGCAACTATCGCAGCTTACGAAACAAAGGCATCACCATTCGCAAGACAATTGATACGCTGATTGCATCACGTTGCATTGCGGACAATTACCAGCTCTTGTTCAGCGACAGGGACTTTATGCCATTTGTTGAACGCTTGGGATTGAGGAATGCCCTGACCGACGCGGGGTAATTCACCTCGTCAGCTTCTTATACGCCAG
>CAZJAG010000134.1:0-4759 GCA_964543735.1 uncultured Porphyrobacter sp. | reverse complement strand
GCGGTCATCCGGCTTGGCGCTTTCATCGACGCGGTAAGCGCTCCCGTCCAACCGGCATGCTTTTCCGCCCGCTTCGTTGAGCCACAAGACGCCTGCGGCATGATCCCATGGCAAAGTGCGTTTGAAGCTGGAGATATCATTCTCGCCCAGCGCTAGCCTTGGATATTGCTCAGCGGCGCAGCGCGGAATGTCCACGAGGGTGTAATGCGGGGCGAGTTTCGCATCGACCATCGCGGCTTGTTCCTCGGTTAGAAACATGCGTGATACTGCGACGATCGGTGGTTCTTCACCCGTAGTTCGTGCAGTTATTGTCTCGCCATTTACAAACGCGCCTTCGCCCTGCCGCGTGTGGCATAAGCGCTGCTTCAAGGGATCGTAGAGCCATCCGGCAATCGCTTCGCCTGCATCGGCCAGCGCGATGATAATGCCGAAAGTCTCTTTGCCCGCAGCATAGTTCGATGTTCCGTCAATCGGGTCGATAATCCAGCAGGCACTCGAAAGGCGCTCCATCAATGAAGGGTCTGCGTGCACGGCCTCCTCGCCAACCACTGGCACATCGGGTGCAAGCTTGGTCAAGGCTTCGGAGAGGAATTCCTCAACCTGCTTGTCGACAACAGTGACGGGGTCATCCTCGCCTTTGAATTCGATGTCTTCGTCAGCCAAATTGCGCCATGCAGGGAGGATCAGGCGCTGCGAGGCGAATTTCAAAAGGTCGAGTATTTCGCCATCAAGGGCCGACAGCTTGCTCATGATCGTCCTTTCACGAACGGTAGTCCGCATTGATGTCGATATAGGTGTGGGTGAGGTCGCAGGTCCAAACGGTCGCGCGCCCTGATCCGAGGCCCATATCAACCTCCAGACTGATCTGATCGCCTTTGAGATGCTCGGCGACTGGAGCCTCGTCATAATCCGCCACCGGCAATCCATCGCGCGCAGCCCATGTGCCGCCAAACCCGATCGAGAGCGTGTCACGATCCGCCGGCTCGCCCGCTTTACCCACAGCCATCACCACGCGGCCCCAGTTCGCATCCTCGCCCGCAATCGCGGTCTTGACGAGCGGCGAATTGGCAATTGAAAGCCCGATCCTGCGCGCGCTTTCATCGCTATCAGCTCCGCTCACTTGGATAGTGATGAACTTGCTCGCGCCTTCGCCATCGCGCACTACAAGCTGGGCGAGTTGCTGGCAGATATCACTGAGTGCGGCGGCAAAGGCGTCCGCGCCTGTGTCCTTGAATGAGGCGAGGGGGGCATTACCCGCCTTACCCGTAGCAAAGGCCAGCACAGTGTCGCTGGTGGATGTGTCACCATCCACGCTAATGCAGGAGAAGCTGCACGCATTGGCAGCGGATAGCAGCTCTTGCAGGAAACTCGGCTCCACTGCGGCGTCTGTGAAGATATAGCCCAGCATTGTCGCCATATCGGGCGCGATCATGCCCGAACCTTTGATGATGCCGACAAGTTCGACTTTCTGGCCGCCGATCATGGCACAGGCGCGGGCGGCTTTGGGGAAAGTATCGGTTGTGCCGATGGCGTTTGTCGCATCCTCCCAGCTGCATGGATCGGCTTTGAGAGCAGCCGCGACACCCGCGCGCGCCTTGTCTTTGGGCAAGGGCACGCCGATCACGCCTGTGGAAGAGACAAGCACCTCTTGCGGTTTGCAGCCGATCCCTTGCGCGACCTGCTCCATGATCTGCTCGACCGCCTCGCGCCCGCGATATCCAGTGAAGGCATTGGAGTTTCCGGCATTGACGATAAGCGCGCGGGCCGAGCCGGATTTGACTTGGCTACGGCCCATTTCAACCTCGGATGATGCACAAGCGCTTTGCGTGAAGACACCGGCGACACTGGTTCCCTCAGCCAGCTCGGCAAAGGTCAGATCCGCGCGGTTCCACCCTGCGTAATCGGCTGTCGCCACGCGCAAAGTCACACCCGCCATATCAGGCAATTCGGGGAAGGGCAGCGCCAAGGGAGAGCGGGAGAGTTCCATGACTTGCACGCTTTAGGGGGAGCATCCCCCGCGCGCAATTGGCTTGGTATAAGAGTTTTACTTGGCACGACTTACGCCTTAGTCTTCGCCTCATGACAAAGCACATGTTCTGGCTCAGCGCCGCTTTCGCCTTCACTTCAACGCCGCTTCTTGCGCAAGACAATGGAGCTGCAGAGGCGGTAGAGGCTGCGGCTCGGGATGCAGCAGAAGCGGCGATGGAGGTCGAAGTCGAAACGCAATCGACTGAGCCACTACCCATCGAGATCGAACCAGCACCGCCTCCAATCATTGTTCCCCAGTATCCGAGGGAGCCAGAATATCCCACAAAACCAAGAACAAAATCAGGGTTTTACCGGATCATCAAACCGGTCGATTATCCGATTGAGGCATGGAATGCGGATCAGGAAGGGCGGGTAAAGTACGAACTCGCCGTGGACGATACAGGCAAGCCCACAGGGTGCACGATCAAAGAAAGCTCAGGGCATGCCTTGCTCGATCAGGCGACCTGCGACTTGATGCTGGAACGCGCAATGTTTGTGCCCGCCTATGCCGCGCAAGACGAGCCGATAAGCTCAACCTATTCAGGTGGTTACAACTGGCGCAAGCGCGAACCGAATATGCCTGCAATGGGAGCGCCCTTCCAATATTTGCACGATGAGAAAGGTGTATCGAGCCAATGCGAATTTTTGCGGCTTGAGAATGCTCCAGAAGAGCTGCGCGAGCAGATCGAGCGAGACATTGAAAGGGGGAAGAAATGCCCGGGGCCAACGGGCCGTCAGGGCGTTCCCTATCGCGACGAAAACGGTGTGCCGATCGCGAAGTTGGTCACCATAACGATGGACGTCGTGCTCGAAGATCCGCCCACGGCTGAGCAAGAGTAACTATCGGCGCTTTACGCGGCGAATCTCGCTCCCTATATGCAGCGCTGAGATGACCCGCCAATTGCTCACCCTGCTTGCGATTTTGACCGGCCTTGCTGCCGTCAACGCGCCCGCTCATGCGGCCGGTGCAGAGGCAATGGCGTGCGCGGTCGAAACAGCGCAAAATGCAGCGGATGAGCGTGATATTCACACGCAAATATCTGAAAAGACTGGTAAAAGCCGTGCTCCAACGGCTTTGCACGAAAATGCACGTTTTTGCGCCAATTTTGCGCTTTTTTTCGCTAATTCGGTGCTAATTGGCTCTGATCGGGCCCGAGAATAGCCTTTTTCGCGCTTTTTTTAAGCGCGCTTTTCCCAATCCGACTTCGCAAGCGCACCCATTTTTACAGCGCTAGCCATCCCAAAAAATTCCCGTCCGCAAAAGGACTCGCATAATGTTTCAGAAACTCGCCAAGGGCCTGTTTGGCTCATCCAATGATCGCTACGTCAAATCGATTGGCAAGATCGTCAAGCAGGTCAACGATCTCGAAGAGCAGATCAAGGCGCTGTCGGATGACGAGCTTAAAGCGCAGACCGACAAGTTTCGCAAACTGCTCGATGATGGATCGACCTTGGACGACATCCTACCCGAAGCTTTCGCCACCGTTCGCGAGGCTTCTGTGCGCGTGCTTGGCATGCGGCATTTTGATGTCCAGCTGATCGGCGGCGTTGTGCTGCATCGCGGCGAAATCTCCGAAATGCGCACGGG
The DNA here is from genome assembly GCA_964543735.1 of uncultured Porphyrobacter sp. GTDB lineage: Bacteria > Pseudomonadota > Alphaproteobacteria > Sphingomonadales > Sphingomonadaceae > Erythrobacter. Next base: position 1,143 of record CAZJAG010000134.1, on the reverse strand, counting down.
TGAGGGCAAGACGCTGGTCGCAACGCTCGCCACCTATCTCAATGCGATTGAGGGTAAGGGCGTGCATGTCGTCACGGTCAATGATTACCTCGCCAGCCGCGATGCGGAATGGATGGGGCAGCTCTACAATTGGCTGGGTTTGAGCGTGGGCGTGATCGTCCCCAATATTGACGAGATGTCGCGGCGCGATGCTTACAATGCCGACATCACTTACGGCACCAATAACGAGTTCGGTTTCGACTATTTGCGCGACAATATGAAGCAGGAGCGCGCGCAATTGGTGCAGCGCCCGTTCAATTACGCGATTGTCGATGAGGTCGATTCGATCCTGATTGACGAGGCGCGCACCCCGTTGATCATTTCAGGCCCCACCGAGGACAAGTCCGAGCTTTATGTCTCGATCGATGCGGTGGTGAAGGAAATCCCGGAAGATTGGTACGAGAAGGACGAGAAAGCCAAGCAGATCCAGCTGACCGAGGATGGCACAGAGGAAGTCGAGAAGCTGCTGATCGAGAAGGGCCTTCTTGAAACCGAAAACCTCTATGATGTTGAGAACACGCAGGTCGTCCATCACCTCGACCAAGCGCTCAAAGCGGTGCACATGTTCAAACGTGACACCGATTATATCGTCAAGGATGACAAGGTTGTTATCATTGACGAATTTACCGGCCGGATGATGGATGGGCGACGCTGGTCAAACGGTCTGCATCAGGCGGTGGAGGCCAAGGAAGGCGTGCCAATCGAGCCGGAAAACCAGACCATGGCCTCGATCACCTTCCAGAACTATTTCCGGATGTATCCCAAGCTGTCCGGCATGACCGGCACGGCGGCGACCGAAGCGGCGGAATTTTGGGACATTTACAAGGTCAATGTCGTCGAGATTCCCACCAATGTTCCGGTCCAGCGGATTGATGAGGAAGACGAGTTCTACAAGAACACGCTCGATAAATTTGCCGCCATTGCCAAGGCGATCCGCGAAAAGAACGAGATCGGCCAGCCGGTTCTGGTTGGCACGGTCTCGATTGAAAAGTCCGAATTGCTGTCCGATTTCCTCGAAAAGGAAGGCGTCAAGCACGAGGTTTTGAACGCGCGCCAGCACGAGCGTGAGGCGCATATTGTGGCGCAGGCAGGCCGCCTTGGCGC
>CAZJAG010000133.1:0-4759 GCA_964543735.1 uncultured Porphyrobacter sp. | reverse complement strand
TTTCGCAAATCCCTCGATCTGCTCCATCGTGACGAGGCTGGATGTTGCCGCTTCCTTGTCAATCCGGCCAATCATGGGCCCAAGCACCTTGCCGCCCAGCTCCACAAATTGCTCAACCCCGTCAGCACGCATAGCCAGCACGCTTTCGCGCCAGCGCACGCGGCCAGTGACTTGCTCGACCAGCAGGCGCTGTTCGTCTGCCGGATCGCTCACCGCGCTGGCTGTGACATTGGCGTAAAGCGGCACGGACAGAGCCGAAGGCGACGTTTCAGCCAGAGCCTCAGCCATCCGGTCAGCAGCAGGCTGCATGAGCGAGCAATGGAAGGGAGCGGACACAGGCAATGCAATGCCGCGTTTGATCCCGTGATCCTTGACCAGAGCAATGGCACGCTCAATCGCGCCCTTATGCCCTGAAATGACCACCTGTGTGGGATCATTGTCATTGGCGACATCGCAGACTTCACCATCTGCTGCGGCTGCCGCGAGCGCGCTCGCCTTTTCGATGTCTGCCCCTAGCAAGGCCGCCATTGCGCCCTCGCCCACTGGAACCGCTTCTTGCATCGCTTGCCCGCGCAATTTGAGAAGCCGCGCAGTGTCGGCCAGCGAGAAAGCTCCCGCTGCGCAAAGCGCGGAATATTCGCCCAAAGAATGGCCAGCAACACATACAGCCGTATCCGCGAGCGACACCCCAAAATCGCTTTCAAGCACCCGCAAGGTTGCCATCGAATTGGCCATGATCGCAGGCTGCGCGTTCTCGGTAAGGGTCAACTGTTCTTCCGGCCCGTCGCGCATGACCGCAAAGAGCTTTTGCGAGAGCGCGTCATCAACCTCGTCAAAGACTTCGCGCGCTGCTTGGCTGGCTTCGGCCAACTCGGCTCCCATGCCGACTTTTTGGCTACCTTGCCCCGGGAAAACGAATGCGCGTTTCATATTGTGTCCTTGTTCGATTGAAGAGCGGGCGCAAGAGCCCTTACCAACAGCGCGCCTATCCTTGCTTTGCAGGTCTCGCAAGACCGAAAGGGACGATGCAGTTTTCAGCCGTGTGGCCGATCTGCGCACGCCCCAGATAGGGGATACCCGCCCGTTCGCACCAGAAACGCGCGATTTCTTCCTCATCCTGTCCGAAGGGGCGCAAATTTTCCGGCACAGCGCTCACCGCGCCAAGGCGCAACCCCGCCAATCGCGGCAAAGTGTTGGCAATATGGAAGAACAGCCTGTCAACCGAATACATGTGCTCGCTGACTTCCTCGACCATGACGACATGACCGGACAGATCGGGCATAAGCGGCGTGTTGGTGATCATCGCGAGCGTGATGAGATTAAACGCAGCTGCAGGCGTGCTGCCATCGAGGCTTGGTTCAAGACCGCTCGGATCGCCTGAAAACCAGCGCAAAACGCGGCGTACAGCCTCTCGCCCGCGTTCACTGCGCGCGCTGACCGGCATCGAGCCATGAACCGGTTGGCCAATGCCCGCTCGGTAGAGCGCGGCAAGCAAATATCCACAATCGGAAAAGCCGACATAGGTTTTCGCACGGGCTGATGCATTCATTTGCGCCACTGCCGCCTCGGCAATACGGTTCGAGCCATAACCGCCCTTGGCAAACCACACTGCATCAAACCCGGGGTCGTTGGCGCATTCGAGCAAAGCGGAGAGGCGTTCGAAGTCTGTGCCAGCAAAATGGCCATGTCCGGCAAAGCATTGCTCGTGAAAAGTGACCGAGTGCTCGGGAAATTCAGCCGCTACCAGCTCCTCAAGCGCAGCAGAATGCTCACGGGTAATCGCAGTCGCCGGTGCACATATTGCAATTTTTGTCATAAATTGTCCTTAGCCATCTTGTCTTGCCGCGCACAACTCAATAGCGGTGCATTCATGGCAAAAACTCCCCAGAATGAGGGATTTATCCCCTCTAGCTATTTTTTCTGCGGCATCGGTGGCTCGGGCATGATGCCGCTCGCCCAGATTTTAAAGGGTATGGGCCACGAGGTTGGCGGATCAGATCGCAGCCACGATCAGGGGCGCACGCCTGATAAGTTTGACTGGCTGGAGCGCAACGGATTCAATCTCTTCCCGCAAGATGGCAGCGGGATCACCAGTGCAGATCAGACGCTGATCGCCTCCACAGCGGTAGAGGACACAGTGCCTGAAATGGCCCGTGCGACCGAGCTTGGCGTCAACCGGATAAGCCGCGCCGATGCGCTTAGCGCTCTGTTCAATAACGCCGGATACTCGGTCGCAATCGCCGGAACCAGCGGCAAATCGACCGTCACTGCGATGGCTGGCTGGGTAATCGCAGCACAGGATTTCAACCCCACCATTATGAACGGTGCGGTGATGAAAAACTTCCGCACCGAAGACAATCCCTATGCAAGCGCAGTGGTCGGACGGCCTGAATTGTTCATTTCCGAAGTGGATGAGAGTGACGGTTCGATCCAGCTCTATCAACCGACAATCGGCGTGCTTTTGAACGTCAGCCTCGATCACAAGAGCATGGCCGAGTTGCGCGAGCTGTTTGGCGAATTTCTGCAAGCTTCGGCTGCCCGCGTTGTCAATTTCGACAATGAAGAAGCTCGCAGACTGGCTGATGATCTCCCCGGTGTCACATCTTTCGCTATTGATGCCCAAGCAGCTGACATTTCGATCAAGCCCAAATCGATCGAGCAAACCTCTTACGGTTTACGCGCGATCGTGCTCGACAATGAAACAGGAGAAGAGCATTCGCTCACTCTTGCAATGCCCGGCATTCACAATCTCTCCAACGCCTTGGCTGCCATCGCAGTCGCCAAAACGGCCAGCATTGCGGTGGGTGATGCAGTGGAAGCGCTGGCTGATTTTGATGGCTTGGCGCGCCGCTATGACGTGATTGGCGTCACCGATAGCAACATAACGGTGATCGACGATTTCGGCCACAACCCTGAAAAATGCGCGGCGACCTTGCGCACTGTCAAAGCAACAGAAGGTCGTGTCATCGCCTTTTTCCAGCCCCACGGCTATGGCCCTTTGAAACAGATGGGCGAGGAGCTCGCACAAACCTTCATGCGCGAACTTGGGCCCGATGATGTCGTCATCATGTGCGATCCGGTCTATTTTGGCGGAACTGTCGATCGCAGCGAAGGAACCGAGCAATTGATCGGCAGCATGATCAAGTCAGGCCGCAGGGCCGAATATTTTGCCAAGCGCGAGACCTGCGCTATCCGGATGATCGATATTGCCGAGCCAGATGACCGCATCGTGATTATGGGCGCCCGCGATGACACCCTCACCGACTTCGCAAAATCGCTGATGGAGCGTTTGCCCTAGAGACGGTATCACTGCCCCAAACAGGGGAGATGCCGCAATGAGCCCGCAGGATTTTTCGCTCGATACGCTGTTTCGCGCCAATGCCGTTTTGCATGCACAGCGCGAGGTGAGCGTCGATGGATCGCAGCGCCTTACTTATGCCGAACTGGACAAACGCGTTGATCGATTGGCGCATTGGCTGCTCGCCAAGGGGATTGCGCCCGGTGACCGGATTGCAATCCTCCTAACAGACGGCTCGCCCTATCTGACCACGTTGCTAGCCTGCGGGCGGATTGGTGCGATTGCCACGCTGCTCAACTGGCGCCTTGCCCCTGCTGAAATCGCGTGGATCTGCGGCAATGCCGAACCGTCAATGACCTTTGTGAACCCGCGTTTTGTCGATCTGCTTTGCGAAAGCGCAGCAGGCGAAGTCATCGAAGTGGACGAGCATCATACGGCGGATGGCATGTTCGAAAGCATCGTCGCACACGATCAGCCGCTCCAGACCTTGCCCGATATGCCGCAAAGCCGCGCACTCTATATGATGTATACGAGCGGAACGACGGGCAAGCCCAAAGGCTGCATGCAATCGGGTGCCGCCGTCGCCTCATCCGCGCTCGGCTTTTGCGTCCGCCGCCAGTTCGCCCCGCAAGAGCGCCTGCTCTCGATCAACCCGCTGTTCCATGTCGTGGGGATGCAACAAGTCGCCGCTATGCTTGCATGCGGGGGCACATGCGTTTTCGCAGGCCGCGATGATGATAGCGCAGCCGTCCTCGAGCTCGTCCACCGTGAGGCATGCACCACCACCAGCGCCTTCCCCACAATAGCCTTCCCATGGTTCGCAATGGAGGCCGTGCGCGATGGCACCATGCCGCTCACCAATTACACCGGCGGGGCGGGCATGAACCCGATGATCTACGCTGGGATTGAGGAGCAATGGGATTGCCGCGTCATCGGCGGTTATGGCCAGACCGAGATTTGCGGCTTTGCCACCTTCATCGACTATCCCGATATGCTCAAAGACCCCAAGTCGATCGGCTGGCCGATGCAGCATGTGACGATGACTATTCTCGATCCTGAGGGCAACGAGCTGCCCTGCGGCAAGGAAGGCGAGATCGCCATTCGCGGACCTTCTGTGATGATGGGCTATTGGCGCAACGAGGAAGCCACCGAGGCCGCTTTGGGCCACGGCTGGCTCCGCACCGGAGACCTTGGCACAATGGACGAGCGCGGTCTCGCCTATCTCCTTGGCCGCGCGAAGGAGCTGATCAAAACGGGAGGCGAAAATGTGTATCCGGCAGAAGTGGACGCGGTGTTTGCCGAAATGCCCGAAGTGGCGGATGCGGGTTGCTGCGGCGTTCCCGACAAAAAATGGGGTGAGGCGGTCAAAGCCTTTGTCGTTCTGCACGAGGGGCAGACGCTGACGCGCGAAGAGATCACCCGCCGCTTCAAAGACAGGATCGCCGGATACAAACGCCCGCG
>CAZJAG010000132.1:0-4775 GCA_964543735.1 uncultured Porphyrobacter sp. | reverse complement strand
GCAACCGGCGCGACCGCATCGTGCATCTACGTGCCCCCACCCTTTGCAGCTGACGCGATTTGCGAAGCGGTGGACGCAGGCATCGAGCTGATCATTGCAATTACAGAAGGCATTCCCGTGCTCGACATGGTGCGCGCCAAGGCGGCCGTGCAGGGCTCCGGCTCGCGCCTTATCGGCCCCAATTGCCCCGGTGTCTTGACGCCGGATGAGTGCAAAATCGGCATCATGCCCGGCTCTATCTTCAAGAAAGGCTCGGTCGGCGTCGTCTCACGCTCTGGCACGCTGACATATGAAGCGGTGCATCAGACCACTATGGTGGGCCTTGGCCAGACCACAGCGGTCGGCATTGGCGGTGATCCCGTCAACGGCACCAACTTTATCGACGTGCTCGACATGTTCCTCGATGATGAGGAAACCAAGTCGATGATCATGATCGGCGAGATTGGCGGATCGGCTGAAGAAGAAGCGGCTGAATTCTTGAAACAAGAAGCCGCCAAGGGCCGTTCAAAGCCAACGGTTGGCTTTATCGCGGGCCGCACGGCTCCTCCCGGACGCCGCATGGGCCACGCAGGCGCGATTGTCTCGGGCGGCAAAGGCGGCGCGGATGACAAGATTGCGGCGATGGAAGATGCGGGCATCCGCGTCTCTCCCAGCCCCTCCGAACTAGGCACTACTCTCGATGCGATGCTGAAGGAAATGGCCTGATTTTGCTGGGATATCCCGCATCTTTGGCGGGGTTCCCACCTCCCTCCCCCGGAGTACCCGACAATGGGCAATGAACCTTTCGACTTTTATCCCGACAGCGATGATTCCGGCCCACAGCCAGGGCCTTCGTGGGGCAATCCGCGCTGGCCGCAAGTGGGCGGCGGATTTGAGGATGAGCTAACCCAGGCGCTCGACCCGACAGCGATGAAGCTGACGATCGAGAAGGCGGCGAAGAAAGCGGGCAAGGCGCTCGATCCGGCTGCAATTGAGCAAGCCGCGATGAATTCGATCAAGGCGATGATGCTGGTGCGGCTATACCGTGTGCGCGGGCATTTGGCGGCAAATCTCGACCCGCTGGGCCTGCAAAAGCGCGAGACGCCGGAAGACTTGACGCTCGAATTTCATGGCTTCGCAGGGCAGGAAGATACGCAGGTTTATGTTGGCGGCGTGCTGGGTCTTGAATGGACCAGCGTGGGCGATCTCTACAACACATTGCGAAGCACCTATTGCGGCAATGTTGGCCTTGAATACATGCATATCAACGACACGGAAGAGCGTCGTTTTCTGCAGGACAAGTTCGAAAGCCCGGGCGATACGATCCAGTTTACGCCCGAAGGTAAGCGCGCCATTTTGGCAGCCGTGATTCGCGGCGAGCAGTTTGAAGCGTTTCTCGGCAAGAAATATGTCGGCACCAAGCGCTTTGGCCTCGATGGCGGGGAGAGCATGATCCCAGCGCTTGAGGCGGTGATCAAACATGGCGGCACAGCCGGCGTGCGCGAGATAATCTATGGCATGGCGCATCGCGGCCGTTTGAACGTTCTCGCCAATGTGATGGCCAAGCCTTACAAAGTGATCTTTCACGAATTTTCCGGCGGCAGCGCTAATCCCGAAGATGTCGGCGGATCAGGCGATGTGAAATATCACCTTGGCACCAGCACCGACCGCGCTTTTGACGGGATCGAGGTGCATATGAGCCTTGTGCCCAACCCCTCGCACTTGGAAACGGTTGATCCGGTTGTGCTTGGCAAGACCCGCGCTCAGCAAGCGATCCGCGATGATCTGGATGAGAAGCAACAGGTTCTGCCCGTTCTCATTCACGGCGATGCGGCCTTTGCTGGCCAAGGCGTTGTGTGGGAGAGCCTCAGCCTGTCTGGTGTGAACGGCTATGACACGGGCGGCTGCCTCCACTTCATCATCAACAACCAGATCGGCTTTACGACATCGCCGCGCTTTGCGCGCAAATCGCCCTACCCCTCTGATGTGGCAAAGGGCGTGCAAGCGCCAATCCTGCATGTGAACGGTGATGATCCCGAAGCGGTGACTTTTGCCTGCAAGCTGGCGGTGGAATATCGCCAGAAGTTCGCGCGCGACATTGTGATCGACATGTGGTGCTATCGCCGGTTTGGCCACAATGAAGGGGACGAGCCCAAGTTTACCCAGCCGCTGATGTATGGGGCGATTGGGCAACATCCCAAAGTCTCTGAAATTTATTCAGAACACTTGATCGAGCAAGGCGTGATCACTAGCGGCGATGCGCCGCAATTGCGCGATGACTTTGTCGCTGGGCTGGAAGAGGATTTCGCTGCAGCCAAGAGCTATAAAGCCAATGAGGCCGATTGGTTTGGCGGGCGTTGGGCAGGCCTTAACAAGCCAGTCGATCCCGAAACTGCACGGCGCAATATCGAGACAGCGATTGAGCCCAAGCTGTTTGAAAGCCTTGGCCGCACGCTCACAACCGTTCCGGACAATCACACGATCCACAGGACACTTGGCCGCGTGCTCAAGGCGAAGGAAACAATGTTCGAAAGCGGCGCCAAGAACCCCAAAGAAGGGGGCTTTGACTGGGCCACCGCAGAAGCCCTCGCATTCGGATCGCTGGTGACAGAAGGCTATGGCGTGCGCTTGTCGGGGCAGGACTCGGGGCGCGGCACATTCTCTCAGCGCCATTCGGTCTGGGTCGATCAGAACACCGAAGAGAAATACATTCCCTTGACCACGCTGCCGCATGGCAAATTCGAGGTCTATGATTCCACGCTTAGCGAATATGGCGTGCTCGGCTTTGAGTATGGCTTTGCGATGGCAGACCCCAAATCGCTCGTCATGTGGGAAGCGCAATTTGGCGACTTTGCCAATGGCGCGCAGATCATGATCGACCAGTATATTGCGAGCGGTGAGGCAAAGTGGCTGCGCGCGAACGGCCTCGTCATGCTGCTGCCGCACGGTTTTGAAGGACAAGGGCCAGAGCATAGCTCAGCGCGGCTCGAACGCTTCCTTCAGCTTTGCGCAAACGACAATATTCAGGTCTGCAACATCACAACGCCGGCGAATTACTTCCACGTCTTGCGCCGCCAGATGCTGAGGAATTTCCGCAAGCCGCTGGTCATTATGACGCCCAAGAGCTTGCTGCGCCATCCGATGGCGAAAAGCCCCGCGGAAGAGTTCATGGGCGAGTGGCAGTTCAAGCGGATCAAGTCCGATCCTGCAATGGAGACGGACACTGCGGCGGATGCCAAAATCAAACGTTTGGTGCTGTGCAGCGGCAAGGTCGCCTATGATCTCATCCAGAAACGCGATGAGGAAAAGCTGAAAGATGTCTCGATCGTTCGGATTGAGCAGCTCTATCCCTTCCCCGGTGAACCACTGGCTGTTCGCCTTGAACGCCTGACCAATCTGAAAGACGTGGTCTGGTGTCAGGAAGAGCCTAAGAACAACGGCAGCTGGTTCTTTGTCCAAGAACGGATCGAGAAAGCGCTCGATGCCGCAGGTCACAAAGGTATGCGGCCCATTTACGCAGGCCGCGATGCAGCAGCCTCGCCAGCAACCGGCTTTGCCAAGCGTCACCAAATGCAGCAGGAGGGCCTTGTCGCAGAAGCGCTCGGCCTCTCCAACCCTTCCCAATAAGGCCCAAGGAACACCATTATCATGGCCACTGAAATCACAGTCCCTACTCTTGGCGAATCCGTCACCGAGGCGAGCGTTGGCGAATGGCTGAAACAACCCGGCGATGCAGTAGCAGTGGATGAGCCGATTGCCTCGCTCGAGACTGACAAAGTCGCGGTTGACGTGCCCTCGCCCGTTGCAGGCGTTTTGTCTGAGCATAAGGTCGCCGTGGGCGATACGGTTGAGGTGGGCGCATTGCTCGCGACAGTCGAGGAAGGCGCGGCGGCTGAAGCCAAACCAGCGGCTGCGAAGGAGACGCCAGCTCCTGCAGCAAGCGAGGCGAAGCCAAACGATACGGCTCAAACGCTTTCACCCGCTGTGCGGCGCGCAGTCTTGGAACACGGCGTTGATCCCTCGACGATCAAGGGCACGGGCAAGGATGGCCGCTTGACCAAGGAAGATGTGCTGGCAGCAGCAAAGGCGAAGGGCGATCCGGCGCCTGCTCCATCTGCATCCACCTCCCCTGCCCCTGCCCCTGCTGGTGCCACAACCGGCGCGCGCAACACCGAACGCGTCAAGATGACGCGGATGCGCCAAACCATCGCCAAACGTCTGAAAGGCGCGCAGGAAGAAGCGGCGCTGCTCACCACGTTCAACGATGTGGACATGACCGCAGTGATCGAAGCGCGCGGCAAATACAAAGAGCTGTTCGCGAAAAAGCACGATATCAAGCTTGGCTTTATGGGATTTTTTGCCAAGGCAGCCTGTCTGGCATTGAAAGACGTGCCTTCCGTCAACGCCTATATCGAAGGGCAAGAGATCGTCTATCACGACTATGTCGATATCTCGGTTGCTGTGTCTGCTCCCAACGGGCTTGTCGTTCCCGTCATTCGCGATTGTCAGGCGAAGGGCTTTGCGCAAATCGAGAAGGACATTGCCGATTTCGGCAGCCGCGCGCGCGACGGCACACTGACGATGGAAGACATGACCGGCGGAACTTTCACGATCTCCAACGGCGGCGTGTTCGGCTCGCTTATGTCAACGCCGATCATCAACCCGCCGCAATCGGCTGTGCTCGGCCTCCACCGGATCGAAGATCGACCGGTCGCCGTAAATGGCGAAGTTGTGATCCGGCCGATGATGTATATCGCGCTGTCCTATGACCACCGCCTGATTGACGGGCGCGAGGC
>CAZJAG010000131.1:0-4795 GCA_964543735.1 uncultured Porphyrobacter sp. | reverse complement strand
ACAAGCGTGATGATCGGTATCTCGAACGCATCGCAAAAACGCACAAAGCGCGCAGCTTTTTTCGAGGCATTGATGTCGAGCACTCCGGCAAGCACCATCGGCTGGTTCGCAACAACGCCCACGGTGCGCCCTTCGACCCTGCCAAAGCCGCACAGGATATTGCCCGCATGGCTCGGCTGAATTTCGAAAAACTCACCCTCATCCAGCGTCTTTGTGATCACCTCATGCATATCATAGGGCTGATTTGCATTGTCAGGGATCAGCGTGTCGAGGCTTTCCTCCAACCGGTCAAACGGATCGGCAGTTGGCTGCTCGGGAACCTCCTCACGGTTGGAAAGAGGCAAATAGTTGAAAAACTCGCGGGTTGAGAGCAGCGCTTCGATATCATTCTCAAACGCTACGTCAGCAACGCTGGTCTTGGTAGTGTGCGTGACCGCGCCGCCTAGCTCTTCTTGCGTCACTTCCTCGTTCGTCACGGTTTTGACCACATCGGGGCCTGTGACGAACATGTAGGAGCTGTCCTTCACCATGAAGATGAAGTCCGTCATCGCCGGTGAATAGACCGCCCCGCCCGCGCATGGCCCCATGATGAGGCTGATCTGCGGGACAACGCCGCTCGCCAGAACATTGCGCTGGAACACATCGGCATAGCCGCCAAGCGAGGCGACCCCTTCCTGGATGCGCGCACCACCTGAATCGTTGAGGCCGATGACAGGCGCGCCAACCTTCATCGCGGTCTCCAGCACCTTGCATATCTTTTCCGCATGACGTTTGGATAGCGAGCCGCCAAAGACGGTGAAGTCTTGGGAATAAACGTAGACAAGCCGCCCATTGATCGTGCCCGAGCCTGTGACAACGCCATCACCCGGAATCTTTTGGCTTTCCATCCCGAAGTCGACGCAATCATGCTCGACATAGGTATCCACTTCTTCGAACGATCCCTCGTCTAAAAGCACATCGAGCCGCTCGCGCGCAGTCAGCTTGCCCTTGGCGTGCTGCGCGTCGATCCGCTTTTGGCCGCCACCCATGCGGGCAGCCTCCCTGCGGCGTTCCATTTCAGCGATATTGGCGGACATCTACACCCCTTGTGCTCGCACATAGTTAGACAAGTCGCCTAGCCATGCTTGAGGCTCAGCGTCAAGATATGCGGGCAATATCCGCTGCACGGATGGTTTTGCACTAGCGAAAGCGCAGCCGCTTCAGACTTTGAGAATTCCGTGCTCTGCTAGACTGCGCGCTGTGTCTTCCAGCGATTGCTCAGCGCTGATGTATTCGAGGCCAAGCGTCTTGGCGGTGTGGGTGCCATCGACATTACGGGTCTTGCCAAGTTCGGACTTGAGCGTGTTCATCTCAGATATGAAGGGCGCGAGCATTTTGACCAGAAAATCGGGCATGCCCCGTGTAGGCGCTTTCTTGGCAAGCTCGGGCACGCGCTCTTTCAGGCTTGCAGACATTTCCTTCATCCAAAGAAACTTTTCCTGCATCGGAAAGCGACCATCCCGCACCGTCTCATCCGGCGCATTAAGTGCCGCCACATGGGCTTCTGCCACATCGCGCACATCAATCACGCCGATACCCATGTTGGGCGCAAGCGGGATGGAGCCATCGAGCATTTTCTGGACCATTTCGATCGAGGTTGAGAGGTCATCATTGGCAACAGGGCCGAACACTGCGACCGGATTGATCGAGCAAAAGACCATGCCGGGAGCATTGGCGGCCACCCATTTTCGCGCCTCCTCCTCTGCAACGGTTTTGGACTTCGCATAGGGCGCCACTTTGTCGCTATCCGAGGGTGTCCAATCCTCATGCGTAAACTGCGTTTTGGAAAGCGGGTGACCGTAAGCAATTGCGGCGGCAGAGCTGGTCAGCACAAAGCGCTTCACACCCGCCTCATGCGCGAATTTGAGCGCGCGCAACGCGCCCTCACGCGCAGGCACAATTAGCTCATTTTCATCCTTGGGAACCGCCAGAGGAAAGGGTGAGGCGACATGGGCCACCGCATCGCAACCGGCGCAAGCTTCTGCCCAGCCAGCGTCATTTTCCAGATCAGCTTGGAAAACTTTGAGGCGCTCTCCCGCTTCCGGCCAGCGCTGGCGCAACCTTGGTTCAGACTTTGCAATGTTGCGCACCGTTGTATGAACAGTTTTACCCTGCCCCAGCAGCAGATCGATCACTTCGCCGCCGATATAGCCCGTGCCGCCACTGACCAGAATTGTGTCTGCCATCTGCTTCTCCCTTGGCGGGGAGGCTATCGCGGTGCGTTACCGCGCGCAACTCTATTTGAGCAGCACCAACTCCGAGGCCCCTATTTGAGGAGCACCAGCTCCTCCGCCATCGTCGGATGCAGCGCAGTGGTCGCATCAAAATCAGCCTTGGTGAGACCCGCTTTGATTGCGACCGCAGCACCCTGAATTATCTCGCCGCTTTCAGGTCCGATCATATGCAGGCCGAGCACTTGGCCATTCTCTTTCGCGACCACCATCTTGTAAAAACCGCGCTCCATACGGGGCGAGAAGATGTTCTTCATCGGGCGGAAGTCAGAGGTGTAAATCTCGACCTCGCCCACAGCTGCGACCGCCTCTTCCTCTGTCATTCCAACGCTGGCAATCGAAGGCTGCGAGAACACGGCGGTTGGGATGACGGAGTGATCGACGGTGCGCGGATTATCGCCAAAGAGGCTATCGGCGAAGGCATGCCCTTCACGAATGGCAACAGGGGTTAGCTGCACACGGTCGGTCACATCGCCCACCGCATAAATGCTGTCGACGCTGGTCTTGCTCGCCTCATCAACGGGAATTTCGCCGGCGCGCCCTAACTCAATGCCTGCCGTTTCTAGGCCGAGACCTTCGGTATTGGGTTTGCGTCCTGTCGCGACCAAAACCTGATCAACTTCCTTGGTCACGCCATTGCTAAGCGTAACGGTGAGCGAGCCATCGCCGCTTTTTTCGATACGCTCGATCTGCGCACCAAGTTGCAAATCCATTCCTCGCGCTTCCATAATCGGTGGCAAACGCTTCACAATATCCTGCTCGTAAGACCGCAGGATTGTCTCGGAGCGATTGACCAGCGTGACTTCGCCGCCAAGCGCATTGAATACTCCTGCAAACTCGACCGCAATATAGCCGCCGCCCATCACCATCAGCCGCTGAGGAAACTCATCAAGATAGAAAATCTCGTTGGACGTGATGGCGTGTTCGCTGCCTTCGAACGGGGGAATAACAGGCGTCCCACCGGTCGCAACAAGGATATACTTCGCGGTAACTTCGCGCCCCGTTGCCAGCTTGACCGAATTTGCGCCGGTAATGGTTGCGCGTTCAGAGAAAGTCTCAACCCCTGCGCCGCCCAAAGTCTGGCCGTATAGACCTTCCAAGCGGTCCACATCGCCGTTTACAAAATCGCGCAATGTCGCCCAGTCGAAACTGACATCGCCAATCGTCAGCCCCTTGTTCTGGGCATGGTGCAAGCTTTCCGCAAATTCGGAAGCGTAAACCAGCATTTTCTTGGGCACGCAGCCGCGAATGACGCAGGTCCCGCCGTAGCGATGCTCCTCTGCAATCGCGACTTTCGCGCCATGTCCACCAGCGATCCGGCTGGCGCGCACACCGCCTGATCCTGCACCGATAACAAAAAGGTCATAATCGTAGTCTTGCGTCATTTTGAGCCCCACTGTTGCATGTCGATATGGACGCGCGCGGCAGAAATGCCAAGCGCCTATCGTTCATCAGCGGGTTCGCGGAGAAATGCAGAAAAGTTACCGAGCGCGGCCAGAACCGCCACTGCCACCGCCCCCTCCGCCACCGCCGCGCCGGGGGCCACCTCGCCCACCACCGAAGCGGCGCCGGTTGCCTCCCGGTTTGCGCCCCCTACCACCTCCTGGCTTGCGATCAGGATTGTCCCCTGCATCGCCGGAAGGTCTACCGCCAGATGGCTTGCCTTTGCGCGAGGGATGTTTGGGTTTAGGCTTCGGCTTGCGCTTTGCCTCTCCTCCCGCCTCCGGAGCGCCCGTGCGCGGATTGTTCCGCTTGGGCTTCACCCGCTTTTGCTGTGTCTTGGGCGGCGGCTTGGTTGGCCCCACCCCTTCAACTACAGCGCGGAAATTCTCAGGCAGATCGAGCCGCTCAAACTCGGCGTCGGTTTTCTTATTGATGTCTTTGAGATAGTCGCGCTCATCCTCGGCGCAAAAGGCAATCGCAATGCCATCCCTGCCCGCGCGCGCAGTGCGCCCGATGCGGTGAACATATTGTTCAGGCACATTGGGAAGCTCGTAATTGATGACATGCGAGACGCCGGGAATGTCGATCCCGCGCGCCGCAACATCGGTCGCGATCAGAACATTGGTCTTTCCGCGGCGAAACTCGTCGAGCGCGCGCTGGCGCTGGGGCTGCGATTTGTTACCGTGGATTGCGTTGGAATTGATGCCGGATTGCCGCAATTTCTTCACGACACGGTCTGCGCCATGCTTGGTGCGAGTAAAGACAAGAACGCGCTCAATCTTGCCGGGGACACGGTGTCTGCCATTGAGGATTAGCTCGATCAGCGTCTGCTTCTCGTCCTTTTGCACCATGAACAAATATTGGTCGATCCGCTCAGCGGTTGTGCTTTCAGGCGTGACCGAAACATGCACCGGATCCTTGCAATATCCCCGCACAAGCTCCTTGATCTGCTTGGGCATGGTGGCGGAGAAAAACAGGGTCTGGCGCGTATCCGGCACTAGATCATTGATCCGCCGCAGTGCATGGATGAAGCCCAGATCGAGCATCTGGTCAGCCTCATCCAGCACCAGAATTTCAACGCC
>CAZJAG010000130.1:0-4896 GCA_964543735.1 uncultured Porphyrobacter sp. | reverse complement strand
TGCGCTGCACATCATGCGCGAGCGCTTTTAGGGGCGAGATATAGAGCGTGTGGAGAGTGTCAGGCGGCGCTGCATCGCCCAGCTCGCTCGGGCAGAAGTCCGCCAAGGTCGGAAGGAAGCCGGCCAGCGTTTTGCCTGCGCCTGTATCCGCCACCAGAAGCGCATGCTTGCCCGCGCGCGATGCGGCCAGCATGTCTGATTGATGGTGCCGAATGCGCCAGTCGCGGCCCGCAAACCAGCTGGCGATCTCGGGCGGTATCAGCGCGGCGGCGCCAACTCCGGCATCAACACCTGCCCCTGAGCGAGCATTGCGTGTGTCGAGCTTGCCCGTCACGCCTCGATATCGATGGCCTCTACGCCGTCTTCATAAGCAACTGGTTCAGAAGCAATCAGCTCCGCCTCGCTGCGGCCCAAAATCTGCGCAACACGGGCTTTTTCTGCTGCGGACAGGCTGGAAAATGTGCGGGGCTGAGGGAAATTGACAGTTATCTCGCCAATCTCTTCCAACATCTTGGGCATCATTTCGAACATCGCAGGCATCATCTGGTTCATCGATTCCATCACTTGCGGATCGGCATAGATGAGGAAGCTTTCCGCTGCATATTTGCTGCCGACTGGCGTTGCGAAATAGGCGCTGAGATCGCTCAGCTCTTCAACCGTGAAACGCTTGGCATAGGCCCGCGTGAGGCCCGCACGATAGGCAGGCTCAATCGCATTCATAACATTGGTGACCATATCGGTGCTGGCTTTCGCAATCGCATTGTTGCGGTCTTGCGCAGCCGGATCGAGCATTTGCACCACTTCGGCCAGACGATCCTGCTCAATGCCGGATAGCTCCGTCGCCTCGATCCCGGTGAGCTGCGCGACGGTAAGCTCGGGCGTGCCTGCGAACTGGCTCATCACCCCTTCCATCATGGGCGCCATCGTCTCGTCCATCATTTTGGCATAGGAGCCGGGCGGAAACAGCTTGGCGACGACTTTATCAGCGGCAGGAACGCGCGCTTCTTGCTCCGCGGTGAGCGGCTCGGCCTCGCCAAACATGCTGCCGAACAGACCGCCCATTGCGGCAAGCGCTTCTGCGCCGTCATCGCTTTGGGAACTGGAGAAATCGTCATCCGCCTCCTCCTGCGCGCTCGCAGCAACGGGAGCGAGCGCGAGCGCGGCGGCAATGCTGGCTGAAGCTAGAAAACTGCGGATCATCGCGGCATCTCCTTTGCGCCCCGCCAATACGAAGCGTCTATAGCGCCTTAATGCCCCACGCTTTCCCCGCGCTCAAGACCTGACAGTGCCAATTGCTCGTCAATCAGTGCAAGCAGCCGTTCCAGCCCATCTTGTGTATCGCTTTCCGCGCGCGCGACCAGCACATCTTGAGTGTTTGACGCGCGCAGCAGCCACCAGCCATCATCGGTCGTCACGCGCACACCGTCAGTTGCATTGACATCGCGCACATCCGCGCCGGGATTGGTGGTGAGGCGCTGCGACACTTCATCAATCGCAGCAAATTTGCGGCTCTCGTCAACCTGAAAGCGCATTTCGGGCGTGTTGAGCATATCGGGCATGTCGCTGCGCAATTGTGTGACGCTTTTGCCCAAACGCGCAGAGGCCGCAAGCAGACGCACTCCGGCGTAAAGCGCATCGTCATATCCGTAATAATCATCAGCGAAAAAGACATGGCCGCTCATCTCGCCGGCAAGCGGGGAGCCTGTTTCCTTCATTTTGGACTTAATGAGCGAGTGGCCCGTCTTCCACATCAGCGGCTCGCCGCCGCATTTGGAGACATGATCAAACAGCGCGCGGCTGGCCTTAACATCGGCAATGATTGTAGGGGGTTGCTGGGTATCCTCGCGAGAATTGAGCAGGTCTTCGGCATAGATCATCAGCAATTGATCGCCCCAGATCACGCGGCCCTCGCCATCGATTGCACCGATCCGGTCGCCATCCCCGTCAAAAGCTACTCCAAAGTCGAGCTTCTTCGCAGCGACAAGCTCACGCAAGTCGGCCAGGTTCTCTTCAACAGTTGGATCAGGATGGTGATTGGGAAAATGTCCGTCGACATCAGCAAACAGAATATGGTGCTCCCCCGGGAGCCGCGTGGTCAGCGCCTCAAGGGCCGGCCCCGCGGCTCCATTCCCGGCGTCCCATCCGACCTTGAGGCCGGACAAAAGCCCCGCATCTATACCCGCGATACCCTGGACGAGCCGCTCGACATATTGGTCGAGGATCTCGACCGATTGTTCGCTGCCCTCCCCGCTAAGCCAGTCACCTTGCGCCGCCATCCGCCCAAGCGTCTGGATATCTTCGCCAAAAAATGGGCGGCCCTGAAACACCATTTTGAAGCCGTTGTAATTGGCGGGATTGTGACTGCCAGTTATCTGAATGCCGCCATCTACCTCTTCGCTTGAAGCTTCGGCGTAATAGAGCATGGGCGTGGCGCTCAGCCCGATCCGCACCACATCGCAGCCGCTCGCCCTCAGCCCCTCGACCAAAGCTTCTTCCAGCATGGGGGAGCTGATCCGGCCATCATAGCCAACCGCCACTTTTGATCCGCCCGCTTGCTTCAGCAGGCTGGCAAAGCCGCGCCCGATTGCGCGCGCATCATCTGCGCCCAATGTCTCGCCGATAATGCCGCGAATGTCATATTCTCGAAGGACAGTGGGATCGAATGTGTGGGTCATGGGAAGCGGGGTCTTTCTCAAATGTTTGTCGCGAAGGTGGGCGCTAGCAGCGCGGGGTTATGATTTGGTGAGGGGACGCGAACAGGTGCTGTGGCCGTTTTTGGCGAGCCTTCTTGCATCGCGTTAGGCTGCGTCATCGCTGCCGCCGGCTTCGCTTCCATCGCCCTTGCCCCCCTCACTGTGTTGAGCAGCTTGGGGCAAGGCGTTCAGCAGCAAATCGCGCGCTGCATTGGCTTCGTGCACCTGATCATTGCTGCCCCCCTTGTCTGGGTGGACAATCGCAATCAGCTTCTTGTGAGCGGCAACAATCTGCGCATGATCAGCCCCGGGGTCCACTCCCAAGGTTTCGCGCGCCCTTGCCAAAGCGGCATCGCGGGCATTGTCAGCCAGCAGATATTCCCACGGCCAGCGCCCGAAAACCGCCTTGCATCCCAATGCAGCGATGCCAAGGAGCAGCAGCAATTTCCACATATCAGGCCGCTTCGCGTGGCGGTTTCGCAGCGCCAAATTTGGGAAGGTTGAGCGAGCTTACCAAGCCGCGCAATTCCTGCCGTGCGACAAGATGGCTGGTGCCAAGCTCGCCCAGATGTCCCTTGTCGAGCAATGTCAGGCCAGAGGGGAACAGCTCGCGGTAAATCACGCGCTCGGAAAGGCCTTGAACCACACGAAATCCGACACGCTTGGAAAGTTCAGCCAGCGCCGCTTCGATCCGGCCCATATTGCGCGCTTCGATATGGCCTGTCCGATTGCGCACCACCACCCAGTCCATTTCGCCGCGCGCTTTCTCGATTGTGGCACGGCTGCGCTTGATCCGGGCTTGCCAGATCATCTCTGCAAAGAAGGAGAGTTTGGCGACTTTGAAAGTCTCAGGGTCAACTTGCCCGATCAGATCAAAGTCGACGAAACTGTCATTCATCGGCGTGACCAGCGTATCGGCATTTTCTGCAGCTGTGCGGGCAAAGGGATCATCGCGGCCCGGATTGTCGATAATCAGAAAGTCAGCGCCTTTCTCAAGCCGGTCAATCGCCAGCAACAATGCCTGCTCGCTGCGGCCCTTGAACACTTCGCATTCGGGCGTCGGCAAGTCGATGCTGCGCCGCTCCGCTGTCTGTGCGCGGTTTTCGAAATAACGATGGGTCGTGCGTTGACGCGGATCGAGATCGAGCACAATGACCTTTGCGCCCATATAGGACAGCGCGACAGCCACATGGACTGCCGTCGTCGATTTGCCGGTTCCACCCTTTTCATTGGCAAAGACTATTCGATGCGCGATTTGTTCGACCACGTATTCCCTTGCTTCCCAAATGCTTGTGCTGCCCCACGGGTGCGGGCTAGGGATTTGACAGACATATCGGAGCGATGGCAGCCATGCAAACCGTCAACACATTAAGGATGTTAAGAAAAGCTGCGGCCGCACTGCGCGAGGGCGAAAAAACACTGGCTCTGGTGCCGACAATGGGCGCTCTGCACGAAGGGCATTTGACCTTGATGCGCCATGCAAAGGAGCATTGCGATCACGTTGCCGCATCCATTTTTGTCAATCCGACGCAGTTTGGCGAGGGCGAGGATCTCGACGCTTATCCGCGCCAACTGGCCAAGGATTCTGCTATGCTGGAGGCTGAAGGCGTTGCGCTCTTGTGGGCTCCCACAGTTGAGGAAATGTATCCGCAAGGGTTTGCCAGCTCGATCAGTGTGAGCGGGGTTAGCGCGAATTTCTGCGGCGCGGACAGGCCCGGGCACTTTGATGGCGTGGCAACAGTGGTGTGCAAGCTTTTCAATCAGGTGCAGCCGGACAGGGCATTTTTCGGCGAGAAGGACTGGCAGCAGCTTGCCGTTATCCGCACGATGGCGCGCGATCTGGATCTGACTGCGCCCCATGTGAGTGACATTGTCGGCGTGCCGACCGTGCGCGAGGCGGACGGCTTGGCCATGTCGAGCCGCAATCGTTATTTGTCAGCCGAGCAGCGCGAACAGGCGGCCACTTTGCCGCGCGCTATGAAAGAGGCGATTGCAGCGTTGGAAAGCGGAGCAGATGTCGCTGCCTCGACAAGCGATCTGGAAAGGGCTCTGCTCGAGGCCGGCTTCGACAGCGTGGATTATGCGAGCCTTGCCGATGCGATGTCTTTGGAGCCGCTTTCCGAACTGGGCACGGATGATGCGCGTTTGCTCGTCGCCGCGCGGATTGGCGGCACACGGCTGATCGACAATATGGGTGTGCGCA
>CAZJAG010000129.1:1681-4917 GCA_964543735.1 uncultured Porphyrobacter sp. | reverse complement strand
ACCAGCGACCTACTGATTAAAAGTCAGTTGCTCTACCGACTGAGCTAAGGGCCCCCATGGGTGCGAAGCGCAGGTTATACCTTGCGCTGCGATGCGCTCCCCTAAGGAGCGCAGGTCAGGCGGTCAAGCCGCCTTATGCATCTAAGCGAAATTCGCTGGATTTGTTACCCCAGCAGGCGCGTATCAGTCTTTCGCATGGGCAATTGCCCAATGCTCGAAAATCTCGCGATTGCGCGGGGCCGCGGCCTTCGCCTTTGACAGCAATGCGCGGGCCTCTTGCGGGTTGCTCCCGCTCTTCCACAAGGCCCAACCCAGCGTATCCATGATCTCAGGACTGGTCGGCGCGAGCTGATGCGCACGGCGGGCAAAGCTGACTGCCGCGTCATACTCGCCCAGCTTCACTTTCACTGCGGCTGCATTGTTGAGGAGCACGGGGTCGTCTTTGGCCTCGCCATTGGCAAGCGGGGTAAAAATCGCGTCAGCCTCTGCCCATTTTCCGGCGCGGATAGCAGTGCCTGCTTCGCGCAGCGATTTGGCAAAAGACGGGGCCGCATCGCGCTTGGTGATGACTTGCTTGATCGTCTCGGCATTGCCCTTACCGGTTTCCTTAGCCAGCTTGTAAGCAAGCAGCAAGGTCGCGCCATCGGTATTGGGCTGACCAACGAGCGGCGCAACCACGTCGTAAGCCTTTTCCAGCTCGCCATTGGCCGCCAGATTTTGTGCCAGCACGCGGCGCGCAATATTGTCGCCATTGGAATTGTTGAGATATTTCTCAAGCGAGGTGATCGCCGATGCACGCTGCCCGCGCGCAGCCGCCACCATGCCGCGCAAACGGAAGAAGCCGGGAATGGCGTCAAAGCCCTGCGGCACTTTCTCGACCAGCTCGTTCGCGCGCTCAAGATCGCCTGCATCATAAGCCATCTGCGCTGTGAAAAAGAGGCCGACGGGATGGGTCGGGCCTGCCTTGTTGACGGCATTGATCCACTTGATCGCGGCTTTCTCGTCGCCCTGGTCGCGCGCAATTGCAGCCAGCGCGAGCATGGCGGTTTGATGTGCTGGACGCACCGAGATGACTTTCTCGAAATGCGCCTTGGCGCCGTTCAAATCGCGCTCCTTGAGACAGATTTGACCGGCCAGCATATGCGCCTCGGGTATCGCCGGATCGGATGAAAACAAGGGACGCAGGCGCTCTTTGGCCTTACCCGGTTTCGATTCCATCCAGAGCCGCTCTGCATCAAGCGCGACCAAGCGCGCGTTATCAGGATGCTTGTCCAATGCCTCGCCAAGTGTAGCGAAGGCCTTGCCAAAATTGCCCTCGGCCATATCGAGGCCAATACCCACGGTGTAAGAGAGCGCGTTTTCCAGCCCCGCCTCTCCCAAAGTCTCTTTCGCCATCCGCAGATTGCCGGAAGCAAGATAGGCTTCCGCCAATTGCACCTTGGCCGAATTGCCCAGTTGCGGATCAGGCACAGCTCGCTTGAGCTCTGAAATCGCGCGGTCGGGATTGCCCAAAGCCATCGAAACCTCGCCAGCCAGCATCCGTGTCTCCGCGCTTTGCGGATTGCTTTCGATGGCGCGAACGACATGCAGCATGGCTGTCTGCGGTTCGCCGGCATCAAGCGAGCTGCGGGCAGCCTCAACCGGATCGCCGGTCATCTCGTCTCCGCAGCCAGCAAGGAGCGGAGTGGTCAGCAAGGCGAGCGCAGCGGCTGAGCGAAACATTTGAGCGCGATAAGTCATTTGCAGACTTCTAGCGCCATATACTTAACAGGCCGTATCCACTTTTCTTGTCGGTTTTTTTTACAAACGCCCACTAGGCTCTGGTGCCGTTAACCTCAAAATCCGCGGATTTCTGCGGGTTCTGCGAATTCTGGCACAGCTCTTGCTTATCTGTGTTTACCACCGTCTGCATGGTGCAGGCTTGTTAATTTCGACGGGTTAGCGCCCAGACGTAAGAAGGGGTCAAATAGAATGGCAAAATGGCAAAAAAACGCCGCAATCGCCGTAGCAGCAGCCAGCATGAGCGTTGCAGCACCGGCATCGGCAACAATCTTTGAATACACGATGACGAACGGCGACGTTCTGACTATCGACACTGAAACACAATCGGGCGCATGGTCAGGCGACACCCTCAACGCGACCTTCACCAGCCCCGAGTTTGCCGATTTCACAGGCGGCGAAAATCCGACTTTCGCGTTCACTCTCGCGACGATGGATGGCACTCGCATTATCAACGGCGTTGAAACCACCAACACCAACACCAATGGTGACCGCTTCCACCCATACATGCTCAAATCGATGGGCGATGGCCGCATCAATTTGTGGTCGTGGTGGGGCGATCCGGTTGTAGGCGGCGACTATGTCCGCGCCATCGGCGGTTTCACTGCAACTGAAGTTCCAGCACCTGGCATTCTTGGCCTCTTCGGCCTTGCTCTGGTTGCACTGGGTCTGCGTCGTCGTCGTAAGAAGACAGCAGCGGCAGCAGCCTAACCCAAAACGTCTGGCAAGACATGAAGAGGGCTCGGTCAGCGATGACCGGGCCCTTTTCTATGCGGCAGGCGCCCTAACGCTTAGCTGCCTCACGGTTAGCTGTCGTATGGTAAGACCGGTGATCGGATCGCGCCAATCGCCTGCAATTGTGCTCGCCGGGCCAAGCACGAAATCCCGCTCGCGAAAGCGCGGGTGAGGGATGCTGAGGCGCCCACTCTGCCAAATGCCGCCGCTCCACATGATGATATCAAGATCGAGCACCCGTGCGCGCCATCGCTGGCCGCGTCTGCTGCGCCCGAAATTGCGTTCAATTGATTGCAGCTGGGTTAGCATGTTTTCCGGTTCAAGCGCGCTGCGCACCATCGCCGCTGCATTGGCATAGAGACGCTGCGATGGGCCGACAGGCTTGCTAGATACTGCTCGCGAGAGCGCAACCACATCCAGCCCCGCCTCCTCCATCGCCAGCACGGCTGCATCCAATATAGCGCGCGGGCTTCCATAGCGGTGATGCCGCATGTTGGAGCCCAAGCCAATCAGATAAAGCGCGCTCAAATATCCTCCACCAGCCGCCCATAAAGCTGCGGCCTGCGGTCACGAAAGAAGCCCATTCCCGCGCGGTGTTTGGCAGCAAGCGCCAGATCAAGCCCCGCAACCAGAACACCCTCTTCCTCTGCGCCAAATTCGGCGATTTTCTCACCCCATTCATTGGTGATGAAAGAGTGACCGTAGAAGCTCTGCGCGCCGCC
>CAZJAG010000129.1:0-1581 GCA_964543735.1 uncultured Porphyrobacter sp. | reverse complement strand
CGCCGCCACCTTCGCCTTCGCCCGTCCCTTCGCTCCCGATCCGGTTCGCCGCAACCACCGGCATACAGTTTGATACCGCATGACCCTGCATCGCGCGCTGCCACATGGGCCGCGTGTCCAGCTCGTCATCATAAGGTTCAGAGCCGATAGCCGTTGGATAGAGCAGCACTTCAGCCCCCATTAGCGCCATCGCGCGGGCAGCCTCGGGATACCATTGATCCCAACAAATCCCCACGCCCACTGTGATGCCGAAAACGTTCCACACTTTGAACCCGTCATTGCCCGGGCGGAAATAGAACTTTTCCTCATAACCTGGCCCATCGGGGATGTGGCTCTTGCGATAGGTGCCAAGGATGTCGCCATCCGGCCCGATCATGGCGACCGTGTTGTAATAGTGATGCCCGTCGCGCTCGAAAAAGCTGGTCGGGATCGCGACCTTCAGCTTCGCCGCCAGCTTGCGCATCGCGATGACGCTGGGATGCTCTTCGCAAGGGCGAGCAAGCGCGAAATTCGCCTCATCCTCCTCGCGGCAAAAGTAAGGGCCGGAGAAAAGCTCGGGCGGCAGAATAATCTCTGCCCCGCGCGCAGCGGCCTGCTCAACCAGATCGGCAACCGCGGCGATATTGGTCGCTTCGTCAGCCGAGCCAAGCGGCAATTGCAGGGCGGCAAGTGTGATCAATGTCATACGCTGCCGCCCCGGTTAGTCTTTAGTCAGCCTTTTTGAAGAGCAACGTCATCCGGTCGCTCTCGCCAATTGCGCGGTGCTTGGCCTGCTCTTCTGCAGACTGGCGGCCAAAGCTGAGCATCGGGGGAAGCGTCCAGACGCCTCCTTCGTAATCCGCCGTGTCCTTGGGATTGGCATTGATCTCGCTCTCAGCGGCCAGTTCAAATCCGTTCGCAGCAAAGATCGCGACCACATCTTGCTTGCGCATATAGCCTCGCTGGCGCGCGCCATAATCGGCATAGCTTGCACCCTCAGGCGCGCGGTGCTGGACAACGCCAACCATGCCGTCATCCTTCAGGAGCTTGCGCGCAGCTTTCAGCACATCATCGGCATTGTTGTTGATGTTGAGCCCGTGCATCGAGCGGAAGATCAGCACGCGGTCAGCCTTGCCTTCCATTTCTTCGGGCACTTCGTCCAATTCAAACGCGTTCACGTCTTTGGCCTCGACACCCATCATCTCAGCAAGGCTGGTCTTGAAACGCTCGGTCCAGCCCTTGGCGCGCGCTTCCTGAGCGCGGTCCCGATAGGTGCGTGCATCGCTATCGCCGTTCATCGCGGCATAGGTGCCTGATGGCATGATGTAGGGCGCCAGCACGCGGGTGTACCAGCCGCCGCCCGGGCCAAACTCGACCACGGTCATGTCGGGCTTGACGCCGAAGAAATTCAATGTCTGCATAGGGCGGCGATATTGGTCGCGCGCGCCATCATCACCGCGCCGCTCATCGGCCAGCACTGCAGCAAGCGAGCCATCGCTATGGTCGTCCGCCAGCGTCGGCGTCGCGATTGCCATGGCCGCTACGCCAGCCAGAGCGAAAATCATCTTTTTCATCGGGGGGTCTCCCATTAGGTTTAAGGCA
>CAZJAG010000128.1:0-4920 GCA_964543735.1 uncultured Porphyrobacter sp. | reverse complement strand
ATGAAACTCATCAAAACGATTGCACTGGCAACAGTCGCCTCGCTTGGCCTTGCAGCTTGCGGAGATGGCGGCAGCACCGGCGGCACACGCGACAATGTTCGCGCCGTTGGTTCTTCCACTGTTTTCCCGTTTGCCAAAGCCGTCTCCGAAAGCTTTTCGCGCAACAACAGCCAGTTTTCCGCACCTCTGATCGAATCCACGGGCTCGGGCGGCGGCATCAAGCTGTTCTGCTCTGGCGTTGGCACAGACAAGCCTGACATGGTGAACGCCTCGCGCCGGATGAAATCTTCCGAGTTTGAAAGCTGTGTTGAAAACGGCGTTGACGAAGTGGTTGAGCTGCAAGTTGGCCTTGATGGCATTGCTTTCGCTTCAGCCAAGGGCGGGATCACAATGAACCTCACGCCCAAGATCGTTTACGAAGCGCTGGCAGCATCGCCTTATGGCGGCGAGCAAACGGCTAAGAATTGGTCGGATGTTGACCCATCGCTGCCTAACGAGCCGATCTTCGTTTACGGCCCGCCGTCAACCTCTGGCACACGCGACGCGCTGAAAGAGCTGATCCTTGAGGCAGGTTGCAAGACCAATCCTGAAATGGAAGCTCTCAAAGAAAGCGACGAAGACAAGTATGACCAGGTCTGCACCGAAGTGCGCAGCGATGGCCCCTATGTCGAACAGGGCGAGCAGGACAATCTGATCGTTCAGAAGATCGGCAATGATCCCAAGTCAATCGGCGTGTTCGGCTTCTCATACCTTGAAGAGAATGCGGGCAAGGTCGAAGGCCTGCCGATGAACGGTGTCGCACCAACTTACGAGAACATTTCAGACTTCTCTTACCCCGGTGCTCGCCCGCTCTATGTCTATGTGAAGAAAGCCCATGTCGGCGTGATCCCCGGCCTTGAAGAGTTCATCGCAGAATGGACGAACAGCTGGTCGAAAGATGGCCCGCTCGCCAAGATCGGTCTGGTTGCATCGCCCGATGATGTGATGGCAGCGAACCTGACAGCCGCAACGGAATTGACCACGATCACTGCAGAGGATCTGGCGAAGAAGTAAGCTTGAGCTAGCTTGAAACGGGTGCGGGTCAACTTCCTACCTGCACACAAAATGGGGCGGCGCACTGGTTGGTGTGGCCGCTCCCTTTTTGTGTCTGGTTGCGCGTTTTAGCTCGCGCACAAATCAGTAAACACTGATCAGTAATCAGATCGGATTGCCATCCTGATCGCGGAAGATCTCGCGCCGTCCAACGTGGTTGGCCGGGCCGACCAGCCCTTCGCTCTCCATCCGCTCAATCCATTTGGCGGCCGTATTATAGCCGACACCCATCTGGCGCTGGAGCCATGAGCCTGATGCTTTCTGCGCTTCAAACACAGCCTGACAGGCCTGGCGATATTTGCGTTCAGCCGGATCATCGCTGGCGGTCATGTCATCTTCGAAGCCAAAGCCGCCGCCATCTTCGGGTTCTTCGGTGACGGCATCGACATATTCAGGCGAGCCTTGTGCGCGCCAGAAATCGGCGACTTCCTCAACCTCTTCATCCGAGACAAACGGGCCGTGTACACGCACGACAGCGCCGGTATTGGGCTTGTAGAGCATATCGCCCTTGCCCAGCAGCTGCTCTGCGCCTTGTTCGCCCAGAATGGTGCGGCTGTCGATCCGGCTGGTGACTTTGAAGCTTATGCGGGTTGGCAAGTTCGCCTTGATGACGCCGGTGATGACATCCACCGATGGTCGCTGCGTTGCCATGATCAGGTGAATGCCTGCTGCGCGCGATTTTTGGCTTAGACGCTGGATCAGAACTTCGATTTCCTTGCCAACCGTGACCATCAAATCGGCCAGCTCGTCGACGATCAGCACAATCAGCGGCAGCGGTTCGTAATCGAGCTGCTCTTCCTCGTAAATCTCATCCCCTGTCTCGGGATCAAATCCGGCCTGAACCCGCCTGCCCAGCGGCTTGCCCTTGGTAGCAGCAGCGCGCACTTTCTCGTTGAAATTGCCGATATTGCGCGAATTGACGCTCGACATCATCCGGTAACGCTTCTCCATCTCCTCAACCGCCCATTTGAGCGCGCGCACCGATTTGTGCGGTTCTGTCACCACGGGGGAGAGGAGGTGCGGAATATCGTCATAACTCTTCAGTTCGAGCACTTTGGGATCGATCAGAATGAGGCGGCATTCCTGCGGCGTGAAGCGGTAAAGAAGCGAGAGCAAGATTGCATTCAGGCCAACCGATTTACCCGAGCCCGTGGTCCCAGCAACCAGCAAATGCGGCATTGCGGCCAGATCAGCGACAATCGGCTCGCCAGCGATATCCTTGCCCAAAATGATCGGCAGCGATCCCTTGGCATCGGCAAAATCAGCACAGGCCGCCAGCTCCTTGAACACAACCATTTGCCTATCGGCATTGGGCAGCTCGATCCCCATCACTGTCTTGCCCGGAATGGGGGAGACGCGCGCGGAAATCGCGCTCATATTGCGGGCGACATCTTCAGCCAATCCGATCACGCGGCTGGCCTTGATGCCGGGAGCAGGCTCCAGCTCATACATGGTCACAACGGGGCCGGTGCGAACGGCCGTAATCTCGCCTTTCACATTGAAATCGTCGAGCACATTTTCGAGCAACCGCGCATTGCGCTCCAGCGCCAGCTTATCAAGCTTGGGCGCTTGATCGGAAGGCGGATCGGCCAGCAATTCCAGACTGGGCAGATCATAGCTTGCAAACATGTCGCGCTGTTTGGCTTTGGCAAGCACAGCCTTTTTGGGCGGAGCGGAAGGGTCAGAGATTTCCGGTGCGCGGCGTTTGGGCTGCGGCTCGGCAATATCTGCATCCGCCAGAGCGTCGACCTTTTCTTCCTTCTTCGGCTTGGACTTTTTCTTGAGGCCGGGCAGCGGCACGCGCTCGTCAATTTCAATCTCGGGACGATTGCGGATAAATTCGGGCAGAGTGAGCAGGCTGCGCCAATCAATCGCGAAAACGCGGGTCGTCAGGATGACAGCGCCTGCAAGGCTGAGCAAAGCCATGGCCAGCACTATCCAGCCAGACGGCCCTTCGCCAAAACGGGCGGCAATCGCTTCGACAGCGGCTGCGCCCAGCAATCCGCTAATCCCGCCCCAATGGGCAGGCAGCGATGTGTTGGCATCTTCAAAGGCGAGCGCCAGCACGGTTGAGAACAATGCCATCGCGAACAGCAGCATTCCCAAGGGCCGCCACCAGCGGGTGCGCTCTTCCGCGTCTTCATGCTCGAAATCGCGCCATAGCCTGCGCGCGGCGATGTAAAGCAGCGGGAGGAGCAGGATTGCGGGGAAGCCGAAAAGGAACAGCACGCGGTCTGCCGCCCATGCGCCGCTCGTGCCCATCCAATTGCGAATATCCGTGCCCGCAGCAGCAGTTGAGGGCGATGGATCGGTTTGAGTGTAGCTGACGATTGACAGCGTTAGGAAGATCAGCAGCACAATGAGCGCCGCTGCACCTGCCATTTGCGCTGCGCGGCGCATCGAACGGCGAAATGCCGCGCGCCAATCGCCCTTGCCTGTTGATACTGATCTGCCGTTCATTGCCCGCGACGCCATGGGGGTTCTCCTCGTCTCAGCTACCATGAATCCTTCGGGACTCTCCCGTCAAGAGGGCAGCGGTGGGTGGGGCCGTTTATATGTTTAGTTTCAAGCGCTGGCGCTTGAAGCCAATCAAAGGAAAACGCCCTAACTCAGCCCGTCAATCGCGGCCCAGCGTGTCCATTGCAAAGCGCGCGCATTGCCTGCGCTCATCCCGCCGAGCGCAATGACGGGAATGTGCGCCTGCCGGGCGAGCATTCGGAAGCGCACTGGTCCCAGCACTCCGCCACCCGGATGCGAGCGTGTTGGCAAAACGGGAGAGACCAGCGCGGCATCGGCTCCCTTGCGCTGGGCCTGCGTCAATTCTCTTATAGAGTGCACAGTCGCAAGCTGGATCAGACCGCTGCGTTTGGGGCAAAGCGACAAGGGCGCGCCATAAATCCCGTCCGCACCCCATTCGCGCGCAGTCAAAGCGCTATCGGCGAGGATCACAATATGCGCGCATGCCTTGGCAATCCGGCGCAATTCGCGAAACCGCGCCCACCGCTCAGGGTCGTCCAAATGATAGTGCCGATAGATAAAGCCCGACCCGCGCGGCAAGGCGCGCAAGCGCTGCTCCAACACATCATCATTGCGCTCATCCGATATCAGCCAGAGATCGGGCAAAGGGTGGTTTTGCGGCATCGCTTCGTTATAGCGCCTTGTGATGGAAAACACAGTGGAAGAGCGCCTTGGCGCAGTGCATCAGGAAATCGCAAAGGCGTGCAAGGCCAGCCGCCGCTCGAGCGATGAAGTGACGCTCATTGCAGTGAGCAAAACGCACCCGATTGAGCGCATTTTGCCGCTAATTGAGGCAAAACAGCGCGTTTTTGGCGAAAATCGCGTGCAAGAAGCGCTAGAAAAGTGGCCTGCGCTCAAAGAAAAGCATCCCGATATCGAGCTTCACGCGATTGGCCAGCTGCAATCGAACAAGGCCGAGGATGCTGTGGCGCTGTTCGATTATATCCATGCTCTCGATCGCCCCAGTCTGGTCAAAGCGCTCTCCAAGGCGATGGACAAGGCTAACAAGCGCGTGCCGTGTTTCCTTCAGGTCAATATCGGGGCCGAAGCGCAAAAGGGCGGCTGCAATGTGGCTGATCTGCCCACATTGATCGCAAAGGCGCGCGATGCTGACATTCCGATTGCGGGGTTGATGTGTTTGCCGCCTGCGGGAATAGAGCCCGCGCCCTTCTTCGCGCATCTGGCGAAGCTGGCCGATGACAATGGGATATCGGGCCTTTCTATGGGCCTAAGTATGGGGATGAGCGCGGATTACCCGATTGCAGTGCAATTGGGCGCAACCCATGTGCGGGTGGGGACGGCGTTATTTGG
>CAZJAG010000127.1:0-5227 GCA_964543735.1 uncultured Porphyrobacter sp. | reverse complement strand
ATTTCCGGCTGCATCAATGCCTGCGGGCATCACCATGCGGGCCACATCGGCATCCTTGGCGTCGATAAGAAGGGCGTTGAAAATTACCAGCTCTCGCTCGGCGGCAGCGAGGCTGAGGACGTCTCGCTCGGCAAGATCACCGGACGCGGCTTTGACGAGGATGGCGTGATCGACGCGGTTGAAACCGTTACCGACGTTTACCTTGGCGCGCGCGAGGAAGGCGAACGCTTCCTCGACACCTATCGAAGGATCGGCATGGAACCGTTCAAGGAGGCTTTGTATGACTGATAATCGCCTCAGAACTGCCGAGCAATTTGACCGTTCAGCTCGCCCCCACAATTGGATCGCTTGCGGGCAGCACCCCGAAGGAGGCTTGGTATGACTGATCAAACCAATGATCTCGGGACATCCCCCGATGACGTGCAATTCCGCTTCCGCGATGATGATGGGGTCGATCACGCCAGCGTGACTGTCGATGCGTTTCTCGACCAATCCAACGCCGCAGCTGTTCGGATTGAACCGGGCGATGATGCACGCGCTTTGCTGCCGCATCTTGACCGGATTGCTTTGGTCGAGGTGAACTTCCCCGTCTTTGGCGATGGGCGCGGATATTCCTCCGCCCGCATCCTGCGCGAAGAAGGCTATAGCGGCGAATTGCGCGCCGTGGGCGATGTGGCTGTCGACCAGCTTTTCAACATGCGCCGCTGCGGGTTTGACGCTTTCGCACCCGAGGTCCCGATGGACGAAGCCGATGCAAAGGCCGCATTTGATCGCTGGGCAGAGGTCTATCAGGCAACCAGCGATAACCGCGTGATGATCCAAGAGAAGCGCCATGGCTGAAACCCGCCAGGCCGACTGGATTGATACAGGGCCGCTCTATACTGAAGAGCATGCGATCCGCCTCAACCGGATGTTTCGCGGTTCCTCGACGCGCGAGATGCTCGCCTCTGTGATTGAGGATGGGCTGGCAGGCAACCTCACCACCGTCTCCAGCTTTGGCGCGGAAAGCGTCGTGCTGCTGCATCTGATAGCCCAGATCAAACCCGATTTGCCCATATTGTTTCTGGATACTGGCAAGCATTTCAAAGAGACTTTGGAATATAAGGCTGAGATCATTGAACGCCTTGGCCTCACCAATGTGATTGATCTCTACCCTGAGCATGAAGAGTTGGCGCAGAAGGACGAGACGGGCCTTCGCTGGTCTTACGATCCCGATGGCTGCTGCGAGATACGCAAGGTCAAGCCGCTTGCGAAAGCGCTGGCGGGATATGATGCCTCGCTAACGGGTAGAAAGGCGTTCCAGAACACTGAACGCGCGCAATTGCCGCGTTTCGAGATTGATAATTCTGATGCTGCCGGACGGCTCAAGATCAATCCGCTGATCGACTGGACGCCGGATGATATCGAGGCTTACTTCGAAGAGCACGATCTGCCGCGCCACCCGCTGGTGGAAAAGGGCTTTCCCTCGATTGGGTGTGAGCCTTGCACGCATAAGGTTGCGCCAGGTGAAGACCCGCGTTCTGGCCGTTGGAAGGGTTGGGACAAGACCGAATGCGGTATCCACACAGAAGGCGATGAGGGCGAATTACCCCCAGGCTACGAACCGTTTTTGTAGAGCGTGGGCGGCTAGGCCAACAAAATCATTCTACAACCAGCCCGCCGCGCGGTACCACTTGGCTGTTTTGGCAAAGCCGGTCTCGCCAGTGATGTCCGGTTGCCATAAATCGGCGGGCGGCTTGCGGTCTGATCGGCAAACCCAGTTTGGATGGCACATATAGCCGACCCTGTCCGCGGTTAGCTTAGCCTTGTCTCCGCGTATAAGCCGGTCTGCATTGGCGGCGAGCGAAAGTATTCCAGCAGGTAGATGCGGCGCAAAGACACTGCGTTTGCCAATTGCGCGCCCGATGGCCTGCGCCATCTCCTTATGCGCCCAGCCACCCTCGCGCCCGTCATCGGGTTCGTAGATTTTGTGGCGTGCCATGTCGCGGGTGGCTAGGCTCAATAACAATCGGGCCAAATCGCTTACATAGATCACCGAAGTCGCCCCGCCCGGCGGCAATGGAACTAGGCCCCATTTGGCGGTGCGAAACAGCTCGAGCATATCATCATCGCGCGGGCCATAAACGGCGGGTGGGCGCACAATAGTCCAGTCAAGCTTGCTCGCCTGCACCAGCTCCTCGGCGCGCGCTTTAGAGGCGCCGTATTCGGACAGCTCAGGCTTTCGCGCAGAAAGCGAAGAAACGAAGACAAGCCGTTTGATTTTCGCCCTTTTCATCGCTGCAATGACGTTCTGTGTGCCGGTGACATTGGCCGCCTCGAACTGGGCAGGATCAGGCGTATTGGTGAGGCCCGCGATATGAATGACGGCATCGCAGCCCTCCACCAGCGCATCCAAAGATGCAATGTCTGACAAGCTCCCTTTCACCCATTCCGCACCATCGCGCGGTTGCTGCTCGCGGCGGGTCAAAGCTCTTACAGCCTCGCCCGATATTTCATCGAGTACAGCCTGCCCGACAAAGCCCGTTGCTCCGGTAATCGCGATTGTCATGCCCACGCTCGCCCGCTCACCCGCTCACCATATGATCGCGGTGGACGACAGCTGCGCGCGGCGCATAGCCCAATTGCGCTTCCTGATCGCCTTCGCGCAGGCCAAGGATCGCGCGGCATTCTGCGGCCGAATACTCGACCAGGCCCTGCCCCAGACGCTCGCCCTTGGGGCCGTGCAGGCTGACCAGTGCGCCGCGTTCAAACTCGCCTTCGACTTCGGTGAGACCTGCTGCGAGAAGGCTCGCGCCATCCTCTAGCGCCGCGACACAGCCTGCATCCACCGTCAGCACACCTTCGAGCGATTGCCGCCCGCCCAGCCAGCTTTTGCGCGCATTGTCCTTGCGCTGCGCGAGGAAGAGCGTGCCCACGCCCGTCTCGCGCAATCGGGCAATCGGGGCGTCTTTAGTGCCGTTCACAATGCCCAGCGCAATCCCGGCCCGCTCGGCAATCCGCGCGGCTTGCAATTTCGC
The DNA here is from genome assembly GCA_964543735.1 of uncultured Porphyrobacter sp. GTDB lineage: Bacteria > Pseudomonadota > Alphaproteobacteria > Sphingomonadales > Sphingomonadaceae > Erythrobacter. The sequence goes on along the minus strand of CAZJAG010000127.1, from coordinate 2,210 downwards.
TTTCATCCCGCCTGAACCCATGCCGGATGACGAGCCCTCGCCCGCCATCGCGATCACTTCGGGCGTTACCCCTTCGACGAGCGGGACAAGCGCGGCATCCGCATCTTCGGGCGTTTTGTCATAAAGCCCATCGACATCCGACAAGAGCAATACGCCCTCTGCCCCTGCCGCCTGAGCAACGCGCGCGGCCAGCCGGTCATTATCGCCAAAGCGGATTTCCTCGGTCGCCACGCTGTCATTCTCATTGACGACGGGCACTGCGCCAGCCTCCAGCAATCGTTCCAAAGTTGCCGCAGCGTTCAAATAGCGCCGCCGGTCCTCCAGATCATCGAGCGTGACCAGCATTTGTGCGGCAATCAGCCCTTCTTTGGCGAGCGCTTCGGCCCACAATTGTGCGAGCGCGACCTGCCCAACGGAAGCCGCCGCCTGCGCATCGGCAAGGTTCGCTCGCCCGCCTTTTTTGAGGTTCAGCCGCGCTGCGCCCAATGCAATCGCGCCTGAAGAGACGAGAATAATCTGCTGATTTTTCGCGCGTAGTGCAGCCACTTCGCGCACCAAAGATGCGATCCATTCCGCACGCGGTTCGCCATCTTCCACCAGCAGCGCACTACCCACTTTCACCACAATGCGCGGCGCAGAAATCAGATCATGTAAGGCGGCGATGGACATGGCTTAGATCGGCGACCACTCGCCGCCATCTGCTTCCTCGTCCTCCACTTCGCTGGCATTGGTTTCGGTTGCTGTGCGATCAGGAAGGTAGCCGAGCACCTTGTCGAGCAAAGGTTCGATCCCGGCCCCTGTCGCGCCGGAAATCGCAAAGACTTCATCTGCGCCTGCATCGAGCAATTCTTCGGCGAAGCCCGCCGCCAATTCCTCATCGGCCAGATCAAGCTTGTTGAGCGCGACCAGCGTGGGCTTGTCCGACAACCCCTCGCCATAGCGTGCAAGCTCATCCTCTACCGTGCGCATCGCCTTGGCAGGGTCTTCGCCTGCTATATCGACAAGATGAATGAGCACGCGGCACCGCTCGATATGGCCAAGAAACCTATCGCCAATCCCAGCGCCCTCAGCAGCGCCTTCAATCAGCCCCGGAATATCGGCCAGCACAAATTCGCGGCCCTTGTGATGGACGACACCCAGCTTGGGCACGAGCGTGGTGAAGGCATAATGCCCCACTTTCGCGCGCGCATTGGAAACGGCATTGATAAAGGTCGATTTGCCAGCATTGGGCAGGCCGAGCAGGCCCACATCTGCCAGCAGTTTGAGCCTCAACCACACCCACATCTCTTCGGCTGGTTCACCGGGTTGATGCTGGCGCGGGGCGCGGTTCGTGGCGCTTTTGTAGCTCGCATTGCCGCGCCCGCCTGCGCCGCCTTCTAGCAGCGTGATGCGCTGGCCAATCTCGGTAAAGTCGGCGAGCACCTCGTCCTTATCCTCATCGAGAATTTGCGTGCCCACCGGAACCTCGATCACCAGATCGGGCGCGCCAGCCCCCGTTTGATCGCGCCCGCGCCCGTGATCGCCGCGCTTAGCCTTGAAATGCTGCGCATAGCGGAAATCGATCAGCGTATTGAGGCCCTGCACAGCCTCGAACACGATGTCCCCGCCCTTGCCGCCATTGCCGCCGTCAGGGCCGCCATATTCGACATATTTCTCACGGCGAAAACTCACCGCACCCGGCCCGCCTGCGCCGGATTGGACAAATATCTTGGCCTGATCGAGAAAATGCATGGATTAGCCCCTAGCATGTCCGCCGAATTTGGCGAGAGTTTAGAATTTTCAGGGGGACGGGCGGCTTGGCCAGTCAGATAAAAACTAAAACTCTACCGACACCCCTGCAATCACGCTGCGCCCACGCGTCACGAAGCTGAATACTTGCTGGTAAGTTTCATCGAGCAAGTTCTCTGCGCGAGCGAAAGCTTGGATGCTATCGGTAATCGCGGCCTCGCCATAAATATTGACCAGCGTGTAATCATCCAGTGTAACTGTCGCCGGGATGAAACTGGGATCGGTAAAAGCGAGATCATCTGTCTTGCCATTGTAGCGCGCAACCATTCCTGCGGAAAATCTGTCGTAGCGCGAGGTCCAATCCACGCCTGCCGAGGCGATATGGCGCGGGCGGCGCACTTCGCGCGCGCCGTCTTCCTTGGCATCGAGATAGGTATAGGCGCCGTTGAAAGTGAACCGCCCCAAGTCTGCGCGCGCTGACA
>CAZJAG010000126.1:0-5550 GCA_964543735.1 uncultured Porphyrobacter sp. | reverse complement strand
ACAGTGCCGGCCCAAAAGACAATCAGCGCCATTGCCGAGGCGGCTAAAAGCCCCGGCATGATCGCTTGCAAAAGCTCGCCAGCGCTGAGCTGCAAATGCCCTTTCGACATCCAAAAAGTGGCAGCGGTTAGCACGGGCATTCCCGCGACCCACGCATAGGCCAGCCCCATCAGGCCGTATTGCACGCCGACCCAGAAGCTGAGCGACATCACCACTGCGCCCAGCATTGTGACTTTGGCCGAAATGTCCGGTCTGCCCAGCGCATTGTTGGCCGGTGCAAACAGGATTTGCAGCGTCATCAGCGGCATCACCAAGGCGAGCACGGACACGAGCGGGGCCATCGCCAGCCATTTCTCCCCCAGGACAACATGCACCAGCTCGGTCGAGACGGCAGCCATGCCGAGATAGGCTGGACAGGCAATCAGCATGATCAGGCGCACGGCCTTCAAGAAGGAATATCGCAAAGCGGGCGGGTCGCTGCGAATGCGCGAATAGGCTGGAAAGGCGATTTCATTGAGCGGCGGAATGAATTTGGAGGCGAAGATCGTGGTGAGGAACAAGGCCTCTGCATAAAGGCCCAGCTGGTGCGGGGTGAGCCAGCGGCTCGCGATGAAAATATCGGACTGGCTCTGGATCGTCCAAAAGACATGGGCGAGCATCACCGTCCCGCCAAATTTGAACATGTGGGATGCGCCGGCGAAATGGAAGCTTGGCCAGATGAACATCCGCGCCGCCAGAAACAGCCCGATCGCCTGCGTCCAGAATATCGCAATCGCAGCGTAAACGAGCGTCCACACGCCAAACCCTGACAATGCGCAGGAAAGCGCCACTATCGCGCCGATAATTGCCGAGAGGAGATTGACGAGCGCGGTCTTCTTGAACTCCAGTTTGCGCGCCATCAGCGCTTCGGGGAGCACAATGAACGGGGTCGCCAGATAGATAATCGCCTGCACTCGCAGCAAGTCGACGATCATCGGCTGGCGGTAATATTCAGCAGCCCATGGAGCGAGCAGGAATTGCAAAAGCGCCAGCCCGCCATTGAGCAGCAGCAGCGCTCCAAAAGCTTGCCGCAGCCGCATCGGGTCAAGCTCGTCAGACTGAACGATTGAGCTCGCTAGGCCGTATCCGTTGAGGAAGCTTAGGAAGACCAGCACCACTTGGGTCATGGCGAACAGGCCGTAATCCGCCGGATCGAGAATACGGATCACAGCCAGCGTGCTGCCCCACGATATCAGCTGCGCGAGTATTTGCGTGCCGGAACGCCAGATCAAAGCCTTGCGCACGCGATCTGCGAAAGAGAGCGTTTCGCTCATCGCTCTGGCCCGCTCAAGTTGCTGACGCAGCGCATCGTCCTATCGACCGTCGAAGAAGACGGCGGCATGGCCCCATGCTGTGCCAGTTGCGCCATGCGGCCATTCGTCGCGGTCGAGCGAGATGTAGCCAGTGCTTTTGGAACGGAAGAGATTGCGCCAGCTGTCGCTGCGATAGTCGGCGAAATCGGGATCATATTCGATCCGGCCACTGCTTTCATCGATGCGCAGCACATAGAAGCCTTGCTCGCCGCCCAGCTCTGCACCCATGATCAGACGATTGCCCGCCGGGTCTTTGCCCATCCAATGCGGCGCGAAACCGTCTGGTGTGTCGAGGCGGAACACTTCCCTCGGCGCTTTGGGATCAGCAATGTCGAGCACCACCACTTGCTGCTCCTTGCCAATTGGCTGCACCCAATAATTGCCGACAAGCACAGGAACACCGCAGGCTCCGCGAATTTGGGTGGGATCAGCGGCAGGCTTGGTTTCGACCGAATAAACGAGATCAAGCTGAGGGTTCTCGCTCTCAATCGCGCTCAGATGATAGAAATTGCAGCCATAGGAATTGAGGAACACCGAACCATCGCCAAGCACATGCTGGCCAAATCCTGCTCCGTTGAGCCCTTCGACCGGCTCGCCTTGATGATCGACACCCACTTCAAGGTCGAGCGTGTGCAGCAGAGTGAAATCGGAATAGCGGTAAATCTGGACAACGTCGGCCCAGCTTGTCTCCATCATCGGCGCGCTGGTGACTGTGATGCGGTCAATTTGCGGCAGCTGGGCGAAGGAATAGGGGCGGATCGCTTTGGCGTATCCATCTGCCTGCGCAGAGGCAGAGCGCAGCAATTCGCCTTCTTGCGAATATTCAGCGATACCGCCGTGATTGCCGGGCTGCGTGCTCTCACCTGCATCGGGGCTATCCCCTTCGCTGCGCAGGAAACCGACCAGCCGTGTGCCCTTGTCCGTGCGCGCATAATCATGCGGAAAGCGCAAAGGGGCAGGCGGCTTGAACGTGCTGGCAATGCGCGGCTTTGCCGGATCAGCGATATCGACAATCATCGACAATTCGTGGTGATGGCCATTCATGAAAATCGGCTCGCCCTTGGGCGGCGCAGTATATTCCATGTGGTGCACCATGGAGGCCTTGTGACCGATGGGTGTGGAGCCGACAGGCTGACCGCTTGCTGGACTGGAAGGATCGACATCGATCACCGTGATAAAATCCTCGTCCTGCTCATCCTGATCGCCGACCAGCAAGAGGAGATGCGGCGATGCACCGGTCAGTGCGATAGTGCTATCGCGCGTGCTCTCACTGCACGCGCTGAGCGCAAGGGGTGCAAAGCAGAGGGATGCAAGCCAGAGGCGTTTCATGGGTTCACCTTGTAAAAGGTTTGCGAGCGCGCTTCGAAACCATGGCGTGTAAAGAGCGCTTGGGATGCGGAGTTCATTTGCCAAACCGTGCCAGCTATGCAGCAATTTTTGAGCGGTGCGGTCTTGTCCAGCAAAGCTGCCATCATGGCAGAGCCAGCGCCCGTGCCCCGCGCATTTGCGTCGACCACTATATCCTCGACATAGCAATGCCAACGCGGCTTGCCGTAGAAGATATCGCGCGACTGGTAGAGCCGGTAAAGCAAATAGCCTTTGAGCGTTCCTTGGGCATACCAGCCCAAGGCATAGCCCGTGCGCTTGCGCAGTGGGTTGCGCGGCTTGAAAAAGGACCGGAGATAGCTCGCAATCGCCCCGTCATCGTCAGCAGGACCGAAATGTTCGGGAAAGGCTTCATGATGCGGAGCCTGCCCCTGTTTGAAGAGGCCGACCATTGCAGCAGTCGTCTCTTGATCGAATGTGTCAATCGCGGCGATCTGGCCGTGCTTGACATAAGGGGTTTTGGGGGCCGTCATTTCACACCTTACTCGCCGTCTTGTTGAGCGACTTAATGGCATAGGCCAATCCGAAGAGCTGATCATAGGGTGCGCCCTTGCGCCCAATCGCAAGGTCGCAAATGGTAATCCGATCAGGCCACAGCTCGTTGAGCATGGCATTGTCGGGCGCTGAACAGGAATCGAGCAAGGTGTATTTGTCTGTGTCGAGGTAATGGCGCAGCGTTTCATGCTCCATCAAAACGCCGGGCGAATATTTGCGATAGCTCTGGTCTATCGCGGATTTGAGGCAGAAGCCTGTGTCGCCCGCCGCAATGTCGAGCGTGTAGGCAATCGCGGTTCCATCGAGGCAAAGCCGCGTAAAAGTGAGCGTGCCTGCATGAAAGGCTGATGTGATGGCAGCACGGTAGAGCTGGGTTTCATCTTTGCAGGAGAGGATTGAGGAGCCTTCCTCATGCTTCCAGCCCGTGTTCTCCATGTTGAGAAAATGCGAGGTCCAACTATCGAGCTGATTTGCCTCGCTCAGCCGCTTAATCGTTACATTGCCCAGCGCTTCCAATCTACGGCGTGCCTTGCGAATACTTTTGCGGCGTGATCCACGAAGCAGATCGTCAGCTTGTGCGCCGCGGTGAAGGGCAGGGCGAATGGCTGCGCGGCTATGCTGGTTGGTGGCAAACAGCTTCCGCTTCGAAGCCTTGCAATGGCGCGATATTGCAGCCGCTACAGGCCCGTCAGCGCTGATCATCGAAAGCACAGCAAATCCGCAATCGTGCGGTGCCTGATCGAGCCACTGGCAAAGCCCTTTTGCGAATGCGTCCTCATAGCCCGCCTTGACCAGCGGGGTTCCCAAGAACTGCTCATGATGCAGCGCCGAGCGCCAGAAAGGCACAGGCAGCTTCGCATAGCCCTTGTCCCTGCGCAGGATCATGACGCCGATCAGCTCACCAGAATGGCGGATTTGAACCAATCGCGGAGAGAGGCTTTCCAAAAGCGGCAGGGATTGCGCGATGAAGGCAGGCGTTTGAAACAGGTTGGGCTCGCTCGCCGCATTGGCCAGCGCCACCCATTCCTCAGTCAGAGCCTTGCAAATGTCAGCGCTCAGCGGCGCGCAGCTCCACGTCAGATCGCCGCGCACAGTCGGGCTCGCATTAGCAGCGCGAGCATCCAACATCGCTACATCCATTCCAATACCCATGATCCGCCCTTGCCCCATTGGCAGAGCTTTGAAGTTGCACAATTGACGCAAAGCGCCGAGATAGAGGAAAGCCGCGCGCGCAGCACGGCAAACGAAATCCTTGTCCTGATTTGGGAAGTCAGCACTTGCGCAGGTTAATCAAAAGCTCGGCCAAGAAGGCCCTTTGGCCGTTTCTGACCAAGCCTTGGGACACGCCCGATATGGAGTTTCACTATGGCTTGTGGAACGGGGTCTCCGCGCTGTTTTGCGATAGCGGTCGGCAGCTGGGTGAGGAAAACGCGAGGCCGCTCGCGCTCAATTGGCATGTCGATGCGGAAACGCTTGCCTGCAAATATCCCGGATCGCGCGAGGGACGGCTGATCAATATGTCAGCCCTGCGCACCGCGATGCAAAACTTTGACGCGGCATTGGCGATTACCGACGCGGTTCGCAAAGCCTATCTCGGATTGCTTCCGGCAGATCATACGCCCGGCATTTGGGATCTCAACACGATCGCGCGGGCGAGCATTTCACTGGTCGCCTATCAAAAGCGCTTCGTGCGGCAGGCGCTGCCGTCAAGCACTGTCAGCGATGCACTGACCAGCCAGTATCAGTTTATCTCGGGCGTCTATATGATTTGCCGCCACATGATCGCATCTGCGGATCCGGTGATTGGCGAGAACCGTCCGATCAATGCAGAGGACTTGTATCGCTACGCCGATGAGCACGGCATCTTTGTCTCGTTCAACGGAATGGCCTGCGCTGGCAGCGCGAAGAAAATTCACGAATTTCTGGACTTCTGCAATGCAGGCGGCAGCAGCGAGGCGCAGCTAGGCGAATGGGTGAGCGAGCCAGACAATTGGCTGCAATATGCTCTGGCCGCGATTGAGCTCGATTGTCTGGTGGAGCAAGAGCGCGCGATGGCTAGCGGCGAGAGCTCGCAGCAAACAGCGCAAATGTTAGAGGATATGCGGCGATATCTGCATCCCGTGATGGATAGAGCTCCTGAGCTGGCAGACGACAGCCTAGCGTTTGAGCAGGCCGTTCTTGCCCGCCAAAACCGTATCCTCAATCTGCTAGGAAGGCCTGCTATCAGCGCAATCCCGCGGGATCATTTTACCGCGAGATTGGCCTGACTTCAGGCACGGAAAAGGGCCATGACCCTCAGGGCGGTAGGTCATGGCCC
>CAZJAG010000125.1:0-5570 GCA_964543735.1 uncultured Porphyrobacter sp. | reverse complement strand
CTATGGCGGCTCCTACCGTCACGATGCAGCAATTGATCGAGGCCGGCGCACATTTCGGCCACCAAACCCACCGTTGGAACCCGCGTATGAAGCCGTATATCTTCGGCGCGCGCAACGGCGTTCATATCATTGACCTGTCGCAAACCGTGCCCTTGTTTGCACGCGCTCTCGACTTTGTTGAGCAGACTGTTCGCGCAGGCGGCAAGGTTCTGTTCGTCGGTACCAAGCGTCAGGCGCAAGAGCCGATCGCACAGGCTGCCAAGGCTTCGGGCCAGCATTTCGTCAATCACCGTTGGCTGGGCGGGATGCTCACCAATTGGAAGACGATCTCGCAATCGATCAAGCGGATGAAGACGCTGGAAGAGCAGCTTTCGGGCGACACTTCGGGCTTCACCAAGAAAGAGGTGCTCCAGCTTACGCGTGAGCGTGACAAGCTTGAGCTTTCGCTGGGCGGCATTCGCGATATGGGCGGCGTTCCTGATGTCATGTTCGTGATTGATGCGAACAAGGAAGAGTTGGCGATTAAGGAAGCGGCTGTGCTCGGCATTCCAGTGATCGCAGTGCTCGATAGCAACACCGACCCGACCGGCATCGCATTTCCTGTTCCAGGCAATGATGATGCGAGCCGCGCAGTGCGTCTTTACAGCGAGGCGATTGGCGATGCGGCGACAGCTGGCCGCGGCGGTGCTGTAGCGGACTCAGGCGAGGACGTGGGCGCTATGGATGCCCCGCCTGCTGAAGCGGCTGCTGAATAAGCCACTCAAAAGCGCCGCAAGAGGTGCTTCATTCCCAATCCAGTGCGCCGGATCATCAGTAAGGATGGCCCGGCGCCACCAACCCAATTCAAGAAGGAAATCACTCATGGCTGATTTTTCTGTCGCCGATGTGAAGACCCTGCGCGAGAAGACCGGCGCGGGCATGATGGATGCTAAGAAGGCGCTGACCGAAGCGGGCGGCGATATCGAAGCGGCTGTGGACGCGCTGCGGGCCAAGGGCTTGGCTGCCGTCCAGAAGAAGTCGTCTCGCACCGCTGCCGAAGGGCTGGTCGGTGTGGCTGTTGAAGGCACCAAGGGTGTCGCGGTTGAAGTCAATTCCGAGACGGACTTCGTTGCAAAAAACGATCAGTTCCAAGATTTCGTTTCCAAGACAACCAGCGTTGCGCTGGGTCTATCCAGCGATGATGTCGATGCGCTCAAAGCGGCTGGCTATCCCGATGGCGGCACGATTGACGAGAAGCTGACTGACAATGTCGCGACCATTGGCGAGAACCAGCAGGTGCGCCGGATGAAGAGCGTTGCCGTGTCGTCTGGCGCGGTTGTGCCTTACGTCCACAATGCGGCCGGAACCAATCTCGGTAAGATCGGCGTGCTGGTTGCTCTGGAAAGTGACCTTGGCGCAGACGTGCTCGAGCCATTTGGCAAGCAACTTGCGATGCACATCGCCTCGATGTTCCCGCAGGCGCTGAACGCTGATGGCCTCGATGCAGAGGTTGTTGAGCGTGAGCGCGCAATTGCTCAAGAGAAGGCGGCGGAAAGCGGCAAGCCTGAGCAAGTTCAGGAGAAAATGGTCGAAGGCGCGATCAAGAAGTTTGCCAAAGAGAACGCGCTGCTTTCGCAGATGTTCGTGATGGACAACAAGACCAGCGTTGAAGACACTGTTGCCAAGTTCGGCAAGGACAATGGCGGCACGGTCACTTTAACGGATTATGTCCGCTTCCAGCTTGGTGAAGGCATCGAGAAGAAGGAAGAGGATTTCGCCGCTGAAGTCGCGGCAGCTGTGAAGGGCTAAGCCGCTTTCCTCTTTGACAATCGATTAAGGCCGCTGGACTCTATTGCGGGGTTCGGCGGCCTTCTCTTTTTGATTGGCGCTGGGAAAGCGGACATTCCACTTGCGACAATTGCGGACAATTCCGGAGAACCTTCATTTCGGCCAAAAGTGCTGCTGGCGGGCTACAAGCGACGGGTTGCAGGCCAGTCTTGGCTCTATATTCGGTCTACTACCTAACTTCCAATTTATCGAATTCATGCAATGCCTTGTTAATAGCCATTTGGAAACGCCGAATGCTCTCGAAGGTTATGGTCTGGATCCAAGAATGCAGGAACTGCTAGCCCACTTGCACTTGAAGACCGATGACAACGAGTTGCTTCGAGCCCAGTTCAGTTCGTTCCGCAGTAACGTACCGCTGCTTTACGCCATTTTGATCATAAACACCTTGGCGATCTCGATCACCTCACTCCAAGTCGATCAGCTCTTCAAAACGCTATTTGTTCCGCTCATTATATCCACATTCGCGCTCGTGCGCGCCATCTGGTGGTTTCGACAAACCGAACCTAACAAGCTCAGCAATGCGCAGATTTCCACATATTTGAAGCGGACCTGCATTCTAGCCGTTGTGCAAACCATCTTGTTCACGGTGTGGGTGATCTGGGTTTATCAAGGTGCCGATGCATTCACGCGCAGCAACCTTACATTTTTTCTTGCGTTAAGTCAGGTGAGTACGGTTTTTTGCCTAATGACGCTACGCGTGGCGGCGATGCTGGTTGCTCTAGTGAGCACAGTTTCATTTGTCCTCTACTTTTCCTGGGTCGACGACTGGAAATTACTGCCGCAAGCACTTGTATTGGGCTGTGTTTGTATAGGTATGGCGATTGTAACCCACGGTTTTAATCGATCGTTCTATGAGGTTGTTCAATCGCGCCGGGCCTTGCGCCTCCGCCAAGAAGAAACCGCCAGGCTGAACGAGGAAAATCGCCGGATTGCCTTTACAGATCCTTTGACCGGGCTGCCCAATCGCCGCGCCATTTTTGCGATTGCTGAGGAAGCGATCGCCGACGAGAACAATCCAAGCCCATGGCTTGGATTGTTGGATCTTGATAACTTTAAGCAAATCAATGACACTTACGGGCATTCAGCAGGCGACAGGGTCTTGCAAAGAGTAGCCGAACAGATAGCAAATGATGTTAAGGTGCTGCACGCTGGTCGCATCGGAGGGGACGAGTTTGCTTTCATTTTGGATGGGAATGAGGAAGCGGACAGCGCGATCGAGATTTCCGAAAACCTAGCCCAATCCATCTCCAATCCTCTCGTTGTAAATGGGCTTAACCTTCATCCCCGCGGGTCGATAGGGCTGCGGAAAACGGAGAGGCTTACGTTGAGCGAATGCCTTGAGCGTGCCGATTTCGCTCTGTTCAAGGCAAAAGAGAGCGAAGCCTCTGTCGTGCTTTTCGATGCGGAACAAGAGCGGGAACTGCTAAGCCGAAATAGCGTGGCGACCGATTTTCAATCAGCTGAATTCGACCGCGATCTTGGACTGGATTTTCAACCGATAATCGACTTCGACACCGGGCGGGTAGTAAGCGTGGAGGCACTGGCACGTTGGAAGCGTGACAAAATGACCGTGGTCATGCCTGACATATTCATCGATCTAGCCGAATCTTCAGGTCGAATAGGCGAATTGACTGACGAGGTCATCCAAAAGGCAGTGGGTGTCGCATCTTCATGGCCAGACGATATCTCCTTACAGATAAACTTATCGTCGCAAGACCTTCTTCGGAGCGACCTTGCGGCTCATGTCGCAGCGGTCATGGCAAAAACAAAGTTCGCCCCGGAAAAAGTAACATTTGAAATTACCGAAACAGTCGCCGTTATGAACGAAGCGAAATCGAGCGCAACTATTAGCCAATTGAAGGGGTTGGGTTGCAAGATTGCACTCGATGATTTTGGCACGGGATATTCGAGCCTTGCCTACCTCGAGCGTTATAAGTTTGACCAAATCAAACTTGACCGGGAGTTTGCCCGCAAGCTCACGAAGGACTCCCCCAGCGCGGCAGTCACGTCAACGGTGTTTTCACTCTGTCAGCGACTGGGTGCGAGCTGCACAATTGAGGGTATAGAAACGCGCGAACAGGCACTTATGGCTCGGCATTTGGGAATGCGGCGAATGCAAGGTTATTACTTTTCGAAACCTGTCTGCCAGGCAGATCTTATGGATCGTATTCTAAACGGCAAAACGACCACCACACTCAGACGGTCCCAAAGCGGTTAGGCCAAATGGAGATCCGGAGAACTCAGAAGGGCTACAGCGTTGTGTTTCTGACGGCCAATTTACTCAACGAGAACGACCAGTCCGCTACCACCGCCAAGTGCCGGTCACTCGAATTGAAAGCTGCAATTCCCTAAAGCAGCCTAAAATCGCTTCTATTCAGGCTTGATCTCGATCAGCCAAATCTCAGGCTGAGTGAACAGGCGCATCGGCAGCAGGCTAGTGCCAATCCCAGCGCTGGTGACCAGCGTCTTGTTGTTCTCCTCGACAATCCCGCAGGCGTATAAATCGCCATAGTCGGACATTGTTGCAGGCGCGTGATTGCCCCATGGATAGGCAATCTGCCCGCAATGGGTGTGCCCTGCCAAGACCAGCTGTGCACCCGGCCACACTTGGGGGAAGACGTCGGGGCTGTGCGTAACTACGATCCGCGGCCCTTGGAGCGGCATCAGCGCCTCCATCGTCGCATCCACATCATCGCGGCGAGTGAATGCGTCGTCTATTCCGCCGATTGCGAGCGGGCCGAATTGCCGCGCTTCGTTGATGAGGATTGTGATGTTGCCTTGCGCCCGCATCTCCCGCGCGAGCCCGTCCCAATCGAACCAGTAATCGTGGTTGCCTGGTGCAAAAACGACCCCATGAGTTGCCTTTAGCTCGCCCAGCGGAGCGACAATCTCCTCAGCTGTATAGATGTGTGTGGCGACCCGCTTCTCGCTCACCAGATCGCCTGCAATCGCGACAAGGTCTGGTTGGAGTGCATTGACCTGCGCAACGATCTCTTCCAGTCGCGATGGCGGCATATCCGGCCCTGCGATGTGGATATCGGCAAGCAAGGCAATCGTTATAGGCTTGCTTCCAGCGGGCAGACGCTCGCTAGCAATCGTGAGCTTTTGGACGACGGGGTCGCGCATCGTGTCGGAGTATATCTTGACGGCCAGAACCGCCGCGCAAATAAGGCCGAGCACGATCAGGCGCTTGAGCCAGCGGGCGACAAATTCCCGCGCGCTGTTTTCAACAGTATGAGGCAAAGCCTTTTCCTTTGCTTGGAGCGGCTGGAACGCTAAGGCTCTCGGCAACAAGCTTTAGAGGGGATTCTTAGCCTTATGACAATGCCGCCCATTAAACGCGTCCTGTTAAAACTCTCGGGCGAAATGCTGATGGGGGATCAGGATTACGGCATTGATCCGGCCTATGCAGCGCGCCTTGCCGAAGAAGTGAAGGCGGCGAAGGATACAGGGCTTGAGGTGTGCCTTGTAATCGGCGGGGGAAATATCTTTAGAGGGATTGCCGGCGCTGCCAAGGGGCTCGACCGGACGACCGGCGATTATATGGGCATGCTTGCCACGGTAATGAATGCGCTCGCGATGCAGAACGCGCTTGAGAAGGCGGGTGTGCAAACCCGTGTGCAATCCGCCATCCCCATGGCCAGCGTGTGCGAGCCGTATATTCGCAGGCGGGCCGAACGGCATTTGGAGAAGGGGCGGATCGTGATCTTTGCCGCTGGCACGGGCAATCCGTTCTTCACCAC
>CAZJAG010000124.1:1191-5732 GCA_964543735.1 uncultured Porphyrobacter sp. | reverse complement strand
ATCAATTGCGGGCCTGTTTTGGTGAGCATCAACCCTGCATAAAGCACACCGGAATAGGGCATGCCGTCCTTGGCCATTTGATCGACTGTGGGCTGGATAATCTCAGCCATAACGCGCTTTTGCAATTCTGGCGTCAGCACTGGCGCAGGCGAGTATGCTCCCATTCCGCCGGTATTGGGGCCAGTATCGCCATCGCCCACACGCTTGTGATCTTGAGCTGTGCCAAAGGGCAAAACGCTCTTGCCGTCAGTGATTGCAAAGAAGCTCGCTTCCTCGCCATCCAAAAATTCCTCAATCACGACTTCTGCGCCAGCTTCTCCAAAGCGCCCGCCAAACATGTCAGCCAGCGCCGCCTCTGCATCTGTGCGGGTTTGCGCAATCACAACGCCTTTGCCAGCAGCCAGCCCGTCCGCTTTGAGCACAAACGGAGCGGTATAATCATCCAGCGCTGCAACAGCCTGATCCAGCGAAGTCGTGCGGATATAGCCGCCTGTGGGAATGCTGGCCCGCGCGCACATATCCTTGGTAAAGCCTTTCGAGCCTTCCAATTGCGCAGCTTTTGCAGAGGGGCCGAAGACAGCGACGCCAGCTTCGCGCAAGCTATCAGCCAGCCCATCAACCAGCGGCGCTTCCGGCCCGATGACCAGCAATTCAATCGCCTTCTCAGCACAAAACGCAGCCACTGCGCTATGATCACCAGCGTCCAGCGCAACCAACTCAGCGCATTCCGCCATTCCCGGATTGCCCGGGCTTGCCCATAGCTTTTCGCATTGTGGCGATTGCGCCAGCTTCCATGCTAGAGCATGTTCCCTGCCACCAGAGCCGATCAAAAGGATATTCATGGCCCGCGCGCCCTCTTCAAATAATGAAACTGACGGATTGGTAGCGCGCTCTCCCAAGGGCGACAATCAGTCACCCTATTCGATCACCGAGATTTCCAATCTTTTGAAGCGCACGGTGGAGGATCGCTTTGGCCAAGTGCGGCTGCGCGGGGAATTGTCAGGCGTAATGCGGGCGCGCTCGGGGCATATGTATTGCTCCCTCAAAGACGAGAAATCGGTCATTGATGGAGTGATGTGGCGCGGCAATGCCGGGCGGCTGGCATTCAATCCGGAAGACGGGCTGGAAGTGGTCGCGACCGGCAAATTGACGACCTATGGCGCTCGCTCGAAATATCAGATTGTTATAGATTCGCTGGAAATCGCTGGCGAAGGTGCATTGCTGGCTTTGCTTGAGAAAACCCGCGCTCGGCTCGATGCGGAAGGCTTGTTTGCTGCTGATCGCAAGAAGCGTCTGCCCTATCTGCCGCGCACTATCGGGATTGTCACATCGCCCACTGGCGCTGTCATTCGCGATATTCTGCACCGGCTATCTGACCGCTTTCCCTCGCATGTTCTGGTCTGGCCAGTGCTTGTCCAAGGCGATGGTTCAGCTGATCAAGTGGCGCGCGCTGTTCGCGGATTTTCGGATATGCCTCAGGGCGGCGCAATCCCCCGGCCAGACTTGGTCATAGTCGCACGCGGAGGCGGCTCGATTGAGGATTTGTGGAGCTTCAATGAAGAGCAAGTCGTGCGCGCTATCGCTGATTGCACAATCCCGATTATCTCAGCGGTTGGGCATGAGACGGACACAACTTTGGGCGATTATGCAGCAGACCAACGCGCGCCTACACCAACGGCCGCTGCTGAAATGGCTGTGCCTGTCAGGGCGGATTTGGCGGCATTTCTGGGCGATTTGGGAACGCGCCAATCGCGAGCCATTCATCGCCCGATTGAGCTGGGGCGTGAGCGGCTGGAAGCCCGCGTCAAACGCATTCCCCCTCGCGAACAATTGCTGCAACCCCAATCACAGCGGCTGGATGAATTGTCCGAGCGATTGAAACGCGGATTGATTGATCGGGCCAGCGAAGGGCGAACCAAATTGGCAGGGGCCGGATCGCGGCTCTCGCCTGCTTTGCTGGCGCGCGGGCTGGATGATCACAAGCGCCGTTTTGCCTCGGTTCGGCTCGAGCCTCATCTGGTGACCCGGCCAATGGCGCAAAAGTCTGACAAGCTGGCAGCACTTGCGCGGCTGGCGAGCCAGTTTCATCCCGAAAAACCATTGGAGCGCGGCTATGCAATTGTCCGCGATAGCAATGGCAAAGCGCTCACTTCCAAAGCTGCGACTGCCCAGCATCACGCGCTCAGCTTGAAATTCAGCGATGGTAAAGTGGATGTCGTGCAGGCAAAAGGTGATGGAACGCCTACACCTGAACCTGCAAAAGCAAAGCCAGCGAAAACTCGTGTTAAACCTAAGAAATCTGCACCAAATCCGGCACAAGATGATTTGTTCGGATGAGCGCGCGCTGCTAAAGACCCGATCATGTTGATGTCTTCTGATAATGGCTCGCCGCGCGATGATGGCGCTCAGCTGCATTACGGCCCCAACAGCTTCAGAGTGCTGAAGCCGGGCAAGCATGTCTATTGCGCTGTATCTGGCGAAGCGATTCGCTTGGAAGAATTGCGCTATTGGAGCGCGGAATTTCAGGAAGCTTACGCGACTTGCGAAATCGCTACCAAAAGGATTGCGGGTCTATGATAATGCGCCGCTTGATAACTCTTGGCAGCGTGCTCGCTTTGGCAGCTTGCAATAGCGCTGATGTTGCCAGCGAAGATACAGGCAGCGTTGTTGCGCCTGCTGTGGCTGCTGCTCAACCCGCTCCTGCGCCACCGCCCCCGCCGCCCCCACCACCAGAGCCTGTTGGCCCTGCAACATTTCTTTTTGATGGCGATTTGCAGCAAGGCGGCTGGATCAAAGGGCAAGTGCCTGCCCGCGCTGTCGCTGCACGGCTTGGCAAGCAAGAGCTGACCATTGCCGAGGATGGCCGGTTTTTTGCCGGGATTGACCGTGATGCAGCGCGCGATGCGCAATTGGTCGCGCAATTGTCTGACGGGCGCAGCGAAGTGGTCGATCTCATAATCAAACCGCGCCAATGGAATATCCAGCGAGTCAATCTGAAGCGCCGCAATCGCAGCAATCCGGAAGCTTACTGGAAAAAGCGCGAGCCGGAATATAACGCGATTGTCGCAGCGCGAGCGCAAGCCACAGGCTCGCAAGGTTGGAAGCAGAGCTTCATCTGGCCTGTCAAAGGGCGCATTTCGGGCCATTTCGGCCGCCAGCGGATTTATGCAGGCGAGCCGGGCAGCTATCATTCGGGCATTGACATTGCGCCCGGGCACGGCGTGCCCTTCGTATCGCCTGCCGATGGGGTGGTTGTGCTGGCGCGCACCAATTTCAGTCTTGAAGGCCAGCTGATCATCATTGACCACGGGGCAGGGCTGAACAGCTCGTTCCTTCATGCGTCCAAGATCGCAGTCAGCGAAGGCCAGTCGGTCAAGCAAGGCCAGTATATTGGCAATGTCGGTTCAACTGGCAGCTCTACAGGGCCGCATTTGCATTGGGGCCTGAAATGGAACGATGCGCGGATTGATCCCTATTTGCTGGCAGGCCCGCAATAATCCGCTTCACTGCATTTCGAGATAGCGCGTTGACCTTCGCGGCCTAAGCGCGCTTAGGCTTCCCCCCATTATGCGCAAAAGTTTTCGCCTGTTGCTGATCGCTGCCATTGCGCTGGGCGTGGCTCCGGGAACATGGCTGCGCACGCCTGTTCCGCCGCCAGATTTTACAGCGCCGCTTGTCTTTGCCGAGATTGCAGATGCGCAAGGCCTAAGCGGCGAGGCGACTTTGCTGGGCGCATGGAATCTGGAAACGCGAAATGCGCATTCAGGCGGGTTCTCTTCAATCGAAGCGCTGTCTTCCAAGCGGCTCCTGATCGGGAGCGACCGGGGCCGGTTGCTGGAAATCTCCTTGCCGCAGATCGAGCAAGTGCCGCCGCCCTTGTTTGACTATTTCGGCGGGACAACGGGCGGCCCGCGCATTTTCGTCGATCTGGAATCGATCGCTTTTGACCCTGCAAGCCGGATGGTGTGGGGCGCGTATGAATTTGGCGGGCGAATTGAACGCTATCGCTACACCAGCGGAGCAGGACAAGTGTCTAGCGTTATGGTTCCTGAAATGGCGGGCTGGCCGGATAATGGCGGGGCGGAAACCATGCTGCGCCTGCCTGACGGGCGGTTCGTGATTATCGCCGAGGTTTCGACTTACAAAAGCCGTGCAGGGCTGCTGTTCGCAGGCGATCCGATTGACAATCCCGCGCCGAAGAAATTCCGCTTCATGCCGCCTGATGGCTATAATCCTGTCGACGGGACAATGCTGCCCGATGGGCGCGCGTTGATCCTTGTGCGCCGCGTTGTGTGGGGCATTCCGCCGCGTTTCGCGACAGCGATTGTGCTGGCTGATCCGGCCGAGATTGAAGAAGGCAAAATGTGGGAGGGCCAAGTGATTGCGCGAATGGGCGGCCCTGATCTCGATGAAAATCTGGAAGGGATCGCAGCGATTGAGCGCGATGATGGCAGCTTGGATTTGTATCTGGTGGCTGATGACAATTTGAGCGCGTTTCAAACCAGCCAGATGTTGCGGCTAAACTGGAAGCCGGATGATGC
>CAZJAG010000124.1:0-1091 GCA_964543735.1 uncultured Porphyrobacter sp. | reverse complement strand
TGATGCCGAAACTGATGATGAGGCAGATTTGGAAGCGGCCAACAAATAGGCGGGCGAAATAGGCGCACAAAAGAGCAGGCAGCAAAAAGGCGCGCGAAGCATCCGGAAAGGAGCTTCAAAACGCGCCTGATTTGGTGATTTTAAGCTGGATTAGCGCTCAATTAGCGTAAAAAAACGCCAAATTGGGTCAAAAAAAACGCTTATGCAGCCTCTTTTTGCGCTTTCACCAGCTCACGCTTCACTTTTTGAGCGCGCGGCGACAGCTTTTCAGCCTTGGTCTTCAGCAGCCAATTGTCCAGTCCGCCAACATGCTCGACCGAGCGCAAGCCATGCGTCGATACGCGGAATTTGAAGCTGCGCTCCAAAGTCTCGCTCATCAAAGTGACATGCTGCAAATTGGGCAGGAAAACCCGCTTGGTTCTGTTGTTCGCATGGCTGACATTGTTGCCAGTAAGGCGGGTCTTGCCAGTAAGTTCGCAAATGCGCGACATGATATCTCTCATTCAGCTGTGCTGGCAGCGTCTTGGTAAGCAGCGCCAGCGCGGGAAAACGATTCTTAGAAAGTGAAGCGGAGCGCTTAGCTGCGCTCCCAGCGTGCGTCAAGCAAAGTTGCGCGGGCGCGAGCCTGCGGCTAGCTCTGGTTTTCGCTATGACACACCCGTCCAACAAATGGCCTTTGCCCGCGCCTATGCAATCCGCGCTGGAGGAAGCGCGTATGGCAAGCGAGGCTGGCGAAGTTCCTATCGGCGCAGTGGTCGTGCATGGCGGAGCGATTATTGCCAGCGCAGGCAATGTCACACGCTCGCCCCCTGACCCAACAGGCCATGCCGAAATCCGCGCTTTGCGTGATGCAGCCACAGCTTTGGGCAACGAGCGGCTGATGGATTGCGAATTGTGGGTGACGCTGGAGCCTTGCGCCATGTGTGCAGGCGCAATTGCTCATGCGCGGGTTGCCAAGCTTTACTATGCTGCGAGCGATCCCAAGGGCGGCGCAGTGGAGCATGGCGCGCGGGTGTTTGACCATCCCCAAGCCTTGCATCGGCCAGAGGTTTATTCAGGCATGGGCGAAAGCGAGGCAAGCGCAATGCTGA
>CAZJAG010000123.1:3714-5751 GCA_964543735.1 uncultured Porphyrobacter sp. | reverse complement strand
TCAGCATGAAAGAGGGCGAAGAGCCTTTCTTGGAGCAAGCGCGCAAATGCATGGCATACGGCGCGGCGGTTGTGGTGATGGCCTTTGACGAGACGGGGCAGGCCGACACCAAGGACCGCAAGGTCGAGATTTGCGCGCGCGCTTACAAATTGCTGACGGGTATCGGCTTCCCGCCCGAGGATATCATCTTTGACCCCAACGTCTTTGCGGTAGCCACCGGCATTGAAGAGCATGACCGCTATGGCCTCGACTTCATCGAAGCCTGCCGCGAGATCAAGGCCGCGTGCCCGCATGCCAAGACTTCTGGCGGGCTTTCTAACCTCTCTTTCTCCTTCCGCGGGAACGAGACAGTGCGCCGCGCGATGCATTCGGTTTTTCTCTATCACGCGATCCCCGCAGGGCTGGACATGGCGATTGTCAATGCGGGCCAGCTTGATGTTTATGACACGATTGATCCTGTGCTGAGGGATGCATGCGAAGATGTGATTTTGATGCGCCCCAAAGCAGGCGATGTTGAGGGTGACGAGTCAGCGACTGAACGCCTCATCACCCTTGCGGAAAGCTTCAAAGGCAAGTCGAAAGAGGATGACAAGCAAGCCGCCGAATGGCGCGGCTGGGACGTGCGCAAGCGGCTGGAGCACGCGCTCGTCAAAGGGATCGACGCGCATATTGTCGATGATACAGAGGAAATGCGCAGCGCCACTGCCGAGGCTGGCGGACGGCCAATCGAAGTCATTGAAGGCCCGTTGATGGACGGGATGAATGTGGTGGGCGATCTGTTTGGTTCGGGCAAGATGTTCCTACCCCAAGTGGTCAAATCCGCGCGCGTGATGAAGAAAGCGGTCGCCCATCTCATCCCCTTCATCGAGGAAGAAAAAGCGCTGCTTGGCGGCGAAGATGCCAAGGCCAAGGGCACGATCATCATGGCCACGGTAAAGGGCGATGTGCACGATATCGGCAAGAATATCGTTGGCGTGGTCTTGCAGTGCAATGGCTATGAAGTGGTGGACATGGGCGTGATGGTTCCGTGGCAAGACATCCTCAAATCCGCCAATGACAACAAGGCCGATATGATCGGATTGTCTGGCCTCATCACGCCATCGCTCGATGAAATGGTGACGGTTTCAGAAGAGATGCAGCGCGCCGGAATGGATATGCCGCTGCTGATCGGCGGGGCGACCACCAGCAAAGTCCACACCGCGCTCAAAATTGATCCGGCTTACGAAGGGCCGGTGATTCACGTGCTCGATGCAAGCCGCGCGGTCGGGGTCGCCTCAAAGCTTCTCTCCGATACGCAGCGCGATGGTTTCGTTTCCGAGACAGCAGATGAATATCAGCACACGCGCGATACCCGTGCAGGCAAGGCGGGCAAGCAGCTCCTCACGCTGGAAGAGGCGCGGGCAAATTATTACGATGCTTTCTTGAGCGATAAGCCCGCACCGCCCTTGCAGCCCGGTGTCCATGTGTTTGACGATTGGTCGCTAGAGGATCTGCGCGAGCATATCGACTGGACGCCATTTTTCCGCGCATGGGAATTGCACGGGACCTATCCCTCGATCCTTGATGATCGCGTGGTGGGCGAAAGCGCTCGGTCGTTGAAAGCCGATGCCGACAAAATGCTTGATCAGATCATCAAGGAAAAATGGCTAACCGCGCGCGGTGTAGCAGGCTTCTGGCCATGTGCGAGAGGGACGGGGAGCGACGGGGATGATGTGACGATCCACCGCGTAAACCGCGAGGAAAAAGTCGTCCTCCCCTTCCTGCGCCAGCAGGTCAAGAAAAGCCGCGACCGCGCGAATATGTGCCTTGCCGACTTTATCGATCCGGCGGGCGACTGGATAGGCGGATTTGCAGTCGGCATCCACGGGATCGAGCCGCACTCTGAAGCGTTCCAAGCGGACAAGGATGACTATTCGGACATTCTCTTGAAGGCTCTGGCGGACCGGCTGGCTGAAGCTTTTGCTGAAAGCCTGCACGCTCATACGCGGCGCGAATTGTGGGGCTATGCTCCCGGAGAACAGCTCACCAACCAAGCGC
>CAZJAG010000123.1:0-3614 GCA_964543735.1 uncultured Porphyrobacter sp. | reverse complement strand
GATTGACTCATTGCCCTGCCATCGCGCAGGAAAATCATGTCGCTGCAGAAGTGATTCTGCGGAACACATAAGCGGGAGAGTTGGCCTTACATAAGGCCAGCGCCGAAGGAGCAACCGCCCCGGAATCTCTCAGGCATCCGGACCGCTTTTGTGACCGACACTCTGGAAAGCACGCTTGCGGCTGGCGAGCGTCACCGAAGGGGAAGGCCGCTCTGTGCTCAGCGCGGCTAAGCTCTCAGGTTTCCCGACAGAGGGGGCAGTTGGAAACACCGCGTCTTTTGTTGAAGGCGCGCGTAACTGCCTTGTTAGGAAATCGGATTGAGCGACACGGACACTCTTGGAAAGCTGCCATTGGACGCATGGCACCGCGAGCGTGGTGCGCGCATGGTGCCTTTTGCAGGCTATGAAATGCCGATCCAATATGCAGGCGAATATGGTGGCATTACCGCCGAGCATTTGTGGACGCGCGCGTCCGCTAGCCTATTTGATGTGAGCCACATGGGGCAATTGCTGCTGTCCGGTGAAGGGCTTGACGAAGCGGTTGAGGCCGTGTTGCCGATTGACCTCTCTACGCTCAAGCTTGGCCGCCAGCGCTATTCGCTGCTGCTCGATGACAATGGCGGTGTGCTCGATGATCTGATGGTCTCGCGCTGGCCCGATGCGCTCTATCTGGTGGTGAACGGGGCGTGCAAATGGGACGATATTGCGTATTTGAGAGCCGCTTTGCCGGATAGCATTGCGCTCCATCATATGGAGGATCACGCGCTGCTCGCCTTGCAAGGGCCCAAAGCGGCCGATGCCTTGGCGCGGCATACGGCTGGCGAATATCAGCTGTCCGACCTCACCTTTATGCGCTTTGGCAAGTTTGAAATCGCCGGCCACAATGCGACGATTGCGCGCGCCGGATATACGGGCGAGGACGGGTTCGAAATCTCGATTGCGGCTGATGCAGCCGAAGAGATTGCGACGCTTTTGTGCGCAGAGCCTGAAGTGCAGCCGGTGGGCCTTGGCGCGCGAGACAGCCTGCGGATGGAAGCAGGCCTGCCGCTTTACGGGCATGATCTCTCACCCGATACCAGCCCGATTGAGGCAGGGCTGATCTTCGGGATCAACAAACGCCGCCGCAAATCGCCGGAGGAAGGTGGGGGCGACTTCCCAGGAGCACAGCGCATTCGCCGCGAGATTGCAGGGGGCACTGCGCGCCGCTGGGTCGGCCTGAAAGTAGAGGGCCGGATGCCCGCACGCGAAGGGGCTGAGGTGTTTATTGGCGAGGAAAAAGTTGGCGTTGTCACTAGCGGAGGGTTCTCGCCCAGCTTGGAACAGCCAATTGCGATGGCTTATGTCCAAGCCGCTCATGCTGAAGAGGGCACGAAGCTTGAGCTGGCCGTGCGCAAGAAGCGCCTCACCGCTACCGTTACGCCAATGCCGTTTGTACCGCACAATTACTACCGAGGGAGCTGATCACAATGCCGCGTTACTTCACCGATGAACACGAATGGATTGATGTCGAGAGCGAGAGCGCCACGGTCGGCATCACCGATTATGCGCAAGAGCAATTGGGCGACATCGTCTTTGTCGAACTGCCCGATGTGGGCACTCCGCTCGACAAGGGCGGCGATGCGGCGGTTGTCGAAAGTGTGAAGGCTGCGTCTGACGTTTACGCGCCGATCACAGGCGAAGTGACCGAGGGGAACGGCGCGCTGGAAGACGAGCCCGCGCTGGTGAACTCCTCACCCGAAGAAGAAGGCTGGTTCTTTCGCATGACTATCGGTGATGCATCGGAGCTCGAAGGCCTGATGAATGACAAGGCTTATAAGGCGTTTGTCGACGGACTTTAATCTCAAGGACGAGAACACCTGATGCGATACCTCCCCCTGACTGATACTGACCGCGCTGATATGCTGGAGCGCGTGGGCGCTTCGTCCATCGACGATCTGTTCGTTGATGTGCCTGAGGCTGCGCGGCTCGATGGCCCGATCCGCGATTTGCCGATGCATATGAGCGAGATGGCGGTCGAGGCGCATATGCGCAAACGCTCGAAGAAAAATCTGGCGGCAGCAGACGCGCCGTTCTTTCTGGGCGCGGGGGCCTATCGCCATCATGTTCCAGCCAGCGTTGATACAATCATCCAGCGCGGCGAGTTCCTCACCGCTTACACGCCCTATCAGCCTGAGATTGCGCAGGGCACGCTGCAAATGCTGTTCGAATTTCAGACCCAAGTGGCCAAGCTTTATGGCTGCGCTGTGGCGAATGCGTCCATGTATGACGGCTCAACCGCGTGCTGGGAAGCGGTCGCCATGGCGAGCCGGATCGCGCGCGGCAAGAGGAGCAAGGTTGTCCTCTCCGGCGCACTGCATCCGCATTATGCCGAGGTCGTCAAGACCATGGCGCAATTCACTGGCGACGAGATCGCCACCGCCATGCCAACGGTTCAACCTGCACCTGATACGTCAGGCTTGATTGACCGGATCGATGAAAACACCTCCTGTGTCGTCGTTCAATATCCCGATATTCTGGGCCGCGTTTCCAATATCGAAGAAGTGGCCGATGCCGCTCATGCTAAGGGGGCTTTGCTGATCGCGGTCGTGACCGAACCTGTCGCTCTAGGCGCTATCAAAGCTCCTGGCGAATTGGGCGCAGATATTGTCGTGGGCGAAGGACAATCCATCGGCGTTGGCCTGCAATTTGGCGGGCCGTACCTTGGGCTTTTTGCCGTGCGCGACAAGAAACATGTCCGCATGATGCCGGGCCGCTTGTGCGGTGAGACTGTCGATGCCGAGGGCAAGCGCGGCTATGTGCTTACGCTCTCCACCCGCGAGCAGCACATCCGCCGTGAGAAGGCTACTTCCAACATCTGTACCAATTCAGGCCTGTGCGCTCTGGCGTTCAGCGTCCACATGACTTTGCTGGGCGAGAAGGGCCTCAGGCAATTGGCGATGGAGAACCACAGGCTCGCGTGCCTTGCCGCTGACAGGCTAGCGAAAGTCGATGGCCTCGAAGTCATTACCGCAAGTTTCTTCAACGAATTTGCCGTCAAACTGCGTGGAAACGCGCGCCAGATTGTCCGCGATCTGGCCGAGAAAGACGTGCTGGCGGGCGTGTCGCTCGCGCGCCTCTATCCCGATCATCCAGAGCTTGACGATGCGCTGTTGATCGCTGTCACTGAAACGACAAGCGAGGACGATATCGAAGCGCTAGCGACGGCGCTTGAAGGAGAATTGTCATGAATGCTCCTAACAAATCCGGCTGGAAACCTGAGATGCAAGCCGCAACTGGCGAAGGCAGCCCGACCGTCACCGGCAACCGCGCGCTGATGCTTGAAGAGCCTTTGCTGTTCGAGATTGGCCATGCCGAGACAACCGGCGTTGATCTGCTCGAACCGGATGCAAGCGCTCCCAATCGGCTTGGCGGGATGGACCGCGCTGAAACCATCGGCCTTGTCGGCCTGACCGAACCGGAAACTGTGCGGCATTATACGCGCCTTAGTCGCCAGAATTACGGGATTGATCTGGGCCTGTTCCCGCTTGGTAGCTGCACGATGAAGCACAATCCGCGCCTCAACGAGAAAGTCGCGCGGATGCCCGGCTTTGCCGATGTTCACCCGCTCGCTCCTG
>CAZJAG010000122.1:0-5795 GCA_964543735.1 uncultured Porphyrobacter sp. | reverse complement strand
ATTTTAGGAAAACATATGTTCGACAAGAAAACTGTATCACTGGAGTGGGGCGGGAAAACCCTCACTCTGGAAACGGGGCAGATTGCCCGTCAGGCAGACGGCGCAGTGCTGGCTACCTATGGCGAGACCGTGGTGCTGTGCGCCGTGACCGCCGCCAAATCTGTGAAAGAGGGGCAGGACTTCTTCCCGCTCACCGTTCACTATCAGGAAAAATTCTCTTCAGCTGGCCGGATTCCGGGTGGCTTCTTCAAGCGCGAAGGCCGGGCGACGGAAAAAGAGACGCTCACCAGCCGTCTGATCGACCGGCCATGCCGCCCGCTCTTCCCCGAAGGCTTCTACAACGAAATCAACGTGATCTGCCAAGTGCTGTCCTATGATGGCGAGACAGAGCCAGATATCGTTGCGATGATCGCAGCCTCGGCAGCGCTCACCATTTCCGGCGTTCCTTTCATGGGGCCGATTGGTGCAGCGCGCGTTGGCTTCCGCGATGGCGAATATGAACTCAACCCGATGGTTGAGAAGGCTCTGGATGAAACGGGCCGTCTCGATCTGGTTGTTGCCGCAACGCAAGATGCGGTGATGATGGTTGAGTCCGAAGCGAAAGAACTGACTGAGGAAGAAATGCTCGGTGCGGTGATGTTCGCTCATGAGGAAAGCCGCAAGGTTATCGGCGCTATCATTGATCTGGCTGAGCAGGCCGCGAAGGAGCCATGGGCGCTGGAAGCGGTTGAAGACAAGAGCGCTAAGCTCAAAGAGCTTGGCAAGGTGATCGGTAAGGATGTCGAGGCGGCTTACAAGCTGACCGACAAATCCGAACGGCAGGATGCAATCAATGCAGCGCGCGAGAAAGCGCGTGAGCATTATTCCGATCTGCAAGAGAGCGATCCGCAGGAATATCTCGGCATGCTCAAGCTGGTGAAGAAGCTGGAAAGCGACATTGTTCGCGGCTCAATCATCAAGGACGGCACGCGGATTGATGGCCGTAAGCTCGATCAGGTTCGCCCGATCGAAGCGATGGTTGGCCTGCTGCCCCGCACACATGGCTCGGCGCTGTTTACGCGCGGTGAGACGCAGGCGATCTGCACCACCACGCTTGGCACGAAGGATGCCGAGCAGATGATCGACGGGCTTGAGGGCCTTTCGTACAATCACTTCATGCTGCACTATAACTTCCCGCCCTATTCGGTTGGCGAGGTTGGCCGCTTCGGCTTCACAGGTCGCCGCGAGACAGGCCACGGCAAGCTCGCATGGCGCGCATTGCACCCTGTGCTGCCCGATCATGAGGACTTCCCTTACACCATCCGTGTCCTGTCAGACATCACCGAGTCCAATGGCTCGTCCTCGATGGCGACAGTGTGCGGCGGGTGCCTGTCTATGATGGATGCAGGCGTTCCGATCGAGCGTCCCGTATCGGGCATTGCCATGGGTCTCATCCTTGAAGGCGATGACTTTGCGGTTCTGTCAGACATTTTGGGTGACGAAGATCATCTGGGCGACATGGACTTTAAAGTCGCTGGCTCTGAAGACGGCATCACCACCATGCAAATGGACATCAAGGTAGCCGGCATCACGCAGGAAATCATGGCCAAGGCGCTGGAGCAGGCGAAAGCTGGTCGTCAGCACATTCTTGGCGAGATGGCGAAAGCTCTGGGCACGTCGCGCACGGGTGTTTCCAAGCACGCACCGCGTATCGAGACCATGCAGATCGACAAATCGAAGATCCGCGACATTATCGGCACGGGCGGCAAGGTTATCCGCGAGATCGTTGCCGAAACCGGCGCGAAGGTCGACATTGACGATGAAGGCGTGATCAAGATCAGCTCTTCCAACGGCGACGAGATCGAGGCAGCAAAAGCCTGGATCGAGGGCATTGTGGAAGAGGCCGAGGTTGGCAAAATCTACAATGGCAAGGTAGTCAACATCGTCGACTTTGGCGCGTTTGTGAACTTTATGGGCGGCAAGGACGGTCTCGTCCACGTCTCCGAAATGAAGAACGAGCGGGTCGAGAAAGTCACCGATGTTGTCTCAGAAGGTGACGAGGTGAAGGTCAAAGTCCTCGAGATCGACCAACGCGGCAAGGTTCGCCTGTCGATGCGGGTGGTTGATCAGGAAACCGGCGAAGAGCTCGAAGATACGCGCCCGCCGCGCGAGAAGAAGCCTCGCGGTGATCGTGGTGATCGCCGGGGGCCACGCGGCAACCGGAGCCGCGGCAATGACCGTGGTGGCCGCCGGGGCGGCGCAAATGACGGCGGCGATAAAGGCGGTTCAGGCGGAGACGAAGGTCACGTGCCTGACTTCCTCAAAGACTAAAGTGCTGATCTGAGGATCGGCGCAAGCCAAACAAAAACCCGCGGAGGAGCTGATCCTTCGCGGGTTTCTTGTTTTTGGGAGCCTTGGTCAGCCCGAGCCTTCTACAAATGCATCAAAAATCATAGATCAGCGAGGCACGTGTCAGCGTATCGGTCTTCACCGCGCCAAGGGGCGGATCGGTCTCATGCTCGATCGTGTAGGACAGGCTGGCCGACAATCCGCCGCCGAGCCCTGCGACAAGCCCCGTTGTGCTGACAAAGGTGTTGTTGCCCGATTCAATATAGGCTGCCGCATCTTCGGTCAGCCTGAGATTGTCGGAAATCTGCCAGTCGAAATCGAGCGCGGCCAGACCTGCGATTGAGCTGGACGACGTACCATCGACAAACTCGGTTTGACGATAGGCGGGACCTGCCTTCACATTGAGCTGCATGTCCTCTTCCACGATGACGCGATAGCCAAGGCCGCCCGACGCTGTGTAACGCGCGTTGTAACCTTGGAAAGTATCGCGCTCATATTGCGCCAAGCCATAGGCATAGATGCGGTCCGAAATATCATAATTCGCCTCGTAAGCGACAATGAACTGTTCGCGCGTGGTCACACCATTGGTGCGCTGATAATCGGCAAGTCCGGTCAGCTTGTGATGCCATTTGATGCCGGTTTTTTCCAGAGCAAGACCAGCGGTAATACCGGTGTTTGACGAGTTGCCGGTAGAGCGGAACGCACCCAACTGGCCCTGGCCCGACCAATTGTCGAGCAAGCCAGCATTGCGCATTTCGGCTTCTTCAGCGGCCGCGGCGGCCGCGGCCTTTTCTGCCTCTTTCGCCTCAAAATCAGCCAGCATCGCATCAAGCGCTGCTGCATCTTCGGGATTGGTCTTCTTCGCGAGGGCAAAGACGGAGCGGACAGTGTCTGCGTCCCCTTCGGCAATAGCAGCGTCAATCATTGACTGAACGGGTGCGGGGACGTCAGCAAGTGCGACTTGCGGTGTGAGCGCCATCGCCCCTGCGAGCGAGGCCAATACAATACGGTTCATAGGAACTTTCCAATTAATTACGGGCAACCCTCATGGGGCCCAGGAAGTCCTGTTTACCAAGCGCCACGCCCTTGTGGCGCAAAATGTCGTAAAACGTGGTGGCGTGGAAATAGAGATTGGGTTGGTGGAAGCTCAAAAGGAAGTCATGGCCAAATCCTTTGAATAGCACTTTACCGCCCATCACAAAGGTAACCGGCTTATCGGTCAGCGCCTCGACATCGGCTTCGCTTAGCGCATCGAGCCGCTTTGACGCATCACCGATTTGCGCGCGCATTGCATCCCAGCTTTGCGGAACATCAGTGAAGTCTGGCGTAAACTCGCCGCTTTGCAATTGCTCGATCGCATAGGCTGTATGCACCCAGCAGCTGCGCACATGAAATGGTAGCGGCCACATATCCTCGGCCAGCTTCGCGCCGATCAGTTCGGCATCGTCAATCCCGTGTTCTTTTGCATGGGCCTCACCCTTGTCGACAAGGCCGCCAAGGGCTGCGAGCATTTGCTGGGCATTGGGAACGAAAGCGGCGTGTAGCGAGAGGGGCATGGGCTGTTTCTCCTAATCATGTAAATTTTCAGCATTTCTACAAGCGCCCGAATAGGTCATGCAAGCGGCGATATGCGGCAGATAGAAGCTTTTCGGACGGAGATTGGCGACGCGCATAGCAGGGCGAGTTCTTTTTCCTGCTGGATGGTGTCACATGCGTGTCCAGCATTTCGCGAGAGCTTGCGATGATAGACAATAAAAAGGGCCGCAATCCGATTGGAAGCGACCCTTTTGAAATTAAATATCTGTGCGCGCCTTAGCGCACGCGTTTTTAGCGCACTCTGGGCCCGCCGAAGGGCAGCGGTGGAGGGGGTCTGCGTGCACCGCGCGGCAGCTGTGCCTGATAGGCCCGTCCGCAATGTTCAACGCAATAGGGGAAGCCCGGGTTCACATCAGCTCCGCAGAAGTGGAAATCAGGCTCGCCGGGATGGCCCATTGGCCAACGGCACACCTTGTCCGACAGATCAAGCAGGCTCGTCTTGTCTGCAATCGAGGGGTCAGGCTTGGCCGGAACCAGCCGGCGCGGCGGCGCGGGCGGGATCGGCGCTTGCTGATCGCCTGGGCCTTGGCGCAAGAAGCCGCCTGGGCCAACCGAGACAATCTTGGGCAATTCGGGCGTTGGATTGGGAATGGGCTGCGATGGCACACCTGCTTGGCCCGCACTGGGCGCAGCAGGTTTTGCCGCTGGCGCTTTTGCAGCGGGCTTTGCCGCCGGTTTTGTGGCCGCTTTCTTCGCGGCGGGCTTCTTGGCGGGAGCTTTCTTCGCTGCCGCAGCCTTCTTTTTCTTCTCAGCCGCTTTTACAGGTGAGGGACGCGCTTTGAGCCCCAAACGGTGCGCCTTGCCGATAACCGCATTGCGGCTGACCCCGCCTAGCTCTTCGGCGATCTGGCTGGCGGTGGAGCCGCCTTCCCACATCTTCTTGAGCGTAGCGATGCGCTCGTCAGTCCAACTCATCTGTTTTCAATTCCTGTTCAAATATCTGCACGCGCTTGTCAGATTGTGCGCTTGCCAGTAACCGCCCAAGCATGGCCGATCAAGCATCCTCGCAATCCGAAAGCCCGTCCCGATTTCCGCCGCGCGGGGAGCCGATCTTTACCGGCATCAACCGCATTGGCCTTACCAGCCTCTATATTAAGGAGGTTCGCCGTTTTCTCAAGGTGCAGACGCAGACAATCTGGGCTCCTGCGGTCACAACCTTGCTGTTTCTGGTCATCTTTTCGGTCGCTTTGGGGCGCGGTGGGCGCGAGGTATTGGGCGTTTCCTTCGCGAGCTTTGTCGCGCCGGGCCTGATCATGATGGGAATGATGCAAAACGCCTTTGCCAATTCCTCCTTCTCGCTATTGGCGGGCAAGATACAGGGCACAATCATCGATCTTTTGATGCCGCCCCTGTCCGAGGGCGAGCTGATGATCGGAATTGTCGCAGCCGCGATTACGCGCGCCTTCATGGTGGGCGGGACGGTGGCTCTTGCTATGCTGCTGTGGCCGGGTGTCTCGCTGGGCGTAGAACATTGGTGGGCAGTGAT
Organism: uncultured Porphyrobacter sp.; assembly: GCA_964543735.1. Classification (GTDB taxonomy): domain Bacteria; phylum Pseudomonadota; class Alphaproteobacteria; order Sphingomonadales; family Sphingomonadaceae; genus Erythrobacter. The sequence goes on along the minus strand of CAZJAG010000122.1, from coordinate 385 downwards.
CTGGTTTGCCTTGATGGGCGCTGTGATGCTGGCGCTGATCGGTTTTTTGACCTCGATCTGGGCTGAGAAGTTCGATCACAATGCTGCGATCACCAATTTCGTCGTCGCGCCCCTGTCGCTTCTTTCAGGAACATTTTACGTGATCGACAATTTGGCGCCCGTGTTTCAGGCGGTCAGCCGGGCAAACCCGTTCTTTTATGTGATTTCGGGCTTTCGCTATGGCTTCTTGGGGCAGAGCGATATTGGCGAAGGCAGCGCGCCAGTGGTGCAGGCCGCGATTGGCCTTGGCGTTTTCAATCTGGTGTTGGCCTTTGCGACCTACCGGATTTTGAAGAGCGGCTGGAAGCTTAAGGACTAACGCACTCAAGCAGCGCAGCGGTAGGGC
>CAZJAG010000121.1:0-5922 GCA_964543735.1 uncultured Porphyrobacter sp. | reverse complement strand
TCCGGCTTGCCATTGTTGAGCCTGAGCGAGCCAGTCGTGAAGACATATTGGCGTGGGATCTTGTACCCCGCCAGCCCTTCACGCGCGCAAGTATCGAGTGCATCCTCCAACCCGTCTGTCGCCTCTTCAGGCTCCACCACCGCCACAATCTTGCGGCCAAAACGCGGATCGGGAAGGCTCACCACGCGCACATCCTTAACCCCGTCATGCGCTTGCAAGACTGCCTCAACTTCCTCGGGGAAGACTTTCTCGCCGCCGGTGTTGATGCACATATTGTCGCGTCCGATAAATTCCATCGCGCCATCTTCACCCCAGCGCGCACGGTCACCCGTCATCAACCAGCGCTTGCCGTCAATCATCGGGAATGTCTGCGCGTTCTTTGCATCCTCGCCCAGATAGCCAAGCGGCAAAGGCCCTGTCCGAGCGACAATCCCGATGCCTTCTTCGCCCGGTTTGATCTCGTTCAAATCCTCATCAAACAGCTTCACTTCGCGGTCAGCCATCGCCTGAAATTTGCCGCCGCCGGAAGAGCCCGCCGCCGTTGTGATCAGCAGCGCAGTTCCCGAGCTCTCGCTCGAGCCTAGCGCATCGATAACAATCAGCTGCGGCGCGTGAGCAATAATCCGCATCTTGTTCGCTTCGCTGAAAATCGCTCCTGAAGATGTCATCATTTTGAGGCTGGCAAGCAGATCGGCTGCATCATCGCGCTGATCGAGCAAATCAGCCATTGGCAATGCAAAGGCATCGCCCACGACAAAGATGTTCTTCGCTTGCAACCGCTGCGTCTCTTCCAGTGCCAGCTCGGCATTGAAATTTTCCGAAGGCAGCATTGCCAAGGTCCCGCCTTTGAGCAAATGGATCACTGCATTGAATTGCCCTGCCCCATGCATCAGCGGGCTGAGCAGAAGTGTGGGCGATGTTGAAGCTGGGTGATCGGGGCCGATTTCGGTTGCCTCGCGAACATGCTCCTCCAGAGACGGAGCGACAAAGGGTGGCTGGCCGAACCCCTTTTGAAAAGTCGAAATGCTGAACGCGCCCCATGCCTGATTGAACGGCCACATCACGGCCTTGGGCATTCCGGTAGTGCCGCCAGTTGCAGTAAGGAACAAGGCTTCGGGATCATCGTGGACAGCAAATTCTGCTGGCACTTCGCTATCGAGCAGGCTTTGCCAATCAGCAGAGCCTACATCGATTGCAATTCCGCCTTTGGGCATTGCATCACTGGCCAATTGGGCAAAGTCGGTTTCGGTAAAAACCACCTTTACATCGAAGCGGGAGAAAATGTCGGCCAGTTCGCGGTCTTTGTAGCGGTAATTGACATTAACCGGCATCAGCCCCGCTTTGATGCAGCCGAAATAGGCGAGCAGATATTCAGGCGTATTGCGCTGCATTTGCCCGGCAATATCGCCCACTTTGAGGCCCCGTGCGCGCAGGCCTGACGCAATATTGTCTGTCTGTCTGTCGAGTTCGGCAAAGCTGACAATCCGTTCGCCCAGGATAATCGCGGGCCTCTCCGGCTCAATCGATTGCGCCAATGCTTTGAGAGCCACTCCGAAGTTTTCGCCTTGCCAGGTCATATGATTCCAATTCGCTTGAGGGGAGCTTTGCTTTAATTAGCATTTCCAAGTCTTGCTCCTACACAAAATAGGAGCTTTCGGGCGAAGTTTCCGCTAGGAAAGGGATCGACTCGAAAGAAGCAGGAGAGGAACTGCCCATGAGCACACATACTGGGGGAAACGTTGTCGAGCTGCGGACACCGCAGGGACGCGAAAATCTGGATCAGCTGCTCGAAGAAGTGACGATCCGCTGTCTTGAAGACATTCATGATGCAGCCGTTGCCATGGCCCGCATCGCGCAAGAGCGCGGAATGCAGATCGCTATGTGCGATGACATTTCTTCAAAAGAACCGATGGTTGATGCCGAGGGCACGATCCTGAATGCCGACATTTTCAAATGGCTCGATGATGGCGCGCGCTGGTGGGAAGATCATCGCTTGGCGCTGCATTCGCCCTTGCCGCGCGCCTGCCGCTACGAAAGCGAGCCGTTCTGGGTGAACGAACAGGGCTTCAATACGCGCTGGCGCAATTCCTATCTCGAAGAGATTGACCTTGCCGATTTCGAAAAGCGCTCGCTTTGCACGGCAGCGATTGTTGTGCCGGTGCATCTGCCCTTCGGGCAAATCTCGGCCAACAGCTTCATTCCGCTGGATCGTGAGAAGACCGATCTGACCGAGGAATTTGCGATTTATGGCACGCTATTCTCGCAGCTGACACGGCGGTTTATCGCTGGCTATGTCCAAGCGCATCGCACCAAGCGGCGCATTCCATCCGATTGCGTATTGTCGAAGCGCGAGGTCGAGTGCCTGCGCTGGGCGGCAATTGGCAAGACGGACAAAGAAATCAGCATGATTCTTGAGCGCTCTCACGCCACCATCCGCTATCACGTCCACCGCGCTGGCGAGAAACTGGATAGCGTGAACCGCGCACAAACGATCTTTAAGGCAGGCCAGCTGGGGTATTTGGGCGCGAATAGCTGATGGCAGCGCCACCCCTTCCGTTTGAGGGCGGATGTCTGTGCGGCCGTGTTCGCTTTCAGATCAAGCAAGCACCTTTGCTTTCGTTTGCTTGTCATTGCCGCGGATGCCAAAAACTTACTTCGAGCGCCTTTTCCTTGGGCATAATGATCCAGATTGATCAATTTGAACTGACGAAAGGCGAAACAGTAGTAGGCGCGCTGCATAAATCTGATGCGCGCTACGGATATTGCGATTGGTGCAAATGTTGGGTGACATCTGAACCAAGAGCCGGAAATGGCGTCATTAATGTTCGCTCTACCCTGATTGACGGGCCTCTCGCACTCGAACCGTTTATCGAGATGTGGACGAAAGAGAAAATCCCTTGGGCCAGCACACCAGCCAAGCACAGTTTTGACGAGACACCCTCATTAGATGCGTTTCCATCCTTAGTCAGCGAGTATATGCAGCGCTAGCCGATTAACACCAAACCACTACCCCAGCTTCCTAAGCGGGTCTGAACCGTCCCAATCCTTTCCTGCCGATTTGATCATGCCAAACAGGTCTGGCCCCTCGGGGTCTTGCTGGAGCACTTCGATGAGGCTGCCGGGCCCCGCCCCTGGATCAGCATAAATCACTTTTGAATTGCCGAAATTGCCCTCGATCACAATTTCAGCGCCATGCCGCTCGCAGGCCGCATAAGCCTCGGCAATATCCTCGACCAGAATGCACACATGATGCAGCCCCCCGATCAGGCCGCCCCCAACATCGGCATATTCGCCTGAATAGATGGAGGGGTGATCATCGCGCGGGCGGATCAGCTCGATCTGCATATCTCCCCAATAGGCAAGCGCCAGATCAAACACCGCATCTGTTGGCTCGCCCTTATATTTCATGCCGTCCAAGTGAATGCCTTCGAGCAGGAAAAACGGGCCAACGCCCATGGCCCGCGTCCAATGCTCGACCGCTGCATCAAAATCTTGCGGGACATAGGCCATTTGCATGACCTCTCCCAAACTTGCGAGCCCTCCTGCCTGCGTCATCGAACCAGCTCCTTTCCCTCACGAATAGAATAGTTTTGTGCTGGCCAATCTGTGCGATAACTTCCCCTCACAACACTGCATAAATTGCGAGGGCGCCTGCGCGCTCTACCGGAAGACAAGAGGCGAGGAACAGGTGCCATGAACGAGATGAAGAAGCTGGATGGAGAGCGCTGCCCCGGCATGAGCTATACCGAAATGCTCGAGGGCGATACGCGCACGCCGCCCGATTATCTTTTCGAGGAAAGCAATATCGATATGGGCAATGACCCGATTGATATTGAGCCTTATGTCTCCGAAGAATTTGCGCAGGCAGAGCGCGAGAAATTGTGGCCCAATGTCTGGCTTTTCGCCGCGCGCGAGGATGAGCTGCCCGATACTGGCGACACCGTCGTCTTCGAGATCAACGAGAAAAGCTTCCTCATCACCCGTCAGGCCGATGGCAGCGTGCGTGCATTTTATAATGTGTGCCTTCACCGCGGGCGCAAGCTGCGCACGGAAAACGGCAACACCACCCAGTTCCGCTGCCCCTTCCACGGCTTCACTTGGAAAACCGATGGCGGCTTGAAAGAGATCCCATGCGATTGGGATTTCAAACATCTGGAGGATAAGGATTTGAGCTTGCCCGAAGCCCGCGTCGAGCTGTGGCAGGGTTTTGTGATGATCACCGAAAATCCCGATCTGCCCGATTTCAAGACATGGCTTGGCCCGGCAGCGGCACATTATGACCGCTACAATATGGAAGATCGCTATACCGGCATGTGGGTTGCCAAGCGCATTCCTGCCAATTGGAAAGCCACGGCAGAGGCGTTCATGGAGGCCTGGCATTCGATCACCACGCATCCGCAATTGCTGCCGTTTCTGGGCGATGCGAACTCGCAATATGATCTGATCGGCGATCACTTTAATCGCGCGATTACGCCATCGGGTGTCCTTAGTCCGCATCTTGTCGGCAAAGACCAAAACTATGTCCTGCAGAAAATGAACGAATTTTCCGGCGGAGATGATGCTGATACCAATCGCCGCTTTGCTGCTGGCGACGATGACGCATCAGATTTTGACAATGACGATCCGCTGGGCGCTCGCAAGGTTCTGGCCGAGGCTGGCCGCCAAGGCTTCGCCGAGCAATATGGGCACGATTACTCGGACGCGTCAGACAGCGAAATTCTCGATAATTTCACGTATAATATCTTCCCCAATTTCGCGCCGTGGATCGGGTTCCTGCCGACGCTTTGCTATCGCTGGCTGCCCGGTGACACGCCCGATTGGTGTGTGATGGAAATCCGCTTGCTGTTCCCAACGCCCAAGGGTGAGAAGCGTCCGCGCGCCGTGGAGCGCACTTACATCCCTGATGACGAGCCTTTCGCATGGGCAGCCGATATTATGGGCCCGCAGCTTGCCAATGTGTTCGATCAGGATATGGCGAATTTGCCGCATGTCCAAACGGGGATGAAGGCAAGTGCAAATGGCGTGATGGAATTGGGCGCGTATCAAGACAGCCGCGTGCGCCACTTCCAAACCACCTTGCACAAATATATCAATGGCGAATTGCCAGCCAAATAGAAGGCGCGAATGCATACAAAAGATCTGACCGGGCGCCCAAACCTTGCAGGAAGGCGGGCGCTCATCACGGGCGCATCCTCAGGCTTTGGTGAGCATTGGGGCAAGCTCTTGGCGAGCTCGGGCGCGCAGGTCGCGCTGGCTGCAAGGCGCAAGGAAAAGCTTGATGCATTGGCAAATGCGATTGGCGAGGCTGCACTGCCTGTTGCTATGGATGTCGCTAGCGAGGCTTCGATCATTGCAGGCTATGACGAGGCAGAGGCAGCCTTCGGAACACTCGACACCATTATCGTCAATGCCGGTGTTGATGGCGCAGGCATGGCGCATGATATGCCCGCAGAAGAGATCGCGCAAACGCTGGCGATTAACTTGCAAGGCGCAATCCTGACAGCGCGCGAAGGCGCAAAGCGAATGATGGCCGCAGGCGTCACCAAGGGACGGATTGTAATGATTGCCTCAATCACAGCTTTTGAGGCGTCGCCGGGTTTGGTCGCTTACTCCGCCAGCAAGGCAGGCGTTGTGCAGGCAACCCGCTCTTTGGCGCGCGAATGGGCACGGCGCGGGATTTCGATCAATTCGATCTCGCCCGGCTATGTGCGCACAGCGATCAATGACGAATGGTTTGAGACAGAAGCGGGCAAGAAGCAGATTGCCCGCTGGCCGCGCAAACGGCTGATGGCAATGGAGGGGATGGACGACATTCTGCTGTTCCTCGCTTCAGACGCTGCCGAATATGTGACCGGCACGGATTTTGTGCTGGATGACGGGCAGACGCTTTAGATTGCGCTACCGCTTCGCTGCTTGAGCGCG
>CAZJAG010000120.1:0-6045 GCA_964543735.1 uncultured Porphyrobacter sp. | reverse complement strand
GCGGCTACTGGCGGGCTAGCCAAAAGAGCCAAAGGAGAAAATGGCTCCCCGAGTTGGATTCGAACCAACGACCAAGTGATTAACAGTCACCTACTCTACCGCTGAGCTATCGGGGAGCAGCCTTGGGTTTGTCTGCCCAAAGCGAAATGCGCGTATATTGCTCGCCGATTTAGAATGCAAGCGTGCAAGAAGCGTTAAACGACAAATTGTTCGGCTACGATGCGTTCTTCAAGCGAATGGCCCGGATCAAACAGCAATGTCAGCTTGGACTGGCGCGCGATCGAGATCGAAACCTCGGCAATATCGCGCAGCTCCTTCTGGTCGGCCACCGCCAGCACGGGGCGCTTGCGCGGTTCGCGGATTGTGAACTTGATTTTTGAACGCTCGGGCAGGATCGCGCCGCGCCAGAAACGCGGGCGGAAGGCGGAGATCGGCGTCAATGCGAGCAGCTTGCTATCGAGCGGCAGGATCGGGCCATTGGCAGACAGGTTATAGGCGGTCGAGCCAGCCGGTGTTGACAGCAGCACGCCATCGCAGACCAGCTCTTCCAAACGCACCTTGTCATCCACGCTAACCTCGATCTTGGCGGTCTGGCGGGTTTCGCGCAGTAACGAGACCTCGTTGATCGCATACCAGTCGCAACTTGCGCCGCCTTGCGTTGTGGCTTTCATCTGCAAAGGGGGAATGGCAAATCCGCGTGCAGCATTGACGCGGGCGAACAAATCGGCCCCTTCCTCGCGGCTGTTCATCAGAAATCCGACCGTGCCAAGGTTCAAACCATAGGCCGGAATCACGCGTTTTGCGTCCAGCATCGAGTGCAAAACGGCGAGCATATAGCCATCTCCGCCCAGCACGACGACGGCATCTGCATCGTCATAAGGCGCAAAATCATAGCTATCTTGCAGCTGTTGATAGGCGCCTTGCGCCCGCTCCGAATCCGATGCCAGCAATGCAATGCGTTGATATTTGGGCGTTTCGGCCACAAGCAATGTCCCCCAGTAATTCACCTGCGACCGGCTTTGTGCACATCTTCTATTGCCCGTTGTGCCATTTTTCAACGCATTCGAATTGATTGCGAGTGATTGATGGCGCAAACTGCAAAGACTGATATTAAGCACTGTTAATGGACGGGACCAGAAACACATCACGCACAATGCGGTCTAATGCGCTGCCTGCTGCATTGGAGAGCGTGCTCGAAGGCGACTTGATAGAAGCCTTGGGGCGCGACGAGATCGAAGTGCTGTTTCAGCCGCAATTCGCTTGCCGTGACGGGCGAATGGTGGGGGCTGAGGCTTTGTCGCGCTGGCAGCACCCAACTTTGGGGGAGATTGGCGCGCGCGATCTGTTCTCGATTGCAGAGAAGGCGGGGCTGGTCGCGCCCTTGTCGCGCCATGTGGTCGCACAGGCGCTGGAGCAGGCCGATAGCTGGCCCAAGCATCTCACCTTGTCGCTCAACATAACGCCTGAAGAAATCGCCGAGCCCAGCTTTGCGCGCGACTTCGCCTCGCTTGTGGCAAGTTCGGGGATTGCGCCAAAGCGGCAGACGCTTGAGATTACAGAGGATGTGCTGCTGCACGATCTCAACCTGGCCGCTGACGCGTTAAGAGTGCTTCACCGTGCGGGTTTTCGGATTGCGCTTGATGATTTTGGCGCAGGGTTCTGCAATTTCCGCTATTTGAAAATGCTTCCCCTCGATGCGCTGAAGCTGGATCGCTCGATGGTGGAGGGGATTACCAGCGATGCACGCGATCTGGCGGTGCTGCGCGCCATTGTCAGCCTTGCCGAAGCGCTAGAGCTTGATGTCATTGCCGAGGGGATCGAAACAGAAGCGCAGCGCCAGGCGATCATCGCAGAGGGGTGCACCTATTGGCAGGGCTTCTTGAAGGCCGAGCCGATGCGCAATGCGCAAATGCTGGAATTTGCTGAAATCTGAGGGCCGATGGAGCCATTGGCGCATCAGCTTCACCATGTGACAATTCAGCTGATGAGCTTTCCCCGCTCAAGCTTGCGAATATCGATCTTGCATCCTGCAAAAGCCTCGCTGATCGATCCAATCGCCGCGTCAATGTCGGGCGAGCCGCACAAGAACATATCTATCGCAGCAAATCGGTGTTCGGGCCAGGTGTGGATCGAGATATGGGATTCGGCGAGCAGCAGAAAGCCGGTTACGCCCATATCCTCCCCAAAATGGTGAAAGCGCGCCTCCAGCGTTGTTGCCCCCGCATGGTCAGCAGCTTGGCGCAAAATGCGCTCCATCGCTGCGGGGTCGCTGAATGTTTCAGAGCTGAACGGGCCATCGCCCCTAACGTCGATGAGCACATGCGTGCCGATGGCGGGGGCATCGTTATCACTCATTGCCGTACCGCCGCCACTCGCTCGTAAATCGCCGCACCAGTGCCTGATTGCTTAAGCGGTTCACTTCGCTTGTATTTGCGACCATATCGCGCGGGAAGCTGAACATGCGCGCTTCTTCTGCTTGCGAATAATAGCGCAATCCTTCGGGCAATTCGCCCAGGCTTCCAATCGGAGCAGGGGAGGCGAGCGTGAAGCCCCAATCGCCAAAGCTTGGCACATAGGCGTGATAGGGCCGCGTATTGAACCCTGCTGCCCTGATCGTTGCGCCGATCATCGCAAAGCTTTCTTTCGCGACATAGGGCGCCGTGCTCTGGATCGAGAGCATGCCGTCCTTGGCAATAAGCGCGCGCAGATTGGAGTAGAACGCGAAGCTGTAGAGCCGCCCGATGGAATAATTGGTCGGATCAGGCAGGTCGACAATCACCACGTCAAAGCGCTCATCGGCATCGCGCACCCACTGAAAAGCATCGGCATTGATGGCGCGCACGCGCGGATCATCGAATGCGTTTTGGTTGAGAGAGCGCAGTGCGCTGGCGCTCTTGAACAGATCGGTGATGGCGGGATCAAGATCGACCAGAGTAACTTCGCGCACCTGCCGCTCGCGCAGAACTTCGCGCAGGGCGAGGCCATCTCCGCCGCCAAGGATCAGCACCTTGCTGCGCGATGGTGCACGCGCCAATGCTGGCCAGACCAGACTTTCGTGATAGCGGTATTCATCGCGCGAGGAGAATTGCAGATTGCCGTCGAGAAACAGGCGGATGTCGCCTTTTGACTGGGTGAGGACGATGCGCTGATAGCCGCTGGACTTCGCATAGATGATGTTGTCATTATAAAGGCTGGCTTCCGATGCGCGCTGCAATGCTTCTGATGCGAAGGCTCCGGTTAACAGGAGCAATGCGACCAGCATTGCCGCGACACGTTCGGGCAAAAGTGTGCGTTTGCCTTTCAGTCTGAAGACCAGCACCAATGCGATCACAATGTTCACAAGGCCGATGACAAAGCCCGCTCTGATAAGCCCCACGAAAGGCACAAGCACCAGCGGGAACAGCAGCGATGCAGCAAGCGCGCCGATATAATCATAGGTCAGAACATTGGCGACCAAATCGCTGAAACTGAACTGGTTTTTCAAAATGCGGAGCAGGAGCGGTATCTCGAGCCCCACCAGAAAGCCGATCAGCACGACCAGACCGTACAGGATCGGGCGAAATTCGCTCACGAAAGGAAAGATCAGGAACAATGCAGCCGCTGACGCGCCGCCGACCAGCGCGATAATGATCTCGATCCGGATGAACCAGTGGAGCAGCTGGCTCGTGATATGGCGCGAGAACCAACTGCCAAGGCCCATCGCGAACAGATAGGTGCCGATAACTGTCGAGAATTGCGTGACACTATCGCCCAGCAGATAGGTCGCGATCGTTCCAGCGAGCAGCTCGTAAATCAGCCCGCAAGTCGCCACCACGAAAACCGAGACAAGCAGAATAACCGAGAGGCCGCTATCGCTGCCAATCCCCGCCTCTTTGGGCGAGGCGGCGGGCGCATCTTGCGCGCTATCCAGCTGTGTTACAGGGTTGGTCAAGCCCGTCTCAGCCATGAATGGCGGCAGCGACAATCAACCCGATAGCGAGAGCCACTGCACCTGCCAAAATGGCAACCGCATTGTTCCTCTTCTCGATAATCTCTTGCCACAATTTGCCCGGTGTCAGCAGATCGACCAGCACAAAGGCGACGATGAAAACCAGAATGCCAAGGGCCGAATAGGCCAGACTGGCTGTGAATGTTTCGAAATCCAACATAGGTACCTCCAAGAAACTGTCGTCGTGCGCCAAGCGGCCACGATGAGCCGGCCCCGTGCGCTATTTGTGAGTAGGCCCGCCTCCGCGCGAATAGGCATTGCGCTCCTGCTTGCCATCGCCAAAGGGGGAATAGCCATACCAGCTGGCCGCTGCGAAGACGCACAGCACGGCGAGGCACCAGAGCGGAAACAGGGTTTTTCTCATCGGCAAATTCCTTCGGGCGCCAGCTTTCTAGTGATCCGCATTCTAGTCATCTGCATTCTAGTCATCGTCATCCTCGCCATCATAGCCCGCGCTTCGCGCACCTTCAAAGCTCGCCGATTTGAACCAGACCCATAGGGCAGGGCTAAACAATGCGAGGAACAGCAGGACGATATTGGAGCTGAATACACCGTTTGACGAGGCGCTTATCGCGACAGGCCGGGCTTGTGCATCCCAGCTGGCGTTGGAGCGGGCGAGGCGAGCAGGGTTCTCATCCTCAGGCAAAGTGATGTCTGCGGTCAATTCATAGGTTCCCGCCGGCACGCTCGCGATTTTCAGCGTGCCGCTGCGGTCATCCTCTTTCCAGTCGCGTCCGAAATAATATTCGATCGGCTGATTGGCGATGATCTCGTCACCGGTTGCCACATTGGCGAGCGTGTATTCGACATCCATCCAATTGTTGTCACCGGGCGAGCCACGGGTTGCAATCGTGAAAGGCTTGGGGCGATCTTCGATGGTGAACTGGCCGAGCGAGACCGAGCGGTTGGGGGTATCAACTTTTGCGCTATATTCCTTTGTGCGTGTCTCGCCTCCGTAAGAGAGCATGGTCGCACCCAGAATGCCGAGGAGGAAAAACACGGTGGCGATCAGGCCCCTGTTCACCGCCTTGCCCGCGTGCGGGTTGGGTTGATGGGGTAGGGGCGTATCGCCGATTTCGGGATATTGGCCGGTATCTTGAATCCCGAACGCGCGCGACTTCGCTCGATGCGATCCATTCTTCGAGCGTCCAATTGTACTCGCTGCCTGCATCCTCGCAGGACAGCATCCGCCCGCCGCCGACATAGCTGGCCGAGCGCACAACATCACCGCGCTGTGCGCGCCAATAGAATTCGCCAAGAGCGGATTGCGTCGTGCTATCTGCGAAGTAATAGCAAATCTTCATCCCCGCGCCGTCATAGAGATAAGAGCCGCCCGGCAGCCGTTCGGGCTGCGCAAGGATCGGAGTGCCAAAGCTCCAGCCGTCCTTGGTAAAGACCAGCCAGCGATAGCCGTGATAAGGGTTGAAGAGCAGAAACTCGTCCCACTTCTCCCAGCCATCGGTCTTTTTCAGATTGCCAATCGTGACCCATTCCACACCGCGCAAGGTGCCGCGTGTGCCCAGCGGAATGTAGAGCGCTTCTGCCGCCTCGGCATGTTCAGCGATCAGCCGCACATCATCGGAAAGGAGATCCAGCTCGCTGCCGCAATATTGGCACACGAAATAGGTCGAGTAGCCCGCCGCCTGAAGTTCAATCCCGCCGCCGCAGCTGGGGCAGTCCATCGCTTTGACATGGTTGGCCGAGAACTCGTCAGGCTCGCTCATGCTGACGCCTCGGAGTGGTTTTCAAAATTCGGGCGAGCCCATCCGTCAAAGCGGCGCAGGCGGGCAGGCTCCAAATCCTCAAGAGTGCAATAGCGGCCCTGCCACAGGCTTGGGGATTTGCCGTCATTTTGCCAAGTCAGCGCGCTTTTGTTGGCGCTGCGAAAATCTATGGAAGAGCGCGCGAACTCGGCGGGAATGATCTGCAATTGCGCGCCTTCACTCGCGACGCAGCGCACGGTCTTGATGTCCGATATGGTGTAGTCTTCGCCTCTAAAGCCGATCGAGCGGCCCAGCGCATCGCGGCCTTCGCTTTCGACTTGGCGAAAGAATTGC
>CAZJAG010000119.1:0-6209 GCA_964543735.1 uncultured Porphyrobacter sp. | reverse complement strand
AAACACTACCGCCGATGGCACGCCTGATGCGCGAGACGAAATTCGCGCGCGGGGAGGAATTTGTGGCCGCTGAGAAAAGCGCGCACGAAAAAGGAGCTGTTGGCGATCGATCCAGTCACGCTCTTGCCGATTGATTTGACAGCAACAATTGCCGCCCTCAAAGCGGCAGAATGATTGTCGTTATCGAAGGCATAAGCGCTGCGGGCAAGACCACATTTGCCAAACAGTTTGGAGAGGGGCGTTGGCTGGGCGAGCTACCGACCCGTGGGCCAATTCCGGCTGCTGATGCGCCTTTGCAAGATCACGCGCAGTTTTGGGCCGAACACAATGCCTGGCGGTTTCAACTAGCCCGAGAAATTGAAGCCAAGCACGGACTTGCGATCTGTGACACCGATCCAATGAAATTTCATTATTCTTGGTGCATGGAGCGCGCTGGCTTTCATTGGCCTGACAAGTTTTCTTACGCGGTTTCAGCGGTTCGAGAGGCCATTTCAGCCCAGCGTTTGGGTTTTGCCGATCTCTATTTCGTCAAAGAAATCGCGCCGGATCAAGCGTGCGCGCAGAAAGAGGGCGATGCGACACGGCGCCGTGGAAATTTCGAACAACACCTCGCCTTGCAGCCGCATCTCATCGATTGGTTTAAGGCTCTTTCGGGCTGTCTGCCCGGCCAAGTTTACTTTGAATGGCCAAGCAAGGACCAGTTGCTAAAGATGGCTGATGCGAAAACGCCGGAGGAAAACCCCCGGCGTTTCGATTTTCAAATTCTCGATGAGTTGATCGAGAAGCTGCCTAGCTAATCAGGCAGCGCCCGGCAGCAAGCGTTCACCAGCGATGGTTTTCATCGCCTTTTGCAGCTTTTCAAACGCGCGCACTTCAATCTGGCGGATGCGTTCGCGGCTGACATCGTAAACCTGGCTTAGCTCTTCCAGCGTTTGCGGTTTCTCGGTCAGGCGGCGCTCTGTCAGAATGTGCTTTTCGCGGTCGTTGAGTGCATCCATCGCCTCGACCAGCATATCGTGGCGCACTTCGGCCTCTTGTGCGTCAGCCACCGTCTCGTCCTGCAAGGGACGATCATCGGTCAGCCAGTCCTGCCATTCGCCAGCGCCTTCTTCGCCATTGCGCATCGGGACATTGAGCGAGCCATCGCCGCCCATCATCATCCGGCGGTTCATATTGATGACTTCCTGCTCCGGCACGCCCAGATCGGTCGCGATCTTGGTCACGTCTTCGGGCGAGAGGTCAGTGTCTTCGTAAGCTTCGAGCTGCTTCTTCATCCGGCGAAGGTTGAAGAACAGCTTCTTTTGCGCTGCGGTCGTGCCCATTTTAACAAGCGACCAGCTGCGCAGGATAAACTCCTGCATGCTCGCCTTGATCCACCACATTGCATAGGTTGCGAGGCGGAAGCCGCGATCGGGTTCGAATTTCTTGACGCCCTGCATCAGACCGACATTGCCTTCTGAGATGAGATCAGACACGGGCAGGCCGTAGCCGCGATAACCCATCGCGATTTTCGCAACGAGCCGCAGATGCGAGGTCACGAGCTGCGCGGCAGCTTCGGGGTCCTCATGCTCGGCATAGCGTTTGGCGAGCATATATTCCTGCTCAGCCGTCAACACGGGGTATTTCTTGATCTCGGCCAGATAGCGGTTGAGGCTCTGCTCACCGCCCAGCGCCGGAACGGAAGGTGTTTTAGTCTTGGTCACGTAATCCCTAACCTTTCTTTGCGTCGACCTCTTTCCCCCGAACCCCTAATGGGCATCCGGAGATACGGGCCACCTGGTTACATATACGCACAAATTCCGGAAAATGATCCGCAATTCGTCGATAATTCTATGCAAGTTCGTCGATTAAAGCCTGCATATCGGCTGGCAGGGGCGCGTGGAAGCGCAGATTCTCGCCAGTAATGGGGTGCTCGAAGCCCAGCGTGGCTGCGTGAAGCGCCTGCCGGGCAAAGCTTAGATGTTTGAGAATGGATTGCAGACCTTTCGGCGCACGTCCATATGTTGGATCCCCTAATAGAGCATGGCCGATTGACGACATGTGAACGCGCACCTGATGGGTTCTGCCGGTTTCGAGCCGGCATTCGATCAAAGAGGCCTTGTGGAGCGTTTTCTTGAGGCGATAATGCGTGATTGCGTGCTTTCCGCGGCGCGAATCAGCCTCTAAAACTGCCATTTTCTTCCGATTTTGCGCCGATCTGCCGATTTTTGCGTCTATTTTGCCCTCTTTTTGCGCCAAATGGCCGCTGCAAATGGCCAGATACAGCCGCTCGATCGAGTGGTCGGAAAATTGTTTGGCCAATCCCTCATGCGCTGCATCGGATTTGGCGACGACCAGCAATCCGGAAGTATCCTTGTCGATTCTATGGACGATGCCGGGCCGCGCGACCCCGCCAATGCCTGAAAGTTCGCCTTTACAATGATGCAGCAGCGCATTGACCAAAGTGCCGTCAGGATTGCCCGCTGCTGGATGCACCACCATGCCCGCTGGCTTGTTGAGGACGATCAAATGCTCATCTTCAAAAGCGATATCGAGCGGGATGTCCTGCGGTTTTGCCTCGGGTTCCTCAGGCGGCGGCAGATGGATCGTGAAGGGCGTTCCGGCACCCACTTTAGCCGAAGGCGAGGTGGCGGGCATGCCATCTGTCTCAACCTTCCCATCCGCAATCAGCGCCTGAATGCGCGCGCGGGACAGATCGGTCGCATCAGCGAGCGCCTTGTCGAGCCGCCCAGCGCCCGCAACTTTACCCTCAATCATCTCCGCTCGCCCTGAGCTTGTCGAAGGGCTGCTCTTGCTTTGAGCATGCTCAGAAATCGCATCCCAATCCCCTCGGATCAATGCCATCTTCTTTGCACGCGACCATCCTTTGACCCTTCGCTCAAACTCGAACGCCTCCTGCCTTGATGGAAACTCAGCTGACCAGACCAGTTCGACCGGAAGTCTTTCCGACGTGTATGAGGACCCATTTCCAGACTTGTGCTGGCCCACGCGATACTCCAGATCATCTGTGTGGCCAGTATAATATGCGCCGCCTCGGCAATGTAGAATATAGGTCCAAAAAGGCATGCACTCGGCTAAAGGGCAAAAACGATCCTTCGACAAGCTCAGGACGAGCGCAAGTGGTAATCTGCGCGTTTGCTCCGACGTGTTGGAAGCCATGCGCGCACTTGCCAAACAAGCGCATCCGCAAGAGGCCTGCGCAATATTGCGTGGCGAGACGGGTGAGGCGGGTAGGACTGGTGAGGGGCGCGATCGCATCACGCAATGCCAGCCCGCCGAAAATGTCCATCCCAAGCCCGAAACCCATTTCGAGATCGATCCGCAAGCCTTGATTGATGCCCATAGGCAAGCGCGCGAGGGCGGGCCGCAAGTGCTGGGCTATTTCCACTCGCACCCATCGGGCGCAGCGCGCCCTTCCGCAACTGACGCAGAAATGGCGGCAGGTGACGGCGCAATCTGGGCGATTGCTGGTAAGGACGAGCTGACCTTCTGGCGCAGCACGCCGGACGGGTTTGCGCCCCTATCCTACCGTGTGGATGCCGATTAGAACCCGCCCAATGAGCGGGCAAAAGCTCCATTCTCCAACAGATTTTCAGACATGGAACTGGCAGGCCCGGTTTTTTCCCCTTAGGACAGTGTTTCATGTGTCTCCCACAAAGACGCAAACAGGGTTAGGGATCGCCTGATATGACGCAAACTTCCGCTACTGAATTGGCCAGCTTGCTGTGCTCGCGATTGTGCCACGATATGCTCTCGCCCGTTGGCGCGCTTTCGAACGGGCTCGAATTGCTGGCTGACGAAACGGATGAGGCAATGCGCAAGCAATGCGTTGAACTGATGGAGCAGAGCGCCACGGTCAGCACCAATAAGCTCAAATTTTTCCGGCTGGCCTTTGGTTCGGCTGGCGGCTTTGGCGATGCGGTTCCGGTCGAAGAGGCGCAGGAAGTCGTCAATGCGCTGGCTGAAGGGGCAAAGGGTGTCGAGGTGAACTGGGCGCTGGAAGGCGCAAGTCTGCCCAAGCCTGCGGTCAAGGTGATGCTCAACTATGCCCAGATCGCGATTGACGCGCTGGTGCGCGGCGGCTCGCTCGATATTGGCGCAGAATTGCGGGAAGGCGCGGCGGAGATCGTTGTGAGGGCCAAGGGTGATCGGATCGCGTTTGACGACATTATCGGCAAGGCGCTGGAAGGCGATATGGCGGCAGAGGACCTCTCCAGCCGCACGGCGGCCGCGCATATGATCGCGCTGCTGGCTGAAGAGCTGGGCGGCGGCCTGCAATATAAGAATGCTGATGGCACGCTGGTGCTGGGCGCGGTTCTGCCCCAGCCGGACGGGATGATCGGCTAAACAATGGCGAGCGGCTCATCCGGTGACGAGCTGGTCGACCGCGAGGTGCTCTCGCCCAATTGCAACGAGCGCAAACTGCCGATCTCCATGGTGGTGCTCCACTATACCGAAATGCACAGCGCCGAGGCCGCGCTGGAGCGGATGTGCGACCCGAACATCGAGGTTTCCGCCCATTATCTGATCGCTGAAAATGGCGAGGTGATCCGGCTGGTGCCCGAGGACAAGCGCGCATGGCATGCGGGCCAATCCTATTGGCGCGGTGAAACGGATATCAACTCGGCCAGTATCGGCATCGAATTGGATAATCTGGGGCATTATGGCGGGGAGCCACCGCGCGAATTTGCCAAGGCACAGATTGATGCGCTTGTCCCTCTGCTGGCGCGGATGGTTGAGGAGCATGACATCGCGCGCTCGAATGTGGTGGGCCATTCGGACATTGCGCCTTTGCGCAAGGTTGATCCGGGCGAGCTGTTCCCGTGGGAGCGGCTGGCGGAATATGGCCTTTGCTTGCCGCGCCCGCAAAAGCTCGATCTGGGTGATCCGTTTGACAATGACGGGGCATTCTATCTCGCGCTTGAGCGGTTCGGCTATGATGTGAGTGACGGGCATAAAGCGGTTGAGGCATTTCAGCGCCGTTGGCGGCCAGAGCGGATCGACGGACAGGTCGATGGGCAGGTTCGCGCGATCCTGTTCCAGTTGCTGCTAGACCGCGATAGGGGCGTGTCTCGATAGGAAAGTTTACAAGTGGAACCATCGACCTAGGCGAGATAGTCCGATATGTGCGCTTTAGTTTACAACTTGTTCTAAGTTGTTTGTTTTGAGGGGAAAAACACATGTCAAAAAAACTGTTCGCCGAATTCTTCGGCACATTCTGGCTAGTCTTCGGGGGCTGCGGATCGGCTGTATTGGCCGCAGGAATTCCCGATCTGGGCATCGCTTATGCCGGTGTATCGCTGGCCTTCGGTCTGACCGTTCTGACCATGGCCTACACCGTGGGTCATATTTCGGGTGGTCACTTTAATCCGGCCGTATCGCTGGGTCTTGCGCTGGGCGGACGCTTCAGCATGTCGGAACTTATCCCATACTGGGCGGCACAAGTCGTCGGCGCTCTGGCTGCTGGCGGAACGCTCTATGCGATTGCTTCGGGCGTCGCAGACTTTAGCGCAGGCGGATTTGCCACGAACGGCTTTGGCGAGGCGTCACCGCATGGCTATTCCATGATGTCGGCTCTGCTGATCGAGATTGTGCTCACGGCGTTCTTCCTGATCGTCATTTTGGGCTCGACCTCGTCGAAAGCGCCTGCTGGCTTTGCACCGATCGCAATCGGTCTGTGCCTCACACTGATCCATTTGATCTCGATCCCTGTCACGAACACTTCGGTTAACCCCGCGCGTTCAACAGGTGTCGCGTTCTTCTCTGACAATGCGCTGGCTGTTCCACAGCTTTGGCTCTTCTGGGTCGCACCGTTGATTGGCGCTGCTATTGGCGCCTTTATCTGGAAGCTGCTGCTGACCGATCTCGATTGATCAGCTTCCGTTTCAGACGGCACATTGGGGGGGTCGGCTTCGCAAGCGAAGTCGGCCCCTTTGCTTTGCGCCCTTTCCTTGCCGTCCGCAGATGTGTATCGCGCCGAGCGTCAGGGGGCCAAGGCAGCCGCGTTCGTTTCTTTCATAAGAGGCGCGCGAGGAAAGTCCGGGCTCCACGAAACAAGGGTGGCGGGTAACGCCCGCCGGGCGAGGTTTTTTTTAAGCCGAAGCTCAGGGACAGTGCCACAGAAAGCAAACCGCCGATGGGGGCTTCGCGCTCCACAGGTAAGGATGAAAGGGTGCGGTAAGAGCGCACCGGGGGCGCGGTAACGCGGC
>CAZJAG010000118.1:0-6286 GCA_964543735.1 uncultured Porphyrobacter sp. | reverse complement strand
TAGAGGTTCACATAATATGTGCCCGGGCGCGATCCATCAGGCGCAGGGCGTTGATAGAAAGCCTTGCCTGCGCTTTTCTCGCGGAAAGCTTCAACCGGCTTGATCACAAAGGGATCTTTGGGAAGCACTCCGAAAAATTCGGGCAGTTTCTTTTCCAAAGCGTCGATTTTGGCTTGAGCATCGCGCAGATAATCCTCGCGATTGGTGTAGAAAAACCGGTCATCAGTGCGCGTGAATTGGAAGAATTCCTGCAAAGTCCCTTCAAAGCCGACTTTCGCCATAATGGCGCGCATTTCGCCATGAATGCGCTCAACTTCGCGAAGGCCGATATTGTGGATTTCGTCAGCTGACAAATCCGTAGTCGTGTAATTCGCAAGCAGCGCTTTGTAATAGTCAGCGCCATTGGGGAAACGCCACACGCCATCATCGGTAGGCGCAATTTTCTGCTGGCGCTTCATTTCAGCAAGCAAGCGTTCGTAGGCAGGCTTGGCAGAGCTGTTCCACGCCTCGCGCGCCATACCCATCATGCCAATGGCTGTGCTGTTCTCCGCTTGTCCGCCTTCCGGCAATTTGGGCAAGACAGCCATCAGCTTTTTGTCAAAGTCGGCAAGGATTGCATTATCATCGCCGGCATTGAGCAAATTCTCGATATCATTGATGACATAAGGGTAAGCCCAATCGGGCGGCATCACGCCATTGTCAGCGCGGCGTTTGGATTCTGCTGTCATTGCATCAAGCAGCGGGCCAATGCCTTCTATCCGCTGGATGTAAGCGGAGGCATCCTCAACCGAGCTGACCCGGTGAATGCCAATCAGGAACGCAGGGATACGGCTTTGCGCGCCGCGCATTTGATCGAACAAATAGCCATTATCGCGATAGGGCCACAGGCTTGCATCGCGCTTCGCCATATAATCGAACAAGCGATAGGAAAGCGCATCCTGCGTTGAAAGCGCGCCCAGATCATAGGCTGCTCGCATGGCTTTGGCAGTGTTTTGCGTCAGCTGATAATCGCGAGTGCGCGCAGCATCGGAAAACTCGTCCCACTTGCCATAATCCCCATCGCGAATCCCGCGAAAGCTCTTGCCCTGAGGCGACATAGCCAATTGCGCAGCATCATATTGCTCGAACACAGTGTTAAGCGCGGCTTGCTGCACATTTTGTTTGGCGGCGGCTGTAGTTTGCTTGGCTGCATCGCTGGCTGCGGCCACCACTGTGTCTTCAACAGTGGAACAAGCAGTCAGCGCCAGAAGCGAAATTGAAGCAAGGGGAGCGAATGTGCGGCGCATGATAATTCTCCTAATCGGCAAGGATCTTCTGACAGCAATGCCTTACCTATGCTCGCAGCACAATTGGAGATGGCGCAAAAAAAGGGCGGCCCCCATTGCTGGAAAGCCGCCCTTATAAGTTGAGGAACTCTTCGCATCGCTGCTCCGAGCCCTTCGGGTCGCAACCACTTGTTAACTGATTTGCGATTCGAAAAATTGTAAACGAGCGACATGAGAGTCAGTTTTCCAAGGGTTTTTGTATTTTTTCCTTGTAGAAAGCCGTCAAGTTGTAATCCACTTGTAAAATCCGCTTGCCAAGCCACTCGACAGTTATGGGGCTGCTGGGCATAGCGCCTCGCAATGCTTTTCCGATTGATCAGACCCGCCATATTCGCTCTCGATTCCGAAACTGGGCACACGATGGCATTGCAAGGCTTGTCGGCTTTGCCCTTGAAACCCCCTCCCGAGCCAAGCGCGACTGCGATTGAAGTGGCTGGGCTAAGCTTTCCCAATCCGGTCGGGGTGGCTGCTGGCTTTGATAAGGATGCACAAGTTCCCGATGCTTTGCTTGGGCTTGGCTTTGGTTTTAGCGAAGTCGGTTCCATCACTCCGCTGCCACAAGCGGGCAATCCCAAGCCGCGCCTGTTCCGGCTGGTTCAGGATCGCGCTGTGATCAACCGGATGGGCTTTAACAATGGCGGCGCAAATGCTGCATTGAAGCGATTGGAAAAGCGCGCTGGGCGTGGCGGGATTGTTGGTATCAATGTGGGCGCGAATAAGGATGC
The DNA here is from genome assembly GCA_964543735.1 of uncultured Porphyrobacter sp. GTDB lineage: Bacteria > Pseudomonadota > Alphaproteobacteria > Sphingomonadales > Sphingomonadaceae > Erythrobacter. Next base: position 4,236 of record CAZJAG010000118.1, on the reverse strand, counting down.
CGCTGATCGTTCAGCCGATTATGCGACTATGACCAAGCTGATGGCGCCTCATGCAAGCTATCTGGCTGTCAATATCTCCAGCCCCAATACACCCGGCCTTCGCGCTTTGCAGGATGAAAGCGCGCTGACCGACTTGCTCGATGGAGTGATGGAAGCGCGCGCTGAAGCGATGCCTGAAGGCGCTCCGCCGGTATTCTTGAAAGTCGCGCCCGATTTGCAAGCCAGCGATATTGACGCAATTGCGCGGATTGCGTTGGACAAGGGGCTTGGCGCTTTGATTGTGTCCAATACCACTATTTCGCGCCCGCCACTGAAATCGCATCATTCAAGCGAGGCTGGCGGTTTGTCGGGCGAGCCTTTGCGCGAGCTAGCGACTCAGCGTGTGCGCGATTTTCGCAGTGCAACAGGCGGGCAAATCCCGCTCGTCGGCGTTGGCGGAATTGGCAGCGCTGAAGATGCCTGGGAACGGATCAAGGCTGGGGCCAGCCTTGTCCAGCTCTACAGTGCGCTTGTCTATGAAGGGCCAGGGCTAGGCGCTCGGATTGCGCGCGGGATTGAGCGATTGATGAAGCGCGAAGGCTATTCCACCATTGCAGATGCAGTGGGAAGCGAATAGCGTTCCGCTATGATCAAGACCCACGCATTTCTCGCCAGTATCGCTAGCGCCGCTCTGTTGGCTGGATGCTCTCCTGATGAAGCTGTCCAATCCGCCAGTGACCAAACCGTCAGCGGCCAAACCGCAAGCGCATCTGCAACCATTGCTGCTCCCTCCGCTGGAGCAGTGTCAAGCGCAGACCCGCGCGCTACAGCTGCGGGCGAAGCGATATTGGCGCGCGGAGGCTCTGCCACGGACGCAGCCATTGCAGTCATGCTGGCGTTGACAGTGGTTGAGCCGCAAAGCTCAGGGATTGGCGGCGGCGGCTTTATGGTTCGCGCCAGTGATCGCGGCAATGTGACGACATATGACGGGCGCGAAACTGCGCCAGCCAGCGCCACAGGAACGCGCTTTCTTGATAGCGAAGGCAAGCGGCTGCCGCGCGATGTGCGCGTAACTTCAGGCTTAAGCGTGGGCGTGCCGGGCAATCTGGCTCTGGCAGCAAAAGCCCATGCGAAACATGGCAAATTGCCTTGGAAGGATTTGTTCCAGCCTGCGATTGCATTGGCGCAAAACGGCTTCTTGATGAACAAGCGGCTCTATTCCTCGCTTGATGGCCGGATCGAGCGAGCTGGAAAGACCGATTATGCCCGCTCGCTCTATTATGGCGAAGACGGGAAGCCCAAGCCGGTTGGCACGCGCATTCGCAATTCGCAATTGGCAGAAGCGCTGGGCGATTTGGCTGAAAATGGCGCGGATGCTTTCTATAAAGCGCAAGCCGAAGATGTGGCTCGATATGTCGCATCCGAAACGCCGCAGGATGGCAAGCTAACCGCTGACGATATCAGCTCGTACAAGGCCAAAAACCGCGATGCTGTATGCGGGGCCTATCGCGGCTACACAGTGTGCGGCATGGGCCCGCCTTCGTCTGGCGGAGTGGCTGTTGCGCAAATGCTGGGCCAGCTTGAGCGGTTCGATTTGAAAGCTTTGGGGCCGGACAATCCGGCGATGTGGCACCTATTCTTGGAATCGCAGCGCATCGCTTACGCTGACCGTGCGCTCTATATTGGCGATAGCGATTTTGTAAGCGTGCCAGTCAAAGGTCTGGTCGATCCGGCCTATCTCGCCAAAAGATCGCAATTGATCGATCCAGCCAAGCGGCTTGCATCACCTAAAGCGGGAACCCCGCCCGGTGCTCCGCTGGCTCGCGCAAAAGGCGAAGAGCCGCAAGAAAACGGCACATCGCATTTCTCCGTTGCTGACGCGGATGGCAATGTGATCAGCTATACCAGCACTATCGAAGGCGCATTTGGCTCAGGCCTCACCTTTGGTGGGTTCTATTTGAACAATGAGCTGACTGACTTCAGCGCCACTCCGACGCGCGATGGCAAGCCAGTGGCCAACCGTGTTGAAGGGAGCAAACGCCCGCGTTCATCCATGGCTCCGACAATTGTGTTCGATACAGATGGCAAGCCGTTCCTTGTGATTGGTGCAGCTGGCGGGCCGACTATCCCTGTGCAAACTGCGCGCTCGATCATAGGCGTGATTGATTTTGGAATGAGCGCGAATGAAGCGCTCGCATTGCCCTTCCTAATGGGCTTCGGGCCAAGTGTGATTCTGGAAGAAGGCAGCGTGTTAGCTGACAAGCAAGAGGCATTCAAAGCCTTGGGGCATGAACGCATTCGTTTGGGCTCGCCTCCACTCAAAGCCAATGCTTTGCTGCGCACGGCTGACGGGTGGGAAGCGGCTGACGATCCGCGTGTCGCGCCCTTGCTGACAACCGCGCCTTAAGCACGAACCAGCATTTGCACGCTTGCCGCCTATGCGCGCGCGCCCTACATTCAGGGATCAAGCAAACACCCGCAATTCTGGGAGAGAGATAAGCGGATGGTGGATTTACGCGATGTTGATAGTGCCGGCAGCCTTGTCGAACTGTTCCTGAAGCGAGCTGACGAGCTGGGCGATGCGCCGTTTCTCGGGCGCAAGGAAAATGGCGAATGGGTCACTCAAAGCTGGAGCGAAGTGGCCAATCTGGTCTGCTTGCTGGCTGAGAATTTGCGCAGGCTTGGCCTTGAAGATGGCGACCGCGTTGTCATTGTCTCTGAAAACCGCCCCGAATGGTGCATTGCGGACTTGGCGATTATGGCCGCAGGCTGCATCAGCGTGCCGACATACACAACCAATACAACGCGCGACCATGTCCATATTCTCGACAATTCGGGAGCGCGCGCGGTCATTGTCTCGACTGAGAAATTGCTTCAACCGCTGCATCCCGCTTTGCAAGCTTCGGGCATTGCCGAGCATGTGATCGGGATTGAGGATTTGCACCGCCATCAGGCGAGCAGTTTCGAATTCCACAATTGGGCCAAAATGGTCGAAGGCGATGGAGCAGCAGCTCGAAAAGCGGTCGAGGCGCGAATTGCAAGCTTCACTCGCGAAAAGACAGCGTGCCTGATCTACACCAGCGGCACTGGCGGCGCACCGCGCGGCGTTATGCAGCATCATGGCGCAATCCTGTGCTGCATTGCAGGCGCAGCAGCAATTGTGGACGAGGATTTCGGAATCTCTGACGAGCGGTTCTTGTCCTTCCTGCCTGCCAGCCATGCTTACGAGCACACAGGCGGGCAATTCCTCCCCATCGCAATGGGCGGGGAGATTTTCTATGCCGAAGGGCTTGAGAAGCTCGCCAGCAATATTGAGGAAACCCAGCCAACCATCATGGTGGTTGTGCCGCGCTTGTTTGAGGTTTTGCGCACTCGGATAATGAAGCAAGTCGAAAAGCAAGGCAAAGTGCCGAACTTCCTAATGGATCGCGCTTTGAACATTGCTGATCGCGAAGCAGCGGGCAAACATCGCAAGCGCGACAAGCCAATGAATTTCGTGCTTGAGAAAACTTTGCGTCCCAAAATTCGCGGGCGTTTTGGTGGGCGAGTGAAAGCAATGGTGTCAGGCGGCGCTCCGCTGAACCCTGAGATTGGCAATTTCTTTGCAGGCATGGGGATTACTTTGCTGCAAGGTTATGGCCAAACCGAAAGCGGGCCGATCATCAGCTGCAATCGCCCCAAGACAGGCCTTAAAATGAGCACTGTCGGCCCGCCTCTCAAAGGGGTTGAAATCAAGATCGCAGACGATGGCGAGATATTGTGCCGCGGCGAGCTGGTGATGCAAGGCTATTGGCGCAACAAGGCGGAAACAGCCCGCACAGTCAAAGATGGCTGGCTGCACACCGGCGATATTGGGCATCTCGACGAAATGGGCCGGATTGTGATTACTGATCGCAAGAAGGACATGATTGTCAATGACAAGGGTGACAATGTCGCTCCGCAAAAAGTCGAGGGGATGCTGACGCTTCAACCCGAGATTGCTCAGGCCATGGTGTCAGGGGACAAGCGCCCTTATGTAGTTGGCCTGATTGTGCCGGATGCGGAATGGGCAGTGGAATGGGCCCGCGCCAATGACGAGAAATTTGATCTGGCTGAATTGCAAGGGCTTCCAGCGTTCAAGAAAGCAGTTCGCGAAGCTGTCGACCGGACGAACAAGGACCTCTCGGTGATTGAGAAAGTGCGCAAGTTCACCTTTGCCGATGAAGCTTTCGCGATTGAAAACGAGGAAATGACGCCGAGCATGAAAATCCGCCGCCA
>CAZJAG010000117.1:0-6344 GCA_964543735.1 uncultured Porphyrobacter sp. | reverse complement strand
GTGATCGACGTGCAAGAAGGCGACATGGTGAAGAAGGGCGATACGCTCATCTCCGGCTCGCCCAACCCGCATGACATCCTAGAGGTTCTGGGCGTCGAAGCTTTGGCTGAGTATCTCGTCAACGAAATTCAGGAAGTCTATCGCTTGCAAGGCGTGAAGATCAACGACAAGCACATCGAAGTGATCGTTCGCCAGATGCTGCAGAAGGTCGAGATTACGTTCGGCGGTGACACAACATTGCTTCCAGGAGAGCAGGTTGATCTGGCGGAAATGCTTGAAGTGAACAGCAAGCTTGGCCGCGGCAAAAAGCCTGCAGAAGGCACGCCAATCCTGCTGGGCATTACCAAGGCTTCGCTGCAAACGCGCAGCTTTATCTCGGCTGCCTCGTTCCAGGAAACCACACGCGTGCTCACGCAAGCTGCGGTTGAAGGCAAGCAGGACACGCTCATTGGTCTGAAAGAGAACGTGATCGTGGGCCGCTTGATCCCGGCTGGCACGGGCGCTGGCATGAACCGGATGCGGGTGACCGCCTCTAGCCGTGATGCTGCACTGAAGGCGGCTTGGAAGAAACAGCAGGAAAAACTCGCAGCGGCCAATGCTGTCGAGGAAGAGCCTGCCGCTGATCCGGTGTCTTCGGAAGATGCGATGAAGGCTGCTATGGGTGGCGCCGGGGGCGGCGGTGATACCGCTCCGGCAGCAGAAGCGCCTGCTCCAGAAGCACCAGCCGAAGACGCAGCGCCAGAGGCGCCTACCGAGGAGTAATCCCCTCTTGCCTTTACGGTATAGAAAGCCCCGCCAAAGCGTGATGCTCTGGCGGGGTTTTCTTTATGCGACAACAATGGCGGCGCGCGTTCCGTCAGTTTGGACCGCTTATGCCTTAGCCATCATCTGCGGGGAGATAGACGCGCCGGCTCGCCGATACTGGAATTGTCAGCGATTCCGATGACATAAAGATGAAGTCCACCGGGACATCGTAATCTGCGCTCAGATCGACATATTCGACCCCGGACGAAGTTGTGCCGGACACCGAATTCAGCTCGACTGTGCCGTCCGCCTCCGTTTTCAGGAGGGCTCCTGCGAACACGGCCTGCAATTCAGATGTGGTGGGGCGAGGATAAATCGGAGCCTGCCGCGCAGCCTGATCGACCGCATTGCTGACTGAATTTTGGGCCCAGAAATAGATGCCCAGATTCATCGTGCCCACGATCAGACCGATCAGGATCGGCGCTGTCAGTGCGAATTCCACTGCTCCGACCCCTTCGCGGGCCGCTTTTATTCGGGATAAGAGTGTGCGCATCACCGTGGCAACCTCACAACGGCTGTGCCGCGCATCTCTGTCGTGCCGACAAAGTCTGCCATGCCTTCAATGTCGAGGATCGGTTCGAAAGTATGCGTCACGGTGATCTGCATATAGTCGGCCTGGACATCGCCATTGCCTGGGCAGCCGCCGTAGCTGGCTTGCTTCGCCTGATTGCATTCGGTCCATTTGACGACCGTAACATCCTCAGCCTCTAGCCCGCTCAGCGCGACGATCTCGCTTTCAACTTCGGCGTCGCTGGGAATATCTTCACCATTGGCAATAACAAAATCTGCGCCAGCTTGTGCATGCTGTTGAAGCTCGAGCTGGTTGGAAAAGCCGCGCACGAAATCAACTGCGCCAAGCGCCATCATCACCAGCACAGGTGTGATGATCGCAATCTCGATTGCGGCCGCACCTGACTGGTCAGTCAAAAGACCTTGTCGGCGAGCGAAGATGGATGTGATGTTCTTAAACATTAGCCTACCAATCTCACTGATCCATTGCCGCCAAATGATCCTGCTCCGCCACCTGCCGGGCAAGAATTGGAGACATCGGTGTTGCCGAGAAATACGACCTGAAAGGCGACAATCTGCATGCAGGGAGTGTCGATGCTGCTATTGCCGGAAAAGGTGGCTTTGCTGCTAGGCGCATAGATCGCGCCCTCATAAGATGATCGCAAGGGGCCGCCGCCGGTGTCCGTGCCGCTTGTGCCGTTGAGAAAAAGATCATCCTTCAGTGTCGCGCGTTCATCCTGATAAATCAGGATGCCTTCATAGCTTCCGCTTGTCGGCGCGGACAGATTGACAATCGAATTGCCGTTGGCTGAGAACTCGCCAATCTTTGCGGACGAGCTAGTATTCGAATTGGTCAGGATGATCGTTACGCCATTCCCCTTGACGGTGGCTCTGGCACCCACAGAGAAGCTACCTGAGTCTAAATAGTAGATACCTGGTGACAAGGTCAAAGTGCCGCGAACGGTAATACCAGCATAACAGCCGGGCGAGATCGTCTGGACGCGGTTTGACTTATTGGTGAAATAGGAATCGCAGGAGGGCGGAACCGAAATCGCTGGAATCTTCCCGGCGATGGGGTCGGACTGGCTCGCAACACCCGAATTGATCTCTGTATCGGATGTTACCGATCCACCCGTATTCACAGTGCCGACAGCTGACAGCGATGTCGCGTTGATTACGTCGGATGATGTTGCATCCAGATTGGAATTCGACGCCAGCCCGCAGGACATGTCGATGCTGGAGCTTCCGGCAATGTTCAGAGCAGTGTCGGAGCTGTCGAGCGCAATCACGCAGTTCTCTTGCGCTGATACCGATTCAGCAACCGCCTCTGCTGAAATCTCCGGCGCGGATTTCAGGAACATTCCGGAGAAGGGCAGCGGCTCTGCATAGGTCAGCACCACACGCACCTTGGAGGCATCATCTTTGAACGTGCCAACGGTCGGAGCGTTCTCAATCGCTTCAATCGTGAAATCGCGAAATTCGTTATGTGTGAGCGAGCGCCTGACTGCATTGCCAACATTGTTGTCATCCGCCAAAGCGCGCGCGCCGGCCAATGCGCCCAAGTCAGCAGCACTGTGCAGCTGGCGCTGCCACAGAACCCACTGGGCCGCATCAACGCCCAAGCCTACGCAGCCTGTCATCGGCACCAGCGCAAGCGCGAAGAGAGTGATCGCGTTGCCGCGGGTGTTCTCTTTCAGCCGCTTCGTTGCGCGCTATACGCGTGTGACCACACTTCCCTGAGGGCAAATTTGAGCTGTCGGATTCTTTTTCATGACAGGCCTATGCCACAGGCCGACTTAGAGTAGTTCTAATCGCTATACTTAACGCAAGGGCCGATCCGGTTAAGGATTTTCACGTTTTCCGAGGGGGCGCCGCGGCAGCCCAGCAACCACGAAACTGGTAAGGGTTGGTGCAAGGCTGCACTCGCAAAACTGCAAATTTTGGCAGCTTCAAGCCCTACTTGCGCGCCTTCTTGCGCCGCTTCAGCTCGTCTGGTGAGGGGATCAGCTCGGACAATTCGGTGATCACTTCCTCTGCCGGAATGAAAAGCTCGTCCCCGCCCTCGGCGCGATCAACGAAACGGGTAAGGCCAATCGAACGGAACCCCAGCGGCAGCAGGAACATCGTGAAGCCCTCCTTGCCGCGATCCTTTGCTTGCAATGCGGCGTGGAGCATGATCGAATCCGCTGCTACTGTAAGCGAACCGGGGCTGGTAATGACGAACATGCCATCCTCGTCCGGTTCTTTCGACATCATCTTCGACTTGGCAATCCGCCATGTCCGCTTGCTGCGGTCTTCATATTCGTTGACCTTGGCATAAGGCTGGATCAGCCGGAACAAGGTCTTGTTGTCCGTATCCTTTTGCAGTTTGGCGGCCATCAATTCGTCCGAGCGCTTCTGCCACATCTCTTCTGCTGTGGGCTTGAGCGAGCCGAAGATCTCTTCTTCCTCTGCCCCTTCGCGTAGACGGCGATTGACTTCCATCACCGCGCCAAAGCTGGGCTCCACCCATTGCGAGCGAGCCGCGAAATTGCGCCGCGCGCCTTTCACATCGCCATCAAAGGCCAGCTTCACAATCTCATACAGGTCGAGCACTTCGACCACTTCGGACGCATTCTTCTCAGGTTTTCCATCGACCTTGCGCTGGGCCAGATTGCTGCGCGCGAACTCTGCACGTTCAATCGCAATCGGCCAGCTGCCAGCCAAGGCATGCGCCAGCGCGGTGCGCGCGTAGATGATCGAGCGCGAATTTTCCGGGTTCATCCCTTCGGTGAAGGTAATATAGGCCTCGCGCTGTTTGGCCGATTCCTCAAACCGCCCCACCTCGTCCAGCTCGTCAGCATAGTCGATTAGGAAGACAGGCAGGATCTTGCCATTGGTCTTCAGCCGCGCTTCCGAAACCTGCGTCAATTCAGGCAGATGCTCGTTGTAATCACGGGCGAGCAGATTGGGCATGAAGGAATACTTCATCTCGGCCACCGGCGAAAGCGAGGCTGCCTGTGCGCCAGCGGCATCACCCATCCGCAATTTCGCTTCGCCTTCGATCTTAGAGAAAGACAGGCCCATCGAACGATCGAAATAGGGGTTGCCTGCAAGGTTGGCTGCCGTTGCCTCTTGGCGGGCGAGCGCAACGTCCTGCAAAGCGGCCTCGTAATTCTTTGCCTCGATCTGGTGCAGGGCCCGCGCAAGGATGAGCGGCAGGCGGCGGATGGCATTGCCTTCCGCTTTTGGCCCCTCGATCAGCTGGTTGCAGGCATCCACGCCCTCTTCGGCAAACAGGCGCTTGGAAGGGTCAGGGGTTTCAGGTTGCGGAGCAAACAGGCCCAGCAATGTCACCGCGCCCAGCAGGCGGGCAAAGCTCTCCCCGCCCGTCATATTGTTAGGCTCTCCATCACAGCGCAGATAGAGCGAGCCGAGCCGCTTGCGTTCTTCTGCCGCTGCCTTGCGCTCCTCACGCGTTTGCGCCTCTGCGACAACAGGTGTGGTGGCGAGGCCAATGGCGGTGAGTGTGAGCGTGAGATGCTTGATCATGTGTTTCCCTGTTTCATCAAGTGAAATCGGAACATTCCAGAATTGGCGAGTGATCTCAACCGCATTTACCGGTCAGATGCTGGATAGGGCCGGTAATGGGGGCCGGAAGCATGAGGCAAACTCTTGTGTGCAGCGGCGAAAGCGCTAACGCTGAAACGCACTATGACTGTGACAACACGTTTCGCCCCTTCGCCAACAGGCCGGCTGCATGTCGGCAATATTCGCACGGCTCTTCACAATTGGATGCTCGCGCAGAAACTGGGCGGGAAATTCCTTCTGCGGATTGACGACACCGATCCTGAGCGTTCCAAAGAAGAATATGTCGAGGCTATCCGCGCGGACCTCGCCTGGCTGGGCATGCACCCCGATGGTGAGGAGCGCCAGTCCTTGCGGCTTGAGCGCTATGATGCGGCGTTTGCTGCGCTGAAAGCAGCAGGGCGGGTCTATCCCGCTTATGAGACAGCGCAAGAGCTGGAGCTGAAACGCAAGGTTCTCTTGGGACGCGGCCTGCCGCCGATCTATGATCGCGGTGCGCTGGACTTGTCGGATGAAGAACGCGCGGCGAAAGAGGCAGAAGGCATCCAGCCGCATTGGCGTTTCAAGCTCGACCATGATGAGGCAATTTCGTGGGAAGATGGCGTGCGTGGCACAGCCAAATTTGATCCCAAGCTCCTGTCTGATCCCGTGATCCGCCGCGCAGATGGGTCATGGCTCTATATGCTTCCCTCTGCGGTCGATGACATTGAGATGGGCATCACCCATGTGCTGCGGGGGGAAGACCATGTCTCCAATACTGCTGTGCAAATTCAGATGTTTACCGCACTTTATGCTGCAGGCTTTACTGCACAAAATGATGCAGCAAAATCGCATCCCGATTTCGCGCATGAGGCGCTGCTCGTAGGCAAGGAAGGCAAGCTTTCGAAGCGGCTGGGCTCTTTAGGCTGCGATGCCTTGCGCGAAAAGCATATCGAGCCAGAAGCGCTCGTCGCGATGCTGGCGCGGCTGGGAACCTCGCTTCCGGTTGAGCCGATTGCGGATTCTGCGAAGCTGCTAGAGACGTTTGACCTTTCGACCTTTGGTCGCGCGCCTGCGAAATTTGACGATGCCGAGCTGGAGCGGGTGAACAGCGCGATTGTCCATGGCCGCGAGTTTGCCGAAGTTGCAGATCGCTTGCCTGCAGGAATGGACGAGGCGGGCTGGCACGCAGTGCGGCCCAACGTTGCGCATATGGGCGAAGTGGCCGAATGGTGGCGGCTGGTCACCGGCCCGATTGAGGCAGTTGAATTCTCAGATGAGGACAAGGCCTATTTGGCGCAGGCTGCTTCGGCTCTTACATGGGGCGATGACCCTTGGAGCGGCCTCACCTCTGCGCTCAAAGAGAGCACTGGCCGCAAGGGCAAGACGCTGTTCTTGCCGCTACGCCAAGCGCTAACGGGCATGAACCACGGGCCGGATATGGGCGAGCTGCTCCCGCTGATCGGCGAGGAAGAGGCGCGCAA
>CAZJAG010000116.1:0-6368 GCA_964543735.1 uncultured Porphyrobacter sp. | reverse complement strand
CGCCGCCGCCAACGTCGAGGAAGTTTGCAGGGAAGGCTCCGTTCAGCTTGATGATGTCCATCGTTGCCATCGCAAGGCCTGCGCCATTGACCATGCAGCCGATATTGCCGTCGAGCTTAATGTAAGCGAGGTCATATTCGGACGCTTCGACTTCAGCCGGATCTTCCTCGGTCTCATCGCGCATCTCTTCGATCGTCTTGTGACGGTAAAGCGCATTGCCATCGAAGCTCATCTTAGTGTCGAGGACGAGCAATTGGGCGTCTTTCGTCTCGACCAGCGGATTGATCTCGAGCATTTCGCAATCCAAATCCATGAAGGCTGTGTAGAGCTGCTTCGCCAGTTTCTGGCATTGCTTGTTCAAATCGCCTTCAAGCTTGAGAGCAAAGGCAACAGCGCGCGCATGATGCGGCATAAAGCCTTGGGCTGGATCAATTGTGATGGTGGTGATTTTCTCAGGCGTATTGTGCGCGACATCTTCAATGTCCATCCCGCCTTCAGTTGACGCGACCATGGCAACTTGGCCTGTGGCGCGATCAACCAGCATGGCGAGGTAATATTCGCTTTCAATGTCAACGCCGTCAGTCACATAAAGGCGATTGACTTGCTTGCCAGCATCGCCGGTCTGGATCGTCACCAGCGTATTGCCCAGCATATCCTTGGCATCGGCTTCCACGTCCTCGATCGATTGGGCGAGCCGAACGCCGCCTTTCGCATCTTCGCCAAGTTCCTTGAATTTGCCCTTGCCGCGTCCGCCAGCGTGGATTTGCGCTTTCACGACATAGAGCGGGCCGGGCAGTTTCTTCGCCGCTTCAACCGCTTCTTCAACTGTCAGGGCCGCGTGCCCAGCTGGAATGCCAATGCCGTATTTCGCCAGCAATTCCTTGGCCTGATATTCGTGGATGTTCATTAGGAAGAAGGTCCTTTGTCAATCGGATCAATTCGGAGGAATCGTTTGAGACCGCATAAGCATGGTTTGCTACGCTTGAAAAGTATCCCTTTAACAGCCACCAACTGACCCAGGCCCTATTGACAGACCGGATTGGGATCTTGGTTTGGATCAAAATGGAGGCTGGCAAGGAGAGAGTGAGGAGAATAGTGGGCCTATTTGACGAAAGATCGACGATGTCAGCGCCCATTTGGGCCAAATCCGGTTCGGACGCGGCGCTTTTGCGCTGTGGCAGCGTCATTCGCGCGTTTCATGACAGTGCCATGCGCCTTGCTCATTCCTTGTCACAGCGCAAAATCGCTCGCGCCAAGACTCAAACCCAGTCTGTCAATAGGGCCTAGCATGATCGATAGTGTCCGATTTGAAGAGATTGTCCGCGAGGCGGGCCGAATTGCCCATGATCAATGGCCCGGTGCTGGCCATGAGGTCGAGATGTGGGAGAAAGAGCCAGGCCATCCGGTTTGCGCCGCTGATTTGGCGGTTGACCGCTTTTTGAAGCGCGAGCTGGGCGCATTGCTTCCCTCGGCTGGATGGTTGTCGGAAGAAACGGCCGATGATGCCCAGCGCCTCAATCACGAGCTGATCTGGCTGGTCGATCCGATTGACGGGACGCGCGACTTTATTCGCGGGCGCACTGGCTGGGCTGTCTCTGTTGCATTGATTAGCGCTGGCAAGCCGCTGATTGGAATGCTCAGCGCACCTGCGCGGGATGAAGACTGGATTGCGCAGGCTGGACAAGGAGCCGAGCGAAATGGTGAAGTGATTTGCGCATCGTCACGATGCGAATTTTCCGGCTCGCGCGTGCCCACCGATGGCTTGCCCAAAGCGGATAAGGATCTGGTCGCGGTTGAAAAACCCAATTCGATTGCTTTGCGCATTGCGAAAGTCGCCGCTGACGAGGCTGATCTGATTGCAACGCTTCGCTGGGGCTATGAGTGGGACATTGGCGCAGCGACTTTGATTGCGCGCGAGGCCGGTGCAGAAGTCTCTGACACTTTCGGCAATCCGCTAAGTTATAACAAGCGCGATCCGCGTGCGTTCGGCGTATTGGTCAGCGCGCCACAAATCCATTCCGATGCGGTTGAGCGGTTGGCAGACCGCGCCAAGGAGTTTTCTGCCAAGGGCAAATGAGCAGCATCAATGATATGGGGCAATGATATGGGGCAATGAAAAGGGCCAATGAAAAGGGCCAGCCGCTCCTCAAGAGTGACTGGCCCCGTTGTTATCCGCGCAATGCGCAAGACGAGTTTCGCGCCAGATTACTGGCTTGCAGCCTGTGCAGCGCGCACATCTTCTTCCGTAAACGGAATGATCTTGATTTCGACCCGGCGATTGCGCGCGCGGCCAAAATCGGTTCCATTGTCAGCAATCGGCTGTGTTTCGCCATAGCCTTGCCAGCGGATCCGCGTTGAAGCGACTCCGCGCGAAACCATGTAATTGGTCACCGATTGCGCGCGTTGTTCTGACAGGCGCTGGTTAAACGCGTCCGAACCAGTACTGTCGGTGTGGCCATACACATCGATGATCGAGTTCGGATATTGCACCAGATTGTTGCCAACCGAATCGAGCGTTGTGCGGAAATTGGGCTGGATCACAGCGCTTCCCACATCGAAAGTCACGCCATCGGGAAGATTGACCAGAATGGCTTCGCCGCCATCCACTTCGGTCACATCCACGCCTGAGCCAGCTGTCGTTTCCTTGAGCTCTTTGATCTGCTCATCCATTTTGTAGCCGACATAGCCGCCAGCTGCTGCTCCGCCGACCGCGCCGATAATGCGTCCGGTTTTGCCGCCGATCACTCCGCCAAGCAATCCGCCCAGCACTGATCCGCCTACGCCGCCAATGGCGGTGCGGCTGATTTTCTTCTCGCCCGTATTAGGGTCGGTTACACAGCCGCTTGTCGCCATCAATGAAACAGCTGCAATGCTGGAAAGCATAAGTTTGGATTTCGTCATTTTCAGTCCCTCCTGGAGATCATATCCGCACCATTGCGTTCAGCACGAGCGCAAAGCCGGTAAAGCGCGAATTTTCATCCGGTGAGCCTGTATGTAGCCTTAAAGAGAGTTTGCTCCAATCCCGCTGGCAAGATGTTACATATCTGCTAACGCGATGAACGTGACTCCATTTCCGTGGCCTGACCTGCTCATTATTGCGTGCCTGATTGTGCTCAATGGCATTTTCGCCATGTCCGAACTGGCGATTGTCTCTGCCAAGCCTGCGCGGCTGACGGCTAAGGCAGAGAAAGGCTCGCGCGCTGCCAAAACTGCACTCGCGCTGGCGGCTGATCCGGGAAAATTCCTCTCGACAGTGCAAATCGGGATTACGCTGGTTGGGATTATTGCAGGGGCCTATTCCGGCTCAAGCCTTGGTGGGCCAGTGGGTGAGCGGCTGGCAGCATGGGGCGTTCCAGCCGATATGGCGGGCGATGCAGGCTTTGTGCTGGTCATTGCACTGACTACGTATTTCAGTCTTGTGATTGGCGAACTGGTTCCCAAGCAATTGGCTTTGCGAGCAGCCATGCCCATTGCCATGGTGATGGCGCAGCCGATGGCATTTCTGGCGACTGTTGCCGCGCCGCTTGTGTGGTTGCTGGATACGTCGTCCGGCCTCATCATTCGGCTGATGGGGGTTCGCCCCGGCGGGCAATCCAGTGTGACAGCTGAAGAGCTGAGCATGATCTTTGCCGATGCCACGCGGTCAGGCGTGATCGAGGAAGAGCAGCAAGACATTCTAGCGGGCGCTGTGCGGCTTTCGCAGCGGCCCGTGCGTGATGTGATGACCCCGCGTACAGAGCTGGACTGGGTGGATATCGCAGCAACCGAATCAGAGATTGCCAAAAGGATCGAAGAAAGCCCGCATTCGCTTTTGCCTGTAGCGGATGGCTCTCCCGATACAATTCTTGGCATTGTCAAAGTGCGCGAAGTGCTGGCTTTGATGGTGGCCAAACAGCCGGTTGCGCTCGAAAGTCTGATGCGCAAGGCCGATATTGTGCCCGATCAGCTCGACGCAATGGATGCGCTGCGCGTGCTCCAGCAATCCGAAATTGCCATGGCCGTAGTGCATGACGAATATGGCCATTTCGAAGGGATTGTGACGCCGGTTGATTTGCTAACCGCTATGGTCGGCAATTTTGTCAGCGATCAGGACGAGGGCGATGCGCCGCTGCTGGTGCACCGTCCCAATGGCACTTTGCTGATTTCAGGCGCTTTGTCGGCTGATGCTTTGGCTGATGAGCTGGGCTTGGAATATGATGAGAGCCGCGAATTTGGCACAGCGGCCGGCTATGTGCTGTCTGTCCTGAAGCGAGTCCCGAAAGAGGGGGACAGCTTTATCGAGCAAGGCTGGCAGTTCGAGATTGTCGATATGGATCGCAGGCGTATCGACAAGATCTTGGCGAGTAGAGTGGAGTAGTTTGTTTTCCGCACGGCCTCCGCCTCCGCTCACTTGGCTGCGCCGCATAAGCTCGGGCGCGCTTGCGAAACCCGCGGCTTCGTAAAATCACACAAACGTTGCTTGGGGGGCGAAGCACGGCGAGCGGTGAGCGAGCCGCAAGGCCGACCGGCCGCCCGCAGCAGCGCGGGCTTGCCCGCAAGCTGCGAGGATATCGCACGGCGGAGGCCGTGCGGAAAACAAAATAATGCGAGGCAATGCCGAGCCAAAGCGTGACTACGCGTCCGAGCTAATGCGAGGGAAGGCAAGGGATGCGGACGCATCCCGCCCGCCGTTTGAGGGTCTAAACAAACTACCCGGGTATCACCGCTTGTGCCGTTTGCCCGTCACCTTCGGGCGCAGCGATAATATCGCGTGTCACACGGCCTTTGGCGACGGTATTCGTGCCCGGATCGCCCACTTGGCTGCGAATTCCCGGAGCAGCTGCACCTGCACGATCCAGCGCAGATGTCTCAACCGAGCTACGCTGCGCAGGTCCGCCGAACAGGGCTTCCAAGGCCTGTTCTTGCGCCGTCCCTTCGGCAGGGCGCGGCGCACCGGGTGCAGGTGGCACAAGATTGAAATCAGGCGGAACCACGAGCGGCGCTTGCCGCTGCACAGCAAACTCGTCGGGCCGCTCACGATTGAACACACCATTGCCGCCGCATCCGGCCAGCATCGCGCCGAGACCGGCAATCATAGCGATTTGAGACATTTTGCGCATAGTCTTAGCTCTCCGCAGGCCGCGCAGGCGGCTCTTCCAATTCATCGTCGTCCTTCTCGCTGAAGAAGAACGATCTCACAAGGATTATCACAACACCGATGGTAATACAGGCATCGGCCAGATTAAAGATGAGGAAAGGGCGCCATGTGCCAATATGCAAATCCGCATAATCGATCACATAGCCCCACATATAGCGGTCATAAATATTGCCCAGTGCGCCGCCCAAGATCATCGCAAGGCCCAGAATATCGCCCAGCAAGCGCTCGCGCATCATCCAGACCAGCACTACAAGTGCAATCAGCGCTGTAAACGCCACCAGCAACCAGCGCATTTCCATGCTCGTCGCTTCCAGCATTCCCAGCGAAACACCGCGATTCTCTGTCCAGCGCAAATCGAAGAAGGGCAGCAGATCAATCACGCGCTCCTGCCGCAATTGCAGCGGCACGCGCACCCAATATTTGATCGCCTGATCGAGAGCGAAAATCGCCAGCGCAAGCGCCAGCCCCCAAATGCGATATTTGGTGAAGAGCGCGCTCATGCGGCTGCATCCTGAGCAGTGACAACTTCATCACACCGTCCGCACAGCGCCATATCTTCCGCCACATCGGGCAAAAGACGCCAGCAGCGCCCGCATTTGTGTTCGGAAGTTTTGGAGACAGTCACACCGTCGCTCTGCCCGCGCGTGACTGACGCGCAGATGAACAATTCGGCGAGTTGTTCATCGCTAAAGCCATCGGGCACTTGTGCAGCGGGCACGACCACATCGGCTTCGAGCGAAGAGCGGATCACTTTCTCGCGCCGCAAAGGCTCAATCGCTTCAGTCACTTGCTCCCGTAAGCTGCGCAAAGCTTCCCATTTGGGGTCAGGCGCGCCCACTTGCGGGATCGAAGGCCATTCAAGCAGATGCACGCTTCCGCCTTGCTCTCCATCTTCGGGATAGCGGCTCTGCCACACTTCTTCCGATGTAAAGACCAGCACCGGCGCAGCATAACGCACCAGCGCGTGGAACAGCAGGTCGAGCACTGTGCGATAGGCGACGCGTTTGGCCGAGTCCTCGCCATCGCAATAGAGGCAATCCTTGCGAATATCGAAGAAGAAGGCGGACAAGTCCTCATTGCAGAACTCGATCAGCAGCCGCGTATAGGTGTTGAAATCATAGTCATTGACCGCTTGGCGCAGCTTCGCATCCAGCTCAGCCAATTTCGCAAGCACATAAACTTCCAGCTCGGGAATTTCGTCCGCCGCGCCCGCATCGCCTACAAACCCGTC
>CAZJAG010000115.1:1977-6633 GCA_964543735.1 uncultured Porphyrobacter sp. | reverse complement strand
TGGGTGGCTAGGTCACGTCACATACGATGGCCCCTCTGCCTCGCCCGCCTTGTCATGCCCGCCGGGCACTTCAAGTCGGTGCCGGATCAGCGCGTCGGGCATATTTACCCGCAGCCAACCCAGCATATGTTCGCGCACATCACAGCGCAGCTCGAACAGATCGGCTATGGTGCTAGCGGTCACTGCAAGCCGCAATTCCACGCTTTCGGGATAGGCCTCGGTCATCAGCAGCTTCGCGCCGCGCCCGTCATGCAAGTCATGCGCATTGGTGTAGCGTTCAAACTCTGCGCGGATCGGTGCAATATCGGTGGCGGGGTCAAGGTGGAGCATCACCGGCCCGCTCAATTGCTCGCTGCGGCGCGACCAGTTTTCAAAGCTCCCATCGAGGAACCGCTCGGTTGGCACAATCACCAGCCGCTCATCCCAGATGCGCACGGTGACAAAACTCATCCGGATTTCCTCAACACGGCCAGTATGCCCGTCCACCACAACCAGATCGCCTATTCGCATTGGCTCGGTCAGAGCGATTTGCAATCCAGCGATGAGCGATTTCAAGGCAGGTTGCGCGGCTGCGCCCACTGCCAAAGCGGCCAGACCGGCAGAGGCCAGCATGGTCGTGCCAATCGCTTGCACGGAAGGAATGCTGAACAGCATCAGCCCGACAGTGATGACAATGATGGCAATGGTGGCAGTGCGCGAGAGGACCGAAATGCGGGTGCGGCGGCTGCGCATGGCAACTTGGTCGCCCTTGGCCATGCGCAATTCCAGCACAGCGGTGAATGCACGCACCAGATTATAGGCTATCCACCCCAGAAGGGCGGGGCGCAGGAAGGTCGCAAGCGGCTCCCAGAACCGCGCGAGTTCGGCATTGGCCTGGGCTGCCATGCTGATCCCGATGGCAAGGAAAGACCATTTGATCGGCGCTCTGATCCTCTCCAGAATGAGGTCATCGCTCTGGGTTCCGGTCTTGCGCGTGATCTTGCCGACAATGGCGAATGTG
The DNA here is from genome assembly GCA_964543735.1 of uncultured Porphyrobacter sp. GTDB lineage: Bacteria > Pseudomonadota > Alphaproteobacteria > Sphingomonadales > Sphingomonadaceae > Erythrobacter. The sequence goes on along the minus strand of CAZJAG010000115.1, from coordinate 5,633 downwards.
AGGCGATAGAGCAGATAGGCGATAACCACGCCTATGGTCAGCGCCACAGCAGACATGCCGACGATGTGCCAGTCGATTGCCCAATTGGCGGGATTGAGGACTTGATTGCTCATATGCGCTATTTAATGCGCCGCATCCCAGCTGGTTCCCGTGCCAATCTCCACGCCCAGTGGGACGTCCAGTGTGACAGCGGGCAATGCAGCTTCTGCCATCACGCGCTCGATAATGGGGGAGGCGGCAGCGACATCATTTTCGGGAAGTTCGAACACCAATTCGTCATGCACTTGCAAAAGCATCCGTACATGCTTGAGGCCCGCATCACTCAGTGCGGGCAGCATTCGCGCCATTGCGCGCTTGATGATGTCTGCGCTCGTCCCTTGAATAGGCGCATTGATCGCGGCGCGCTCTGATCCCTGCCGCTCCGCCTGATTTTTGGAGCCGATACGCGGGAACCACGTCTTGCGGCCGAAGAGCGTTTCGGAATAGCCGCGCTCGCGCACGCTTTCCAAAGTCTCGGCGATATAGCGCTGGATGCCGGGGAAGCGCTGAAAGTAAGTGTCGATCATGTCCTGGGCTTCGTCAGGCTCGACTTCCAGCCGCCCTGCAAGCCCCCAGCGCGAAATGCCGTAAAGGATCGCGAAATTGATCGTCTTGGCGCGCGCTCTTGTGTCGCGGGTCACCTCGCCAAACATCTCTGTCGCTGTGCGCGAGTGGATATCCTCACCTTGCGCAAACGCTTCTTTGAGCGTTGCGACATCGGCCATGTGAGCGGCGAGGCGCAATTCGATCTGCGAATAGTCGGCAGCGAGCAGCACATTCTTTCCGTTGGGGCCATCCTCGGGCACAAAGGCCTCGCGGATTTGCCGTCCGATAGCAGTGCGGATCGGAATGTTTTGCAAATTCGGATCGGTGGAGGACAGCCGTCCGGTCTGCGCTCCTGCGAGCATGTAAGACGTGTGCACGCGGCCCGTTTGAGGATTGATCGCCTCTTGCAAAGCATCTGTGTATGTCGATTTCAGCTTTGCAAGCTGCCGCCATTCGAGCACTTTGGAAGCAATCGCCTCGCCTTCACCGGCGAGCTTTTCCAAGACGCTTTGATCGGTCGAATATTGCCCGCTCTTGCCCTTTTTCCCGCCTTTGTTGCCGCGCTTGTCGAACAGAATATCGCCCAATTGCTTGGGGCTGCCCACGGCGAACTCCTCGCCTGCCTCTGCGTGAATCTCGCCTTCCAGCCGCGCAGTTTCTGAGGCAAATTCGGTCGAGAGGCCTGCCAGCCTTGCGCGGTCAACCTTGATCCCTTCGCGCTCCATCCCCGCAAGAACGGGAATGAGTGGACGATCAACCCGGCCATAGATCCGGCTGCCCCCTTCGTCGGAAAGGCGCGGCCCCAGCACTGCATGCAAACGCCATGTCACATCGGCATCTTCGGCAGCATATTCGGTCGCGCGGTCAAGCGGCACTTCGCCAAAGGGGATCGCTTTCTTGCCCGTTCCGCACACCTCTTTGAACGTGAGGCAAGTGTGACCAAGATGGCGCTCGGCAAGCTCGTCCATCCCATGTCCCCCAACAACTTTGGCGCCGATACCCGATGCCCCGCGTCCCGCATCCAATGCAAAGCTCATCACCATCGTGTCATCGACAGGCGCCATCGCGACGCCGCATTGCGCCAGCACATTGATATCATATTTGATGTTCTGCCCGATTTTGAGGACGCTATCATCCTCAAGCAGCGGCCTGAGCGCAGCAATGGCCGCGTCAAACTCGACCTGCTCGGGCGTTTCGGCCAGCAAATCGGTTCCGCCATGCCTTAATGGAATATAGCACGCATCATTCGGCCCCAGCGCGAGCGATACGCCCACCAGATCGGCCTGCATTGCATCGAGGGAACTTGTCTCGGTATCGACCGCCACTGCGCGCGCAGCCTTGGCCCGCATCACCCAATGCTCCAGCCGTTCAATCGTCTGCACTGTCTCATAGGCGCTGCGATCAACCGCCGGCATTTCAGGCAGAGGTTGGCGGCTGCCCTCAGTGTCGCCACCGTCTGAGGCGGTCTCGCGCTTGGCTGGGTTTAGATCGTTAGGACGATCCGGGCTGCCCGCGCCAGCGCCCAGCCTCTTCAAGAGCGATGTAAATCCATGGGTTTGCAAGAACGCGGCGAGCGGCTCTTCCGGCACGCCCTCCAGCTTGAACTCGTCAAGCGGTTGGGGAAGCTTCGCGTCCTCTTTCAGCGTCACCAGAATGCGCGACAATTCCGCATCCTCGCGCCCTTCAAGCAAACGCTCTTTCAGCTTCGATTTCTTCATCTCCGGCGCATAGTCGAGCGCTGCAGTGAGCGAGCCATGCTCGGCAATCAGCTTGGTCGCGGTCTTGGGGCCAACTCCGTAAATGCCGGGAATATTGTCCGCCGTATCGCCCATCAGTGCGAGCACATCGCCCACCAGATCAGGAGTAACGCCGAACTTCTCGTGCACTTCGTCCTGATAGATGCGCTGGTTCTTCATCGTATCGAGCATGTCGATGCGCGCAGGCCCATTGGCGCCATCCTCTTCGCCCACCAATTGCATCAAATCCTTGTCGGACGAGACAATGGTGACATTCCACCCCTGCGCCTGAGCCGCCTTGGCATAAGAGGCAATAAGGTCATCAGCTTCCAGCCCCAGCTCTTCAATACACGGCAGGCTGAACGCCTTGGTCGCATCGCGGATGAGCGGGAATTGCGGCACCAGATCTTCGGGCGGGGGCGGGCGGTTGGCCTTGTATTCGGGATAGATGTCATTGCGAAACGACTTGGACGATGCGTCCAAAATCACCGCCATATGGGTCGGCCCGTCGGCCTTGTCCAAATCGTCTGCCAGCTTCCACAGCATAGTGGTGTAGCCATAGACCGCACCCACCGGCGTGCCTTCCGGATTGGTCAGCGGCGGCAACCGGTGATAGGCGCGGAAGATATAGGATGAACCATCGACGAGATAGAGGTGCTGCTGATCGGCCATAGGATGCCTGTTAGCACCGTGATGACGGCTTCGTAAGGCGCATGAGGCAGCTTGTCCCTTAGCAAAGAGCGCTATCGCGGCAATTCAGGCCATTTTGTAAAATAAGGCGCAAATAAGGCAAAAAGTGGCCACAATGTGCCGAAAGTGCTTGCGCTGCCACAAAGTTGCCATTATTTAGGATCGCGAGAGGAAGGGGGAAGCCTTCTTCGGCGCGGGCCAACTGGCCCACGTATTTACCACTCGCTGATCAAGGAATTGAAATTATGCGTAAGATCGTACTTGCTGCCGCTGTTGCCGGCTCTGCTCTTGGCCTCGCTGCTTGCGGCGAAACTGCTGACGCTGTTGGTGATACTGCAGAAGCAGTCGTTGCTGACACAGCTGCAAACGCTGAAGCTGTTGGCGAAGGCGTAGGCGACGCTGCTGAAGCTACCGCAGACGCTGCTGGCGACGTTGTTGAAGGCACTGCAGGCGCAGTTGCTGACGGCGCGGAAGCTGTTGCTGACGGTGCCGAAGAAATGGCCGGCGAAGGCGAAGAAGAAGCTGCTGCTGAGTAATTCGCAGTAAGCTTACTTCAAGCTGAAACAAAGAAGGGCGGTTCCTTGCGGAGCCGCCCTTTCTTTATGGGCAACGCGCTTTTGAAGAGCGAATAGCCGCAATGCTCTA
>CAZJAG010000115.1:0-1877 GCA_964543735.1 uncultured Porphyrobacter sp. | reverse complement strand
CTAGCCGCCGGTGCGGCGCGCATTCGTCCAATTGCGACCGCGATTGCGGGCTTCTGCGGCAAAGCCATCATACAGCGCGCGGGCAATCGAGGCGATCCGTGCCTCACGAGCGCGGCGTGTGCCTTGGCCCGTCACATAAATTGCCACCGCAATCGCGCGGCCATCAGGCGCTTCGATAATGCCGATGTCAGACGAGGTGTTGTTGAGCGAGCCGGTCTTGTTCCGCACATGCGCGCCAGCTGGCATATAGCCACGGATGCGGCGCTTGCCGGTGCGGGTGCGGCTCATCGCGCCCAAGATAACCTGACGGCTGCTGTAGGAAAGATACTGTCCCTGATAAAGCCCGCGCAAAAGCTGGGCCATGGCGCGCGGTGTGGCGCTGTCACGCGGGTCAATCCATGCGGCAGGGTCATACTCGCCATCATCGCGAACAAGCGTTGCGATATCACGGTCGATGCTGAAATCAGTGATGCCGTTGCGGCGCATCCAGTCATTGACGCGTCCGGTGCCGCCAACAGCTGCAATCAGCGCATCGGTGGCCGGATTGCTGGAGCGGGTAATCATGATCTCGATCAGATCAATCGCCTGCATATAGCGGCCCTTGCGAACGGGGGCCGCGCGCGAGGAATATTTGCGCGACTTGACCGGGATCAGCAGCGGAAACTCGCTGGTCATCGAATAGCGGCCTTGCTCGACCAGTTCGAGATAGGCTGCAGCAACTGCGATTTTGCTGGTCGATGCCATCGGGAACAGCTGGTCGCCCAACACCGAAATCTCATCCCCGCTGGTCAGATCAATCGCGGCCAGACCGATGCGGCCCTTGTCGCCATCAGCCAATTGGGCGATCTGCCGTTCAAAATTCGTCTCGTAAGAGGCGGCAAAAACCTGCGGCTGGCGCGACTGTGTGCCGAGCGCGCGATCAAACTCTGCCTCAAGATTGGTGCGCTGCGCCCAAGCCGGTGTTGCGACCACGGCCAAAGCGGCCAAGGCACCGATAAGAATTGTCTTTGTTTGTCTAAGCATTGGCGAGGTATAGCCTATGTGATGTTTTCGCACGGTTAACGGGTCAGGAATCTTTATCGCAAGACAAATTGTGACTGCGATGGACAGAATGTGCTGTGCGCACGACAGATTCCGTCAAAACAGGCTCAAGTTGGACTCAATTCCGGTTGGTTTAGCGCAAAATTGCACGAAAAAGGCATGAATTAGCGCCAAAATGGCCGCATTTTTGCTAATTTCGCGCACAAAAAACCCGGCAAGATTGCTCCTGCCGGGTCTTTGTCTTGACGTTTAAGTCGGTGGCCCAAGCCCTCAGGCGGGCTCAGGACAGGGCTCTTAGAAGCCCATGCCGCCGCCCATTCCGCCCATGCCGCCCATATCGGGCATAGCAGGTGCGCCGCCGCCAGCATTGTCTTCTGGCGCATCGGCAATCGCCGCTTCGGTTGTGATCAAAAGACCCGCGACCGATGCAGCATCTTGCAGCGCAGTGCGGACAACTTTGGTCGGGTCGATCACGCCGGCATCCACGAGGTTCTCGTAAGTGTCGGTCGCAGCGTTAAAGCCTTGCGTCTCGTCATCTTCGCGCAGCAGATTGCCCGAAACCACTGCGCCATCATGGCCAGCGTTCTCAGCGATCTGGCGAACAGGGGCCAGAACAGCGCGGCGAACAATGTCGATCCCGCGGGTCTGGTCGTCATTCGCGCCCTTAACGCCGTCGAGCGTTTTCGAAGCGTAGAGCAGCGCCGTGCCGCCGCCAGGGACAATGCCCTCTTCAACAGCTGCGCGGGTTGCGTGAAGCGCGTCATCAACGCGGTCCTTGCGCTCTTTCACTTCGACTTCCGAAGCGCCGCCAACCTTGATCACAGCAACACCGCCAG
>CAZJAG010000114.1:0-6748 GCA_964543735.1 uncultured Porphyrobacter sp. | reverse complement strand
ATCTAATCCCGCACAAGCGCTTGCAAAGTCTCAATCCGGTCCGCTTCATGCACGGGCTTGTCCCAGCGAATGCGGTGAATTCTCGGGAAGCGCATAGCCAGCCCTGACTTGTGGCGCTTGCTGGTGTGCACAGAATCAAACGCGACTTCGAACACTAGCGTTCGCTCCACTTCGCGCACAGGGCCAAACCGATTGAGAGTTGTCTTGCGAACCAATCTGTCGAGCTTTTTAAGCTCCGCATCGGAAAAACCGGAATAGGCTTTGCCAACGGGAAGCAATTCCGCGCCCCCTTGATCTGGTGAAACTTCCGGATCGGCGTCAGGATCGGGATTGTCTGGGTCGGCATTCGGATCGGTGGCCCAGCATCCGAACGTGTAGTCCGAATAGAAGCTCGATCTTTTGCCAGAGCCGCGCTGTGCATACATCAAGACGCAATCAATCAGCAGCGGATCGCGCTTCCATTTGTACCACAGCCCCGCTTTGCGCCCTGCGATATAGGGGGCATCGCGGCGTTTCAGCATCAGCCCTTCAATTGCTTCTTCGCGAGCGCTTTCGCGCAATGTGGCAAGATGTTCAAAATCGTTCGCTTCAATCAATGCGGACAGATCAAAATGCGCAGGCGGCAATTGCGGGACAAGCTTTTCCAATGCTGCGCGGCGATGTTCCCATGGCTGATCGCGCAAATCCTCCCCATCGACAATCAGCGCATCATAAAGCCGCACGAAAGCAGGCAATTCACCTCGCATTTTCTTGCTGACCGTTTTGCGCCCAAGCCTTTTCTGCAAAGCATTGAAGCTGGCCGCGCCGCCATCGCTTCCCCCTTGCTCATCGCCGCGCACAAGCAATTCGCCATCGAGCACTGCAGGCAATGTCAAAGCTTCGACAATCTCGGGAAAGCTGGCGGAAATGTCATCGCCTGATCGCGAATAGACGCGCGTTTCCCCTCCCGCATGAACCACTTGCACTCGAATGCCATCCCATTTCCATTCCGCTGCATAGTCAGCCAGATCGAGCGCTTCCTCTTCCAAAGGATGGGCGAGCATGAAGGGGCGGAAGGTTGGAATATTGTGAGTATCAGGCGGCGGCGCGCCCTCTGCTGCCCATGCGAACAGCTGCGCATAAGGGGGGTCAAGCGCATGCCAATATTCCTCGACATCCTCGACGCTCACTTCAAACGCCTGCGCAAACGCCATCTTGGCAAGCCGCGCAGACACTCCAATCCGCATTCCGCCAGTGGCGAGTTTAATGAGAGCAAAGCGCTCGCTTTCATTGAGGCAATCAAGCAATTTGGGAAGCTCGGACATGACTGAACCCCGCGTCATCCCTTCAAGCTTTTCGACCACTTCGCTGACGCTGGGGGGGGTGGCACTTGGAGCGGCGATGCTTGAACCATCCGCAGCACGCTCCGCTCCCTCAGGCCAAAGCAAAGCCACTGTCTCGGCTGTATCGCCAACGAAATCGCGGCTAAGTGTCCACAAGACCGGATCAACCCGCTCTTTCATCAAATTGCGAATGGCTCCGATTTTCACGCCTTTGAATTCAAGCGATCCTGTCAGCGCTGCCAAAGCCCATCCGCGATCTGGGTCAGGTGTTGCACGCAAATAATCCGCTATCAGCGCCAGCTTGCGATTGCGCGAGCGAGTGTAGACCAAAGCATCGAGAAGCGCTGCAAAGCCCTGCATCACTCCGCCTCCTCTTCGCGGCCCACCATTGCGAGCGCACGCGCTTTGCGCTGCCCCAGCTCGCACCAGCGAAGCAAGGCATCCTCGCGCCCATGCGTCACCCACACTTCTTGCGGGTTCACATCCTCGATAGTTTGCGTCAGCTCATTCCAATCCGAATGATCGGAGATAATCAGCGGCAATTCGACACCGCGTTGGCGAGCGCGGCCTCTCACTCGCATCCAGCCTGAAGCCATCGCGGTAATGGGAGAAGGCAATCGACGCGACCAGCGATCATTCAATGCACTTGGCGGAGCGATAACAATATGCCCGCGCATATCGTCTTTCTCAGCATCAGCAACAAGTCGAAGCTCGCCCAGATCAACCCCATGCTCTTGATACAAGCGGCACATCTTCTCCATTGCACCATGCAAGTAAATCGGCTGCGAATGCCCTGCGGCTCGCAATTCGGCAATCACTCGCTGCGCTTTGCCCAAGGCATATGCGCCGACTAGAACGCAGCTGTCCTGATTGGCTGAAAGCACGCCAAGCAATTTCGCCATTTCATCCGCAATTGGCGGGTGAGTGAATACCGGCAGTCCAAATGTCGCTTCAGTGATGAAGATATCGCAAGGCGTCACTTCAAACGGAGCGCATGTGGGATCGGGGCGGCGTTTATAATCGCCTGTGACAATCACTCGCTCGCCAGCATGTTCAAGCAGGATTTGAGCGCTTCCCAAGACATGGCCAGCGGGAATGAAAGTGGCTGTCACATCGCCGGGCAGCGCTACACTCTCGCGGTATGGAGCAGGCTGAGCGCCATCGCGCGTGTTATAGCGCAGCTCCATAATGGCGAGCGTTTCCGGTGTAGCAATTGTGCGCCCATGCCCGCCGCGCGCATGATCGGCATGACCATGAGTGACAAGCGCGCGGTCAACCGCTCGCATGGGATCAATCCAGCTATCCGCAGGGACAATCCGAATGCCGTATGGGTGCGGTTCAATCCATGAGAAGGGGGCAGGCATTTGTGAGGATGTAGCTCAAAACGTCGGCATCGTCATCGCGAGGCGCTCACACTTGTTTGAGCGACGCGGCGATCCATGGATCGAGTGCCCAAAACGCACATGACAGACTCTAGATTGCTTCGTCACCTCTTCGCTAAGCTCGAGGTTTCTCGCAATGACGAATGGAAGAGCACTCAGCTCTCTTTATCGTTGCCCGATTCCTCCGGCTTGGAATCCTTACCCTTTGCAGGCGGCGTTTTCTTTGCAGCAGGCTTCTTGCGCGCAGGCGCTTTGCGTTTTTGAGCCTTGGGCGGCGATGGTGACAGCTCGAACGATGGCTTGCCATCCTTGATGCTGACATGCACTTCGCCCCCGCCAGCAAGCTTGCCGAACAACAGCTCTTCCGCCAGCGGCTGCTTGATCTTCTCTTGCAGCAATCGGCCCATGGGCCGCGCGCCATACAATTTGTCATAGCCCTTATCGGCCAGCCAATCGCGCGCATCCTTATCAAGCTGGATATGGACGTTTTGTTCGGCCAATTGCAGCTCAAGCTCGAGAATGAATTTGTCGACCACGCGGGCAACAGTGCTTTTGCCAAGATAGGCGAAGGGCACAATCGCATCCAAGCGGTTGCGAAACTCCGGCGTGAACATCTTCTTCACAGCCTCTTCGCCAGCATCCTCTTTCGACACATCGCCAAAGCCAATGCCTTGGCTTGCCATATCAGCTGCGCCTGCATTGGTTGTCATAATGAGGACGACATTGCGGAAATCCACCGTCTTGCCGTGATGGTCAGTCAAACGGCCATTATCCATCACTTGAAGCAGGATATTGAAGAGGTCTGGATGGGCTTTCTCGATCTCGTCCAGAAGCAGAACGCAATGCGGGTTCTGGTCAATTGCATCGGTCAGCAATCCGCCTTGATCATAGCCGACATAGCCCGGAGGCGCGCCAATCAAGCGCGATACCGAATGGCGCTCCATATATTCCGACATATCAAACCGCTTCAGCTCAATCCCCATGATCGAGGCAAGCTGCCGAGCAACTTCGGTTTTACCAACGCCGGTCGGGCCAGAAAACAGGAAGGAGCCAATTGGCTTGTCCGGATCGCGCAGACCAGCGCGGCTGAGCTTCATGGCCGTCGACAAGCGATGGATTGCCTCATCCTGTCCAAAGACGACATGCTTCAAATCACGCTCAAGATTTTCAAGCGCTTTCTTGTCATCCTTGCTGACGGATTTGGGCGGAATGCGCGCCATTGTCGCAATCACAGCTTCGATTTCGCGCGCAGTGATTTTCTTCTTCCGGCGGCTGGGCGGCACCAGCATTTGCATTGCGCCCACTTCGTCAATCACATCAATCGCTTTGTCAGGCAGCTTGCGGTCATTGATATAGCGCGCTGACAGCTCAACTGCGGTTTTGAGAGCATCGGGCGTGTATTTGACATTGTGATGCTCTTCAAAGGCACTGCGCAATCCTTTGAGGATTTTGATTGTGTCTTCAACCGTCGGCTCGTTCACATCGATTTTCTGGAACCGGCGCAGCAAAGCGCGGTCTTTCTCGAAATGATTGCGAAACTCCTTATACGTCGTCGACCCGACGCAGCGGATGGCGCCTGAAGACAGAGCAGGTTTCAAGAGATTGGAAGCATCCATTGCCCCGCCGCTTGTCGCGCCAGCGCCAATCACAGTGTGAATCTCGTCAATGAAGAGAATGGCTTCGGGCATCCCTTCAAGCTCGGAGACAACTTGCTTCAAGCGTTCTTCAAAATCGCCGCGATAGCGAGTGCCAGCCAGCAGCGCTCCCATATCGAGCGAATAGATCACTGCATCGGCCAAAACTTCGGGCACATCGCCTTCAACGATTTTGCGCGCCAGCCCTTCTGCAATTGCAGTTTTACCAACGCCGGGATCGCCGACATAAAGCGGATTGTTTTTCGACCGGCGGCACAGAATCTGGATTGTGCGGTCAACTTCTGGCCCGCGCCCGATCAGCGGATCGATTTTGCCGCTTTGCGCTTTCGCATTCAGATTGACAGTGAACTGGTCAAGCGCAGTTTCTTTCTTGCCCGCGCCGCCTTCGCCCGATTTCTCATCCTCGCCTGCCGGAGCATCGCCAGCGCCTTCTGCGGAGCGATTTTCCAATTGCTTGCCGCCTTTACCAATGCCGTGGCTGATAAAGCTGACCGCATCCAAGCGGCTCATATCCTGCTGCTGGAGGAAATAGACAGCATAGCTATCGCGCTCTGAAAACAGTGCGACCAGCACATTTGCGCCCGTCACAGTATCCTTGCCCGAGGATTGGACATGCAAAATCGCACGCTGGATCACGCGCTGGAATCCAGCTGTTGGCTGCGGCTCGCCATCTTCTTCGGTCTTGAGCGATTGATACTCGCTATCGAGATATTGCTTCACTACCTCGCCAAGCTCAGCCAGATCAACCCCGCATGCTGCCATCACTTGCGCAGCATCCTCATCATCGACCAGCGCCAGAAGCAAATGCTCAAGCGTTGCATATTCATGCCGCCGCTCTGTCGCATGGCTTAGCGCATTGTGAAGTGTTCTCTCGAGATTTTGAGCAAAGCTGGGCATCAGGGTCTCAATCCGCTTTGGGGCAATAGGGGGTCAAAAAGGCGCGGTTTAGAAGCCGCGATGAAGGGGAATAGGCAATGTGGGGCGTTTGAGTGCATTTCGCCACAAATTTCGCAAAGAAATGCCAAGAATGGCTCAAAAAAGCGCGAAAAGGTGTGAAAATGGCGCAAAAAGCGAGCGTATTGGCGCAATTTGAGCGCATTATGAGCTGCCTTTCTTGAAAAGTGCGTCCGCTGCCTGCCGATGCGCGGCTGCCTTGTCATAATGCGCGCGGACACGGGCAATTTCCGCTTCAAGCACAGCAATCCGCTGATCCAGCTCGTCTTGCGAATAGGGCGCGAGATCTTCTCCAGCCAATTTGCTGGCGGCATCACCCTTGGGGCGGGGCAGATCGTCAGATTCCATTGTTTTACAAGCATCGCAAGAACAAGTGCTTGCTGTCAATGCGCGCGGAGGTTAGTTGCCCATCTGACGGGCGTGCATGGGCCAATGATTGCTCAGCTTTTGCATTTGTAGAGTGGGGACTTTAGCAGCTCATGGGTCAAAATCTGCCAGATACATTGCCGCAAACCATGCAAGCGATTGCAATGGATGCGCCAGGCGGGCCAGATGTGCTTGCGCTGGCCAAGATCGCATTGCCCACTCTCAAGCCGCATGATGTGCTGATCAAAACCGCTTATGCAGGCGTCAACCGGCCCGATTGCATTCAGCGCGCAGGGCTTTACCCGCCTCCTGCCGGAGCATCGCCTCTGCTGGGTTTGGAAGTTTCTGGCGAAGTGGTTGCAGTGGGATCGGATGCTCCCTCTGAAATGATCGGGCAGAAAGTTTGCGCGCTTACACCGGGCGGCGGCTATGCTGAATATTGCGCAGCGCCTTGGTCGCATTGCTTGCCAGTTGCCAAAGACATGCCGCTCGCTGAAGCAGCTGCGCTGCCGGAAACGCTTTTCACTGTGTGGCACAATGTGTTCGAGCGCGGAATGGCGCGCGATGGCGAGACTTTGCTTGTCCATGGCGGCACTTCGGGCATTGGCACAATGGCGATCATGCTTGCCAAAGCGTTTGATTTGAAAGTGATTGCGACGTGCGGCGATGCCATCAAATGCGAAGCTGCCAAAGCTTTGGGTGCGGATTTGGCTGTCAATTACCGCGAGATGGACTTTGTCGAGGCTGCGCGCGAGTTCACCAATGGCAAAGGCGTCAATATCGTCCTTGATATGGTCTCGGGCGATTATGTCGCGCGCAATTTGAAATGCTTGGCTGAGGATGGCCGCCATGTGACGATTGCTGTGCTTGGCGGAATGCAGGCCGAGCTCAATATGGCTTTCATTATGAGCAAGCGGCTGACTCTGACCGGATCGACTTTGCGCCCGCGCTCCGATGCTTTCAAATCAGCTTTGGCCGAGGAGATTGCGCAAACCGCTTGGCCGCTGTTCGCATCGCGCGAATTGCGCCCGGTGATGGACAAGATGTATCCGCTCGCTGAAGCCGCCGC
>CAZJAG010000113.1:0-6814 GCA_964543735.1 uncultured Porphyrobacter sp. | reverse complement strand
TTGGCCGAATTCATCGCCCATTCGCGGATGGACAAACTCTCCGCCAGATTACGTAGCCACTTTCTTGACCGCCAGCTCGATGATGACAATGAGATGTCCTTCACTCTGGAAAACGGCGCGACCGGCGTATTGATCTCGAGCCAGGTTTGCGCGGGCGAAGAAAATGATCTGTTGATCCAGATCTACGGCGAGCATGGCGCGCTGGAATGGCGCCAGATGGAGCCAAACAGCCTGATCGAACGGCGCGGCGGCGATGCCTACCGCGTCCACCGCGCTGGCGTCGACAAACCCCTATGCGAGGAAGCGCTGGCGCGATGCAGGACGCCCTCTGGTCACCCAGAGGGCTATCTCGAAGCCTTCGCCAATCTCTACAAATTCTTTGCCGCCGCCATCCGCGCTGGTGATGTGCCGGCCCAGCACGGTGTGCCCGGCATGGCGGAAGCCCTGCGCGGCATGGCGTTTCTTGAAGCTGCCATCGCCAGCAGCGCGGCAGGCGGCGACTGGATAGACATCAAGGCCCCAGCTTTTGGGCCAGACCGAAAAGGACTGCTCGCATGAAAGAAATAAGAGGCCCAGCCATTTTCCTGGCTCAGTTTATGCGCGACGAGGCCCCATACAACTCGCTCGATTCCATCTGTGAGTGGGTCTCCGGCCTTGGCTATAAGGGTGTGCAGATCCCCTCCAATGATATTCGTTGTATGGATCTAGATCTGGCTGCCGAAAGTCAGGACTATTGTGACGAGCTGGCGGGCCGATGCGCAGAACGCGGTATCACCATCACCGAACTGGCCACGCATTTGCAGGGTCAATTGGTCGCGGTTCATCCCGCTTATGATGAACTGTTCGATGCATTTGCTCCAGAGACCGTTAACGGCAATCCTGCGGCGCGGCAGGAATGGGCTGTCGATCAAATGAAAAAGGCTGCAATTGCCTCACGGCGTTTGGGCCTGAAAGCGGTGCCCAGTTTCCCCGGAGCGCTTATGTGGCATTTGGTCTACCCATGGCCGCAGCGCCCTGCAGGACTCGTCGAAGCAGGGTTTGCCGAGCTTGCCAAGCGCTGGCGCCCGATCCTCGATTGCTATGAGGAGAACGGAATCGATGTCGCCTTCGAAATTCATCCTGGCGAGGACTTGCATGATGGCGCGAGTTTCGAGGCGTTCCTGGACGCTGTGGACGATCACCCGCGTGCCAACATCCTCTACGACCCCAGCCACTTTGTGCTGCAACAGCTCGATTATCTCGCCTTTATTGATCGCTATCACGAGCGGATCAAAGCGTTCCACGTAAAGGACGCGGAATTCCGCCCTGATGCGCGCACTGGCGTTTATGGTGGCTATCGCGACTGGCAGGAGCGCGCGGGACGCTTCCGTTCACTCGGCGATGGTCAGGTCGATTTCCGCCAGATTTTCAGCAAGCTGACACAATATGATTTTGACGGATGGGCTGTGCTCGAATGGGAGTGCTGCTTCAAACATCCCGAACAGGGTGCTGCGGAAGGTGCTCCGTTTATCGCGGATCATCTAATCAGGCCGACCCCCTACGCGTTTGACGATTTCGCGGGTGGCGACCTTGATCGGGGTAAAATTGACCGGACGCTCGGCATCAAAACCTGAACGACGGGATTAGGGAGAGAAAGAACATGACAACAGCAACGATGAGCGCAAGCGCGCCATCTGCAATCAATCGGGATCGGCTGTTCTGGCTTAGCTGTATCTCGCTGATTGTGACGGCGATGACCTTTGCAATTCGCGCCGGCATCCTGACACAGCTGTCCGAAGAGTTCGCGCTCAGCGATACCCAGCTTGGCTGGGTCAACTCCATGGCCTTTCTGGGCTTTCCGCTGGCAATGATCGTATTTGGCTTTCTCTACAACAAGCTTGGGCCGCGCCTGATCATGATATTGGCGTTTGTGGGCCATCTGCTTGGGCTCGGCCTGACCATTATGGCCGATGGTTTCCTGGGACTGCTGATTTCAACATTCTTCATCGGGTTCGCCAATGGCTCGGTAGAGGCGGCCTGCAACCCCCTGGTCGCCGATCTCTACAAAGAGGAGAAGACCAAATGGTTGAACCGCTTTCATGTATGGTTCCCCGGTGGCATCGTAATCGGCGCGGTGGTCTCATACCTCATGACCAACGCTGGGATTGGATGGCAACCGCAAATCGCGGTCATGCTGATCCCGACCGCGATCTATGGCTTCATGGTGTTCACAACCCATTTCCCGGACGTGCCCGAAAGCGAGCGGATCGTTGATCTCGATGCCAAAGGCGTGATCTTGATGAGCGCAATCTTCGGCCTCCTGGTGCTTATCGGCACACCAAACGATTTGGTGGCTGGGCTGCCTGGAACATTCATCCTTCCGCTGCTCTTGGCTCTGGGCCTCACCTTTGTGCTGATCCTGTTTCGTGCAGGGCGTGCGCGGGATGCTATGCTCCTGATCGCGCTAATGGCGATCATGAGTGTCACTTCAACGTCAGAGCTGGGAACCCAGCAATGGGTGGATCGCATCCTTGGTGCACAGCTTGGTGATCTTCCCGGTCAGGCCATGATTGTGCTGGGCATGGTCACGGGCATTATGGCTGTGGGTCGCTATTTCGCTGGACCGCTGATCCATGCGCTCAACCCTGTCGGTGTCTTGCTGATGAGCGCAGTCATGACAACGCTTGGGCTTTTCCTGATGGCCTCTGCGAGTGGGGCGATGGTCTACGTCTCGGCGATAATTTTTGCCTTGGGTGTGTGCTATTTCTGGCCGACAATGATCGGTGTGACCGCGCAGTATGTGCCGCGCTCGGGCGCACTTGGCATGAGCCTTGTTGGCGCTGCTGGTATGTTTGCTCTGACGATCTGGAACCCGATCATTGGGGGATGGATCGACAGCGCAAGAGCCAGCGCAGAAGCAAGCGGGCTTGAGGGCACTGCGGTTGAGGTTGCGGCAGGTCAGGGTGCACTGTCTAAGCTGGTGTATTTCCCTGCAGTTCTGATCGCAGTCTTTGCGCTGCTTTACCTTGTTCGTACTCAGCTAGAAAACTCCGTGGGGGACGAATGATCATGACATCGCACTCCACTTCGCTAGACAGGCGCTCTCTCTTGCGCGGGACTGTGACGATTGCAGGCGCAGCTGTTGCACTGCCGCTTATGGGCTCGCTTGCGGGATGCAGTCTTGCCCCATCCTCGCTCGACGGTCTGATGCCGCTCGTCCGAAGCTTGTCTGATCGTATCATCCCGCAAACTGACACTCCTGGCGCGATTGCTGCGCGCGTTCCGGAATATGTTCAGGCCGTGTTTGGCGCACATTTTACCGCCGATCAGCAGACGGAGTTTGCTGGCGGGCTCGAAGCGATTGCCGCTTTCGCGCAAGACGAAGGCCTGACCTCTTTCGACAATGTGGATCAGGGTAAGCTTGATGCGGTTCTCACCAAGCTCGCTTCTGGCGAAGCCACAGGTGAGGCTGTTGCGGCATGGAACCAGCTGAGAAACATGGTGATCTTCGGCTTTTACACCTCCGAGGAAGCCACTCAGGAACTCTCGTATGAAGAAATTCCCGGCCGCTATGAAGCCTGCTTGCCGCTCTCTGAAGTTGGCAATGCCTGGCTCGATCGTGGTGTTTGATCCACGAATAATCTGCGTGGGACTAGAAGGAAACATGAATGTCTGAAAGCGAAGAATTTGACGTCATTGTCGTTGGTTCGGGAATGTCCGGCGGGTTCGCTGCGAAAGAGTTTGCCGAGAAGGGATTCAAAGTTCTGGTTCTTGAACGCGGCAAGGATACTAAGCCGGGTGAGGACTATGTCGGTGAGCTAAAAGAGCCGTGGGACATGGAGTTCCGCGACCGGGTTGATCCCAAACTCGCCGAAAGCGATTACTACAAGCAGAGCACCTGTTACGCCTTTCGCGAGAGTACACGAAACTTCTTCATCAACGACCGCGAAAACCCGTATTCTGAAGCCAATGACACGCCCTTCGATTGGCTCCGTGGGGATCAAGTGGGCGGCAAATCGCTTATGTGGGCACGCCAGAGCTATCGCTGGAGCGAGATGGATTTCAGCGCCAATAAGGCAGATGGCCACGGCAATGACTGGCCAATCCGATACGCGGACCTTGTCCCATGGTATGAACATGTCGAACGGTTTGTAGGCATTAGCGGCTCGGCAGAGGGCTTGCCGCAACTGCCCGACAGCGTCTTTCAACCCTCAATGGACATGACCTGCGTTGAGAAAGCAGCGAAACAGGGGATCGAATCCGCCTTTCCCGATCGTCGCTTCATGATCGGGCGTGCTGCGCATCTGACCAAGCCAACCGAGGAACAGCTCTCGCTTGGCCGGGGGAGTTGCCAGTTCCGCAACGAGTGCGAAAGGGGCTGCTCTTTCGGCGGATACTATTCCAGCGTTTCCGGGGCGCTGCCTGCCGCTGAACGGACCGGCAATATGACAATCATGCCGGACAGTTTGGTCGAGCAGATTTTGTATGAGCCAAAGGCCAAGAAGGCGAGTGGAGTGCGGGTGGTCAACCGGCTGACGAAAGATCGGCAAGACATCACCGCAAAGGTGATCTTTCTTTGCGCGTCTACGGTAGGTTCGGTCCAAATCTTGCTCAACTCGATCTCGGAGACGTTTCCTAGTGGGCTCGCAAACTCGAGCGGCGTTCTGGGCCGCTACGTAATGGATCATCACACGCGCGTCGGCGCGATGGGGCGCATGCCCGGATTTGAGGAAGACTATTTCGCTGGCAGACGGCCCAATGGGATTTATATTGCTCGCTATGCCAATCTCGACAATCGCACCGATGGCGAGTTTTTGAGGGGCTTTGGCTACCAGGGTCAAAGCAGCCGCCCGTCGTGGACCAGAGCCTTGGGCGGGAGCAAATTTGGTGCAGACTTGAAGAACGAATTGCGCAAACCGGGCGATTGGTATCTTCGGCTGCAAGCCTTTGGCGAGCATTTGCCCAACGCAGACAATCGGGTGACTTTGCATCCAACGAAAGTCGATGCCTACGGAATTCCGCAAGTCCATATGGACGTGCGCTGGGGTGAGAACGAGCGAAAGATGCGCATCGCCATGAAGCGAGATGCAGTCGCCATGCTGGAGGCGGCGGGCGCAGTCGATATCCAGCCTTTCGAAAACGAGCCTATTCCGGGCAACTGCATCCATGAGATGGGCGGCGCACGCATGGGCAATGACCCTTCAGAATCGGTTCTCAACGCATTCAATCAGTGCCACGACGTGCCCAATGTATTTGCCACAGATGGCTCCGCCTTTGCTTCGGTAGCCTGTCAAAACCCCTCGCTTACATTCATGGCCCTAACCGCTCGCGCGGCTGACTATGCGGCGCAGCAAATGAAGGAAGGAACACTCGCATGACAATGATGCACCCCGCTCGCCGAGGCTTTTTGGCGGGAACAGGAGCACTCGGTCTCGGATTGATAGCGGGATGCACCGAGCAACGGGAAACCAGCGAAGCTGCGTCGGCAAAGCCATATGAAGGAATTTTGGGCGTTCAACTCTACACTGTTCGCGATCTCTTCGAAAAAGATGCAAAGGCAACTTTGGAAGCGGTCGCGCAAATTGGCTACAAAGACGTCGAAACCGCGGGACTGTTCAAGCACAAGGCCGAAGACGTTCGTGCGATCATCGACGATTTGGGATTAACCAGCCGCTCAGGGCATTTCCGCCTTCCTGCCCTCAAAGAAGGGCTCGAGGCCGACATGGAAGCGGCGAAGATACTTGGGCAAGATCGTCTCTACCTTGGGTGGATACCCGAAGAGGAACGCACGCCTGATGGCTATCGCGCCTTAGCCGACTTATTCAACGAGCGTGGAGCCGTTGCCAAGCAACAGGGCCTGAAACTGGGCTATCACAACCACGAATTTGAATTCATCGAGCAGGATGGCGAGAACGGATACGACATTCTGCTAGAGCGGACTGATCCCGAACTGGTGGATATGGAAATCGACTTCTTCTGGGTTGCGGACGCAAATGTTGATCCGCTCACGCTTTTTGAAAAAGCGCCGGGACGCTTTAGTTCTTGCCACATCAAAGACCGCTCCAAAGACGGCGAGATGGTCTCCGTTGGGAGTGGCACCATAGATTTCGCTTCCATCCTCGAGAATAGCGAGCAGGCGGGCCTCACCCGCTTCTACGTCGAGCATGACAATCCGGAAGAGCCTCTCGCATCGATTGCCCAGAGCTTTGCCAATCTCGTCGGCTAAATTCCGCACTCGGCGCACCTTCGCGCGCGACGCTCATTCACACTCATGACGTCAGCGCTGTTTGTCATTATGGGGCCCAGCGGTTGTGGCAAGTCCACCGTGGGTCAGGCCTTGGCAAAACGTTTGGATATCACCTTCCTTGAAGGTGACGATTATCATCCGCAGTCCAATCGAGCCAAGATGGCGCGTGGCGAGCCATTAGACGACGCTGACCGCAAGCTGTGGTTGGACAGCATTCTTCGCGCAGCATCAGAAGCGCGGGGGCCAGCTGTGCTGGCCTGTTCGGCGCTGACCCAATATGTCCAGCAAAGGTTGATCATGGAAAGCCAACGGCGGGTCATTTTTTGCCTGCTTGAGCTGGATCAAGCCACATTGGAGCAACGCGTAGCCAATCGCGCAGACCACTTTATGCCTGCCGGATTGGTCGCCTCGCAATTGACCGCTCTCAGTGTCCCAATCGGCGCGATGTGCTTTTCAGGTGATCAACCGGTTCCCGCCTTGGTAGAGGCGATTGTCACTGCATCACGTCAACGCGGCGAGTAACAAGACCATTGCAAAGCCGGTCAATCCGACAAGACTGGATGCGATGGTCCAGCTCTTGAGCGTTTC